>QMMC01000061.1 GCA_003647065.1 Deltaproteobacteria bacterium | reverse complement strand
GACGGACTCGGCGTTCTTTCCCCGGCCGAAGCTGATGCCCTCGTAGAGCGACTGGGCGACGCTCATGGCGCGCTTCGGCGCCATCGACAGACGCGTCGAGGCGTCCTGCTGGAGCTTCGAAGTGATGTAGGGCGCCGGCGCCTTCTGACGGCGCTTCTTTTTCGCGATCTTGTCGATCACGAAGTCCGCCTTCTTGAGGTCATCGACGTACTTGGTCGCCTCGTCCTCGGACTTGGCGGCGGGCCGAGAGCTGACCTTCTCGAGCTTCGCTCCGCCCACGCTGATCAGGTTCGCCGAGAACCCCGGGCGGTCCGCCGCCTTGAGCGACGCGTCGACGAGCCAGTACTCGACCGGCACGAAGGCGTCGATGAGATGCTGGCGGTCCACGATGATGCGGAGGGCCGGCGTCTGAACGCGGCCGGCGGAGAGCCCGAAGGCGAGCTTGCGCCAAAGGAGGCTCGAGAGGGGATAGCCGCCGATGCGGTCGAGGACCCGGCGCGTGCGCTGGGCCTCGTAGAGGTTCTGGTCGAGCTCCCGGGGGTGGGCGAGGCCTTCGGCGACGCCCTTCTTGGTGATCTCGTTGAAGAGCACCCGGTGGACTTCGACGTTCTTGTTGGCCTTCTTCACCTCTTCCATGAGGTGATAGGCGATGGCCTCACCCTCGCGGTCGGGGTCAGTCGCGAGGAGCACGGTCTCGACCTGCTTGGCCTTCTTGCGGATGGCCTTGACGACCTCGCCCTTGCCGCGCTCTTCGAGGACCTCGTAGGTCTCCTGAAAGCCGTTTTCGTGATCGACCCCGCCCTTCTTGGGCAGATCCTTGATGTGACCCTTCGAGGCAACGACGTCGTAGTCCTTGCCCAGGTACTTTTGGATGGTCTTCGCTTTTGCGGGGGACTCGACGATGAGCAGCGACTTGGCCATTTGCTTCCTTCTAGTACGACGGGCTCCGGCTGAGCCGAAACCTCCCACCCGGTCGGGCCTCGACGAGGCCTTCGAGGAGCAGTCGGATTACCACCTGCTGCACCTCACGAGCCGAGAGGCCCGTCCGGTCAGCGATCTCGTCCGGATGCCTGGGGCGCGACCCGAGATCCTGGAGAATCTGACGGGCCACCGGGTCGAAACCGCTGAAATCACATATGTTTTCAGAGGGCGTGGTCGGTCCGTCGGTAACGTCCCGGCCACTCAGAGCGGGTACCGATAAGACATCTCGTGCGGAAGTGCAAACGAGTGCGCCACCGGCGATGAGCGCCAGCGTCCCGCTCGACCTCACGTCCCAGGGGGCAGAAGGCACCGACATTACTGGGATTTTCAGTTTTCGGGCCGTCGCGGCGGTATTTAGGGCCCCGGATGGGATTGGAGCTTGAATCACAACCACCACACGGCTGAGAGCGGCGATAACGCGATTTCGAGCTAAAAATCGTCCCCGGAGCGGCGGGGTGCCGTCCGGAAGCTCCGAAACCAGCGCCCCTCCCCGCTCCACGATGGCATCGAAGAGGGCCCCATGGCCCCGCGGATAGGGCGGAGCGAAGCCGCTCGCGAGGACCGCGACCGTGACGCCCCCCGCGTCGAGGGCGCCCCGGTGAGCGGCGGCGTCGATGCCCCGGGCGCCCCCGGACACGATCACGCAACCGGCCTCGGCAAGCTCCGCGGCGAGGCGCCGCGTGAAGCCGAGGGCCTCCTCGTCCGCCGACCGGGTCCCCACCAGGGCCACGGCCCGGGCGAAACTCCCGGGCAGGGTGCCGCGGACCCGGAGGAAGTCGATGGGCGGGGTGACTCGGGCGCAGGCCTCGGGGAACGATGGGTCAGCCGGTGAGAAGGTGGGCATGGCGCCTTATCGGCGAAGGAGCCGGCGAGTTGCTTGCGCTGAAGCGGACTCGTGGATGAAGCTCCCCGAGGGTTGAGAGGGGGGCCGAGCACAGCGTTGCCACGCGCTCCTCCTTCGCAGCCCCCCCCCGACAGTGGCCCCACACCTGCAGCCCTCGAGAATTCAACCATGCACGCATCTCTCAGCTTTCTCTTCGCAACTCTTCTTTCCACCTTGCTGCTGGCTTCTCAGCCGGGCTGCGGTTCCTCTTCGAGCGAGCCCACCGACAGCGGCGCGTCCACCGACAGCGGCGCATCCACTGACGGCGACACTCCCGTCGACAGCGGCACCCCTACCGACAGCGGCACCGACGATGATATGGACGACGACGGTGTTCCCGCGGCGATGGACTGCGACGACACCGACCCCGCGGTAGGGTCCAACGCCGACGACGCCGACTGCGACGGCGTCCCCACCGCCATGGACTGCGACGACGCCGACGCTGCCGTAGGGTCCAACGCCGACGACGCCGACTGCGATGGCGTCCCCACCGCCATGGACTGCGACGACGACAACCCCACGAGGCGCGGAGTGGGCGAGTGCCCCGAGGCGTGTGCAGACACCCTGGACAACGACGGCGACGGGGCAACGGACTGCGACGATTCGGATTGCACCGACCATCCGGCGTGCGTGCTTCCATCCTGCGTCGCGCCGACCCCTGCCCCGCTGCCATCGGCCACGAGCTTCGGACTACCCACCGGCGGGATCGCTCTTTGGCTGCTGGGAGACCGCGGCCTCGGGCTCCTCGGCGACGATGTCTGCTGGTGGGAGGACCAAAGCGGCGCTGGAAATCACGTTTCCCAAGACGCGGTTTCGAACCGACCGATCGTCGGAACCAAAGACGGGTTCGACGTGGTCGACGCGAGCTCCGGCAGACTCTTTCGAGAAGACGCCCTCGGGATCTCCCCCGACAGCGGCCGGACTTTCGTCATCGTCAGCGCGCTCACCAGCATGACGGATCGAGGCGGTGCCATTTTCCAACACCGCGTTGGGGACTCCGGAGCAAACGGTCTGGGCTTCGATCACAATACCTTCGACACGCGAGGTGAGCGCTTCGGGGTTTACGCAACCTGGACCGATTACGACACCGACGTCCGAACCACCCCCGCCCGCACCATCCACGTGCTGCGCTACATGGCGTACGAAACCGACCTCGACTCCCGCGACGCCATGAGCTACCGGATCGACGGCGCCGAGACGGCATTCTTCACCACCCCGGGAGGCCTCGACCCCAACATCCTCGGCCGCGTGGACGGCATCAACCGCACCTTCGTCGGTAACCGCGCGGCGGGGTATCTCTTCGAGGTCATCGCCTACGATCGTCGCCTCGATGACGCCGAGGTCCTCCAGGTCGAAGGGGCCCTGCGAAGCCGGTACGGCGGCGTCGCAGCAACCTGCCCCACGGTCCTCGATTGGTTCGGCTACGCAGACTACGAAGCCGGCGAACTCTCGGACCGCATTCCCGTCAATGGCGGCAGCGTCAACTTCAGCTTCGGTGGGGCCACCGGCGCGCTCTCCGGCATGGACGACACCTCGACCCTGGTCGCCGGACGCTCGGCGACCCAGTCCTTGCAGGTCACCGTGGACTTCGCGTCGAACACCGATCAAATCAACGCAGAGTTCGACCTCAGTGCTCTCCCCGGCGGGGCCGTCGACGACCTGACCTTCGACATCTTCGACGTCGACGTGCACACCGATGGGGTCAGCTGGCAGGACGCCCTGGCGGTCCGCGGATACCTGGGCACCACCCTCGTCGAACCCTCGCTCACGACGACCGCCTACCAAACCGCCCCGAGCCCGACATCGGTGCAGGGGGCGACCGGCGACGCAGGAGATGCGACCGAGGACGGGACGGTCGTCGTGACCTTCTCCGGGCGCGTCGACCGCGTCGAGGTCGACTACTTCGAAGGAGCGATGAGCATCGCAGACCCCGGCCAGCACAGCATCGCGATCGGTGACCTGACCTTCAATCCGGCAGCCTGCACCCCGTAGAGCCTCTTCGTTTCCCCTCTACGGGAGCTCATCCAGAAAGGACCTGACGGCGCCGAGGATTCGCCCATCGACGTCGTCCTGGGTCTCCCCGCGGGAGGCGAGGTCGCGCTTTCCGACGCGCAAAGAATGATCCCCCCCCGGCACGACATGAACCGTCACCGGGGCGTTCATGCGTTCGATGACGCCGCGTAGCTGAGGCAGCGGGCAGAGTCGGTCCTTGGTGCCTTGGATGAAGAGGATCGGCGTCTCGAGGCTGAGCAAGACCTCGTCGCGCACCGTCTTCTTCTTGCTCGGCGACACCAGCGGGTAACCGAAGCACACCAACGCGGACACGGGGACCTCGAGGGAGAGGTGACAGCCGACTCGTGAGCCCATGGACTTGCCGGCGAGGACGAAGGGCGCGCGACTTCGCCCCCGAGCGCCCTTGGCTTCGTCGCCATGCGACTCGATCAGCGCGCCGAAGGGCCCCGGAAACTTCCGCCCCGCAGCCATATATGGATAGTCGAAGGTCGTGACGCTCCCGAGCGTGCCGAGGCGTCCGGCCCACGCGACCATCCATGGCGCCTGGGACCCTGCCCCGGCGCCGTGGGCGAAGAGTATGCGGCGCTTCACCTCAGCCCTCACTTCCTCTGGAGAGCCACGAAGAGCCGTGGATCGTAGACGACCGGCTCCGGCGTACCCACGACGATCTGCTTGAAGTCGGCATGCTGTGGGTTGATGAGATAGTTGAGTTCTTCCGGCACGACGGCGGAAGGGACCGCCAGGACCGCGGACTCTCCATCGCTCACCCAAGCGTCGCCAAACTTGGCGAGGTCTCTTGGAGCGGGGTAGCGCCGCCAATCGGGCGGCAGGGTGGACGCGTCGAGATACATGATCAGGTCCTCGGGAATGTCGACGGCCATCGAAATGTGAGTGCGTGGGGCGAGATTCGGAGCGGCGTGCACGCGCACTTCCAGATGGGCCAAGGCACGGCTCCCCGACGTGTACGCCAGGGTTGTCCCTTTGGAGTTCCACCGCGCGCCGTACTCGAAGGCGCCCCGGCCGCTCATGGCAGAAGAGGCCCACTCGCGATCACAGAATCGGTACGCTTGGACCATCGAGGGCTAATTCCTCAGCTGAACACGCCGTGTTCCAACCTGCCCAGGACTCGTAGGACCTCGGAGGTTCCCGCATCGGTATCCAGCCAGGACCGAGGGCACTCCCCCCCGAGTGCCGTGACTGGCGCGCCCAGCCATTCCCTGGCGCGACCTACGTCCCCCAGAACTTCCGCTGCTCGATCGAAGACGCGAACGAGCCTCGCCGTTCGATCCGATGCCTTTGGATCGAGGCGAGACTTGGCTTTCGTCTGCCGAATCACCGTGCGAGCGGTCACCCCGAGGAGCTTCGCGAGTTCCTCCTGCGAAAGCCCGTACATGTCGCGGACAGCTTTTAGCTTCGAGGCCTCAACACCCCCGCGGACGAGTCTCTGGACCTCCGCCGGGTCGTCCGCAATCGTGGGGACACCAAAGACTCTCTTCGACAGGGTCTTCGCCGGCGGGGGGCGGCGGAAGGCGACCACCTTCTTTCGGCCCTCTCGCCGCGCGGATGGCGAGCTAGACATTTGTCGCGATGACATGTGACAAATGTACGTCCCGAACCGCCAGGCGTCAACCCCCGGCCCGCGGCACGATGATGATGACGGGCTTGTCGTCGAGGACCGTGATGCCGTCACCGATCACCTGGAGGCGGACCATGAAGACCTGGTCGACGTCCGTCCGCGGCACCGTGTCGTTGTAGGCGATGATGGTGAAGCTCACGACGGTGCCCGGCGTCAGGGCAACGAACGAGTCGAAGACCGAGTCCCCGTCGAGGTCGGCGACGGTGGGCGCCGGGGCTCCCGGAGGCGGCGTCGCGGAGCGCGGAATCGTGGCGCGGATGAAACCGTTTGGATCGCCGACCACCCTTACAGAAACAGTGTCGAAACGGATCGCCGTAACCAGCGTAGAGACCGCGTCGACGAGTGTTGCGGAGAGCCCCGAGCCGTTCTCACGGGCGTCGAAAACGAGGGGACAACCCATGGTTCCATCGGGCAGCATCACCGGGGGCCGAGGAGCACCGTCGACGGCGGTCAGGCAATTTCCGGCGGCGTCCGGGGGGATGACGGCGTCGGTCGCGATGGCCAACTCTTCGAGATGAGGCCGAGCGACGCTGCGACTCGCGATGCCGATCATGCGCGCCCGGAGGGCGTTTAGAGCCGCCACCGCCTCGGACTGGTTGTGGGCGCCGGTGATGCCCGCGCCGGCGTAGTCCGACTGCAGGTGGGACACGTCATCCGTGATGTGAATGATGATGGGGAAGGCACCGTCGCGGAACCCGACGCCTCCGAGGGTGCCTCCCCCGGGCGTCGTGGGGTCTCCGGTGAACGCAGGCACCGCGCCCCCGGACCAGCTGACTCCGCCCCCAGCGGCGATCTGATACGCCGCCTCGAAGCCCGACTCCGGCAGGTCGCTGCCGCAGCCGAGGGGCATGTCGAGGCGATCGATGGCCGTCGCCACCCGGCCAATGTCGGTCGTGACCTGAGACAAGAGGCGAAACGGAAGGTCCGACGTGCCGCGGCACGATGGATTCCCGAAGGAGCCGACGGGGAAGTCTTCGAACTCGCTCACGCCGAAGGCCGTGTCCATGATGGCCATCTGGATTCCCGGGATGACCAGGGAGGTGAGCGACGATTGCAGGTTGTTGATCTCGCCGCCCATCGAGCCCGTGGTGTCGACGCTGAAGTGAATGTCCGCCTTCCGGATGTTGGTGTCGAAGGTCAGGGTCTCGGCAGACTCGCCGCCGGGATCATCCGTCGGCAAGATGAAGAAGAACTCCGGAATGCGGCTCCCCGGGTCGCAGGGGTCGGTCCCTGCGGTCACTTCGGCGAGGTCACTTTGACCGTCACCGTCGGTGTCGTTGCGTGTCGGGTCGAGACACGGGCGCCGCGCCTCCTCAGCGTCGCTCAAGCCGTCGGCGTCCGAATCGAGGTCGCGGAAGTCGGGCGTCCCGTCGCGGTCACTGTCGACCGGCGGCGTCCCGGGGTCGGCGTCTCCGGCTTCGCGAGCGTCGGGGTAGCCGTCCCCGTCGGAGTCGAGGTCCCCGAAGTCCGGCGTACCGTCGCCGTCCGTGTCCGTCCGGTCCGCTGCGTCTTCGTCGAGGTCCACGATGGTATCTCCGTCGGCGTCGGTGAGGTCCCGAACGGGGATGCAGCGCCCGGTACGACACGTGTCTTCGGAGCCGCAGATGATCCCGCAGCCGCCGCAGTGGGTCACGTTGGTCGCGGTGTCTACGCAGGATGCGGCACAGTTGGTCGTGCCCGCGGGGCAGCTGAGGGAGCAGACCCCGAGACCGCATACCTGGTCCGCGGGGCAGACCACGCCGCAGCCGCCACAGTTCGCGGGGTCGATGGCCACATCGATGCACTCTCCAGCGCACCGGTCGAGGGGCGCAGGGCAGGTGTCGCGACACGACCCGTCGCGGCAGAAGCCGGTGTCGCCGCACTCGTTGCCGCACTCGCCGCAGTGGACCGGACTCGTGGCGAGGTCAGCGCATTCGCCGCCGCAGATCGACAGCGGACAGGTCGCCGAGCAGGCCCCCTCGAGGCAGAACGCCGAATCGCCACAGGCGTTGCCGCAACCGCCGCAGTGATCGAGGCTGGACCGCGGATCCACGCAGGCGCCGTCGCACTCGACGAAGAACCCTGGACACGTTGGCCCCGCATCGGGCGCGGCGTCGGGGCCGCCATCGGGGCTCGCATCGGCGGCGCCATCGACGGCGCCGTCCACGGCGCCGTCGAGGCCCCCGTCGAAGCCTCGGGTGCCCGAATCAGCAGGAGGAATCAGCTCGAGGGGTCCGCGACTGCCGCAGGCCGAAAAGAGAACCACAACGAGAGCGGCAAGAATGGATCGTGATGAGCTCATGGAGGGGATAGCCAACAATAGCGTTGCTACGACGCCGGAACCAGGTCCGGCCCGAGCACACTCCCACACGCCAACGGAGCACCAACGAAGCGACTACGTCGCGCGGCCGCTTACGGGCCCCACTCTCGACGCCTTTTCGTTGGGAATTAAATAAAAAAGAGGCGACCCGTTTCCGGATCGCCTCTTTTGGAAGTGTCTGCTTGTGCGGATGAATCTTTTCGAGATTCGGACCGATTTTCGCGGCCCCGCACCACCTGACTACGTTTACGTCGCAGCCAGCGTGTTCGTCTTAGTGTGGACTTCTACTCGATTGCGCCGCTGTCAGCGCGAGGCTCTCACCTCTTGCCTGAATAACCCGTTCGCGCGGGTCACGAGCGCAGCAGATTGACGAGGACTGTTCGCCCTCACCAGCTTCGACCGATCGTGTACCGATGTACCTTCGTCTAGCACCCCTAAAAGCGCCTCGTACGTACCGACCCCCCTCATACCCGACATCTCTGTCGTGCCTCGAGGCAGCCTTTCCCGTTACCGTCCGATATCTGACGTTTCATGTCGCTCCCCGGACATCTCACCCGGATTCCCACCCGAAAGAGATTGCCGCCGCCACCTACCCGAAAGCAGGGGACTCACGGTTTATCCGCTTTGCCAGGAACGGTGAACGAACACCCTTGTTTAAGGGGTACCCGCCAATCGTTCCGAAACGCCTCACGCCGTACAACCGTCCCAAAGGTTCAAGCCCCTCAGTGTAGCTCCGATGTCACCCTTGCCAGGGTTCCTTCGAAGCTCCCGCACCCTCTTCGCCCAAGAGCTCCACGAACGTTCGCACCAACGATGCCGTCCGCTTTCTCCTCAGCTAGTCCGCCCTAATCCTCAGGTCTCCGTGAGGAGCCCTCGGTGAGCGACGCTAAAGGCGCGTCGTGTCGACGCGTGCAGTCCACATTTTTCTATTTTCAAAGACGAGCAACCACGTCTCGCGCCACTACCGGTTTTGCCTTCGAACCGAAGCTCGACAACTCCCCGATGGACTGTTCCGTTCACGCGGAACACCCCGCTTTGGCGTGCCAGCCTCCGAACACCCGAGATTTGTCATCCCATGGTGCCGACAGTCCAGCCGAACCTCTGACGCTCCGTCGCCTCCCCGA
Source organism: Deltaproteobacteria bacterium (assembly GCA_003647065.1). GTDB lineage: Bacteria > Myxococcota_A > Polyangia > Polyangiales > B10-G4 > B10-G4. Next base: position 12,457 of record QMMC01000061.1, on the reverse strand, counting down.
CCTCCAGACCGTCCCCCTTTCAGGTTTCGCTCCTTCTTTCGGCTCGGCCTAGCCTGCTTTCATCACCGACCCGTGAGGGGCAATGGTTTCCACAAACCAGAACGCCTTCCACTAACAAGACCCCTTGTGAGGGTGCGCCCGACCCGGACCGCGCGGTCCGTTCCGAAACATCGACGCCTTTCACGTGGACCCGAAGACCCTCCGCTAGACTCGCTCCCCCTCGTGGCTTTCACCGTCGAGAGCTCGAGAGCCAAACACCGCTCATCAGCTTCTGCAATGCAACACGACCCGCGGACACATCCGCGGTTCTCCGATCCCCGGCCGCGCTCTCACGCAACCTTGGGCGACGAATCCAATGAAGGACCCGCCTGCCAGGAACCGACCCATGAGGAACCACACCAAAACGATGCAATAGAGCCCCATGCTCCGGCACTCCCGAACACCCTCGTCATCAACCGCCCTCCCGAGGCCCTGGATGGGGTACCCCGTTCGCGACAATCAACCAAGACCCTGCTTTACCGCGCGCCCCGCGAAGGGCACACCTAGGCCACAGGCCGGGTGTCTTCCACCACCGCCCCCGGGCATGACCTCTCGTTTGAAAGAGAGGAACCATGTTTACCCCGGTTCGTCGTCCGCTCAGGTGTTGCCACCTTTACGTCCGACACGCCTTTTGTGCCGCTCTTTCCCGAAGGCCTTAGTGGACCCCCGAATCTGAGTGACTCGGCCGACCTCGAAGTGAGCGATTTGGCCCCGCTCCCTCTTTGGCCTGCCGCAGCGCCCGAATGGCTTCTACGACCGTGAAAACCCGCGAACTCCCGTATCGCGACCTTCCGAGAGTGTTTATGCCCGAACCTGGCGCTCAGTGCAACAACAAAAGGCACCTCAAATGCATTTTTTTATCCACAGCGGGACCCTAGAGTTATCCACAGCTTTCCACAGGGAGTCCACAATGCGTGCAATTCCAAGCACTTGGGCTCATAGAGAGTGGGGATAGCCGCGTTCAGGGACCCAACCTCGGCTCCGGAGTGGCCTGGTCTATAGGGTTTGATTGAAGGCATGTATTGCGTTTGAAAGGCGATACGCGAGCGAGGCCCAGTGTCGCGGATCTCTTGACCGTTTCGAGTCCATAGGGCGCCATGGCCTAGTGGATCAGATCGAGTTCCCGTGGGTCCTGCTCACGATCATCTGCGCGGCTCTGCTGGTCCAGACGGCACGTTTGCACCTCCATGACGCCCGGCCGCGCCGCCGGTCCCAGAAGCGAGCCCTCCACGCGGTCGCTGGCGAGCGCGAGGCAGAGGGGCTCCTCGAGGGCCTCGGGCACCGAATCGTGGCCCGCCAGCCAAAAGCAGAGGTGCGCGTGTGGGTCGACGGCGAGCCTCTCACGGTCGAGGTCCGCGGGGACCTCCTCACCCAACGCCGTGGCCGGCGCTACCTCGCCGAAGTGAAGACCGGCAAAAAGGCGCCCCGGATCACCCACGGCCCAACCCGACGACAGCTCCTCGAATACGAACGAGCGTTCGACGTACACGGACTGCTCCTCGTCGACGCGGACCGAAAAACGGTGCGAGAGATCGCGTTTGCGGCGCCCAAGGCGCGAGCGATCACGGGGCTGCGTTTCGGGCTCTGGCTGCTCGGCGCAGCAGCCGTCACCGCGGCCCTCGGCTGGCTCATGCGCTGACCCACGACCGGCCGGCCACGCCGGCATCGCCAGAGAGGTCTGCTTCAAGCGCCTTTCGGCGCTCGCCAGCGGCGGACTCTCCGCGGCCACACCGGCGGGTTCTCTTTCTTGCGCTGAGACCACACCGTGCGAAGGAACGTCCGTGCCGATTCGACGAGCCAGCCGGGAGCCTCACCGGAGCCGGTGAAGGGCCCGAGTTCGAGTTGCCCCGTGGCGATGTCGATCGAAGAGGTACCGAGCCACGTTCCGTCGGGCCCGTTCAACGCCACGTCGTAGACGACGGCGTCCTCCGAGACGGAGGCCCGGGTCAAGAGAACGCGCCCGCCCCCGGTCGGAGTTTCGAGAGCCATCGAATCAGAGAGGCAGGGCGTTCATGAGCTGCTCGGCGCTCATGTCTTCGGCGGGAAGAGGCACCCCGGCGTCCGCGTCGACGCCGCCGTCCGGCTCGGGAAGCGTGGTCGGGGTCAGGGTGCCGTCGCGGGCCACGAGCACGGCGCCCCCGTCGGGCATGAGATACGCGCCTACCTCTTCGTCCCACTTCGGCACGGGGTGCTCGACGGGGGTCTGGGTCGTTCCGCGGATACGCCCCTCGAGGACGGTCACTGGGAGGGGGTCGTCCAGGCGGAACACGTAGCCGCGCTGGTTGATCTCCATATGGTATTCGTTGTCGTCGTGCTCGAGCACGCGGCGATAGGAGAGCAGGTCTTGTCCTTCGCGGGTGTGGGGACGATGGGCGAGCACGAAGCTCATCAGGCGCACCGCGATGTGATTGTGCAGCCGATGGCAGCCGTGGGAATGGCGCCGCATGATCGACATGTAGTCGACTGAGCCGTGGGTCCGGATGCCCTCATCGCCGCCGAGGCGGATGTTGCCGTCTGCGGTCTCGAGGAACTTCTGGTGGTAGGCCGCGACGAGGCCGTAGGCCGACGCATAGCTCGGGCCGGTCTCGTGATAATTCACCTGGAAGCGCTCGGCCCCGCGGCCCCGCGGGTTACGGGTCAGGAGCGACCGGTCGGTGGCGCCGTCCGGCGGCAACCACACGGGGGCGGCGACGATGCGTCCCCACATGCGCGGCCCGGGCGGTGAGTTCTTGTACTTCCACATCACCGTCTCGTCGATTTGCTCGCTGCGCCAACCGCCGATGGTGGTCCCGAAGCGGGCGAGGGGGATGTTCTGGTCCCGGTACCGGGTGAAGATCGTCAACCGCGGGCGCCGCTGCACCGACTGCACGTTCTCTCCGCCGTCCGCTGAGTACGGGAAGTCGTACCAAACGTCTCCGCGGTCCGTTTGAACGAAGAGGTCCATCTCGCCGGAGTAATACTCGGGCAGCGACGGGCCATCGACGGCGACGACGTTCTCATGATCCGGGTCATCGAGCCCCGTGAGTCCATCGAGCCACGCGAGGGTCGACTCCGGGGTTTGGAGGCCAAACGCTGTGATGATGGCCTCCCGAATGTCTGCTTCGAGGTTCGGGATGGGGTGGTCCGCCCCGTCGGCGCCCTGGTAGGTGCGCGGCACATCGCGGACCATCGACGTGCTGCCATCTTCGATGAAGCCCGCCGAATGCACGGCCCGCTCGGTGAGAATGCGGAGCACGGCTTCCCGCTCGTTCTCCAGAGGGGCCCGGCGCAGCACCGCGAGGGTGTCCCGCCCGATATAGCCCCAACCGTATACGCGGTGACGGCGCTCGAACTCGGCGAGAGCCTCGTGGGTGGTCCAGTCGAGGGCGCCCGGGGTGGGAGTGCCCTTGCCCTCCATGAAGCCTTCGCATTCGAGGCGCGCCTGGGCCGCCTTCACTGCGAGGGCCGTCGGCGCGTCTTCCCGATAGGCCGCAATACGCCGGGCGTCGCGGGTGTCGAGGGCTTCGGTATCGAGCTCGTCGACGGACGAAACACCGGCGGCATCGAGCAGCCGGGTGACCTGATTTTCGAGGATGCGGAACTGCCGCGAGTCGCGTCGGGCGCGGTCGTTGTTGCGATACGAGACGAAGCCGCCGAACTCGGCGAGGTCCGTGAGGTCGAGGCTCTCGGCGCATTCGAGGGCCGCCACGGTGCGGAAACGCTCCCGAAGCAGGCTCAGGGTCGGGGTAATTCCGTAGAGCTCGAGGTACTTGTCGCGACGAGCGCGGTCGCCGTGGTGGTCCTCGGGAAACTCTCCCCGGGCGAGGGCCAGGTAGGTCTCCCGATAGGTATTCTCGACGACGGGCTCGGACTCGTTGCCGCGCTCGCTGAAGATGTAGGGCGTCCAGTCGTCGCCGAGGTCGAGGAGCACCTGAGCCCGCCCCGAGGCGCCGGCAGCGTCCACCTGCCCCGCGAGCTCCCCCCCGGTCCAATGGTCGACCGGGCGATCCATCGGCGGCGGACGGCTGTCGACGCGCTCGACGGGGGCCGGCTCGGGCTCCGGGGCGACGACCGGCGTGGTGCCTTCGGCGGGGCCCAAGGCGCCAGCCGTCGGGTCGTCGCAGCCGACGACCGTGGCGAGCAGGGCAATGACAAGAGTGACCTCGAGGAGACGCGACATCTTCGCTTCAACTTTGGGCATTTGGGATCCAGGCGCAAGTTTCGGGGGTGAACACGTTGAAGAGAGCTCCGCACGCCCTGTGCCACATGGAAATGATGGGCTTTTTCCCGCCCCACCCTTTTGCTCTGTGTCGATCTCGCCACGCCCCCGCGGGCGACCGACCACCGTCGACCGGGCGCAGGTGATACCGTGCCGGGCTCGTGACGGAACGCGCCCACGAGCCTGAACCCGAGTCCCGAGGCCCCGCGGGTCCGGGCCCCCTCCGGCGCCGAGCGGCGCTCCTCGCGCCGATCCTCTTCGTCGGGCTGCTCTTGGTCCCCCTCGAAGGCCTCAGCCCCGAGGCCCACCGCCTCGCGGCGATCTTCGCGGCAGTGATCGTCCTCTGGGTGACCGAAGTGGTGCCCATCGCCGTGACCGCGCTGCTCATCGCCCCGGTCATGGTGATGGCGGACGTCACGGACGCCAAGAGCGCCTTCGCGCCCTACGCCGACCCTTTGCTCTTCCTCTTCGTCGGCGGCTTCATGATCGCCCGGGCCATGATGCGCCACGGCCTCGACCGGCGAATCGCCCTGGCCATGGTCTCGATGAAAGGTATCGGCGGCCGCCCCGCCCGGGTGCGTTTCGCCTTCATGGTGACCGGCATGATCCTCTCGATGTGGATCAGCAATACGGCGACCACGGCGATCCTCCTGCCGATTCTCATCGGCCTGTTGAAGGACGACGGAGAAGGCCAGAGCCGAAGCGCGACCAGCGGGAGCCTCCTCGCAGTCGCCTACGCCGCGTCCCTCGGCGGCCTCGGCACCCCCGTCGGCAGCCCGCCGAACCTCATCGCGATGGGTTTCCTCGAAGACCACGGTATCGAGCTCTCCTTCTTCGACTGGGTCTCGGTCGGCTTCCCGACCGCGGTGGTCCTGGTTGGCGTGACCTTCGTGCTCTTTCAATGGAAGCACCCCCCCATCACGATGCGTCTGCCGGCCCAAACCGGCGAGGGCGGCGCCGTGGCCAGGACCTGGACCCGGGGCGAGGTGGTGACCGCCATCAGCTTCGGCATCGCCGTCGTCGGATGGATGACCCCCGGGCTCTTCCACGCCGCTGACCTCCCGGGCGCCGATACCATCAAGAAGCTGCTCCCCGGGGGCGGGGTCGCCATCATCGCCGCCTCGCTCCTCTACTTCGTCCCGGACACCGGCGGCAAAGAGCCCGTCTTGCCGTGGCACGACGGCATCAAGATCGACTGGGGCCTCATCATGCTCTTCGGCGGCGGCATCAGCCTCGGGCGGCAGATGTTCGCGACGGGCCTCGCCGAAGCCATCGCCCGGGGTTTCGTGAGTTTCACCGGGGTCTCGGACCTCTGGACCTTGGTGGTCATCGTCACCTTCTTCACGATCTTTTTCACGGAGACCTGCTCCAACACCGCAACGAGCAACATGCTCTCGCCGTTGGTCATCGCCATCGCGGTCGAGCTCGGCGTGTCACCGATCCCCCCGGTCCTCGCGGTGGGCCTCGCCGCGAGCTGCGCCTTCATGCTGCCCGTCGCGACGGGCCCCAACGCCATCGCCTACGGCACGGGCCGCATCGATCAGCCGACGATGATCCGCGCGGGGTTCATGCTGAACATCCTGAGCGCCATCATCATCATCGTGATTCTCAGAGTCCTCTGCCCCCTCTACGGCTGGACCTGAACCGGAACGCGAGGCCAGTCAGCGCCGCGACGAAGAGCCCGACCGGCAGCGCGCCATCGTCGCTCGGCGTCGACCCCGCCGCGCGACAGGTGCAGCCGCCGGTCCCGCGGAAGGTGCCGGTGTCTTCGGACGAGTCGACGCCGGGCGTCGCATCAGGGGCAATGCTGCTATCCGCTGCCGCATCGGGGCCGACGCCCGTGTCTGCGCCCGCGTCGAGGCCCCCATCCGTGCCTGCGTCCGGCATGGGCGGAGGGCCGCAATTGCCGGTGTCGGGGTCGGGCAGATTCCGGTCGTCGCAGGGCTTGCAACCGAAGACGAAGAACTCGTCACCGTTGGTCACGCCGTCCTCGTCGCAGTCCCCGTAGTCCCAGTGCTCAACCGGCGTACCGTCCGGGGCGGTCATGCAGGGGCGAATCCAAGCCTCCGCGTCTTCCAGCGCCTCGGCGCAGAAGGTGAAGGTCTCGGGGGTGCCGTCCGCTTCCGAAACGAGGGGGTAGTTGCATACGCCTCGGTCGGTGGCGGCACTCAAACAGTCGCCCCGGGCGACGAGGGCCGGGTCCGCCCCATCCGGGGTGTGAAAGAGCAGGCAGTCGTTTCTCCCCGACTCCGGCCCCCTGGGATTACAACAGACGAAGCTCTCTTCGGCGTAGTGGCAATACTGGGGCACCGTCATGTCGCCACCGCGGGAGCCAACCCCACCGCAGAGCTGCCCGTCCGAGCACTCCTCGAAGCCGTCCCCGCATTCGACCATTAGGTCGCAATGCAACATGCCGGCGTCGCCGCCGTCGTAGGAGAGGTTGTACTGGGCCGCCGCTTCCGAGGCGCCGAGGCCCCCAGACAGGACGATCATCAGCGCGGAAGCGAAGGGTACAACTCGAAGCACCCGACAAGCATAGCGCGAATCGGGTGCTTCCCGTACCTCACATGGCCAGGCCGCCGTCGACGTCGATGACCTTGCCGTTGAAGTAGTCGCATTCGATGACGAATTTCACGGCGCGCCAGATGTCCTCGGGCACGCCGATGCGGCCCACGGGCACGGCCTTGACCAGGCCCGCTCGGGCCTTGTCGTTCATGCCGGCGGTCATCGGGGTCTCGATCATGCCCGGGGCGATGGCGCCCACGCGGATGCCGAAGCGGCCGAACTCCCGGGCCCAGGTCACGGTGTTCGCGGCGAGGGCGGACTTGGCCGCCGTGTAGTTCGACTGGCCGCGGTTACCGTGGCGGGCGACCGAGCTCATGTTGACGATGACGCCCTTCTCACCGGTCTCGGCCATCTTGGCGACGGTCTCCCGGACCATCATCACGGCGCCGGTGAGGTTGACGTCGATGACCAGCTGCCACTGCTCCATGGTCATCTTCTTGATGGCGCCGGTCTCCCGGTCCTTCTTGACGAGGAGCCCATCGCGGAGAATGCCCGCGTTGTTCACCAGGCCCGAGAGGCCGCCCATGGTCTCGTGGGCCCAGCCTACGAAGGCGATGCACTCGTCTTCGCTCGCGACGTCGAGCTTCCGGACGTGCACCTTGCCGGGCAGCCCTTCGCACTCCTTGGCGAGGGCGGCGAGGCCATCTTCCTGAACGTCGCCAACGGCGACCTGGCCGCCGGCTTCGGCAATACGCTTGGCAAAGTGGGCGCCCATGCCCTGAGCTCCGCCGGTGACGATGATCTTCATCTGGTCGAGGTCCATCAGAAACTCCGCTTTCTCATGAGGGGGCCGGTACGATCCGCCTCATGCCCCTCCTTGTAAAGGGGCATGGCGACCCCCCGGGAGCGGACGAGACAGCAGTTTTTCCGGGGATTGAATGGCCAGGGGTGCTTGTTGCGTCTGTGGCTGGGTGGTGAGAACGTGACACGGGCGATGGCACAGGCCCCCAAAGAGGGTGCGCGACCGATGTTGGAGCTGGCGGCTCAGTCGATCGCCCGCATCTCCGGCGTCGACGAGACCGTGGTGGACGTGCTCCACGGCCGCGCCTTCAAGCACTACGAGGCGTCCCTGCGCCAGTACCTCGCAACCCGTGTCGGTGACGTGGCCGCCGCCGACGGCGCCCTCGCCGAGCTTCGAGCGGTCGCCGCGGCCAAGGGGGCCAAGGAGCTGACCCGACCCCCGGGGATCCGGGCCAACCTCTACCGCCTCGCCCGGGAGATCGCCACCCACCCCCGGGAAGGCCTCGATGGCACCGCCAGCGTCCGGCGCAAGCGCCTCCCCTGGCTCACGCCGCGGGGCACGGCGAGCACCAGCCCGGTGGTCCTGAGTCGGCTCCGAGAGGCCATCACCGGCAGCGCCCAGGAGCTCCTCGAGTTGCGCTACGCCCGAGAGCTGAGCCCTCCGGAGATCGCCCACGTCCTCGGCCGCGACGAAGCAGAGGTCGAGAGGGAGCTCTCGGCGGCGCTGCTCAGGGCCCGGGGGATCGTATCGGAGGCCGCGGTCACCGCCGGCGGACGCATCGGTCAGACCCTCCTCGAGGCCTTCTCCCTCGACCTGCCGAAGGGCAGCCTGCGCATCGACCCCGACGACCAACGCAAGCCCCTCGACGCGGGCACGATGATCGGAGTCCGCTACGAGATCGAAAAGTGCGTCGGCTCCGGTTCCTTCGCCGACGTCTACCGCGCCGCCGACAAGGACGTGCCCGGGCATGTCGTGGCGCTCAAGCTCCTGCACCAAGCCTCCCTCTCCGAGACGGCGAAGCAGTCGGCGCTTCGCGAGCTGCACATCATCGCCAGCGTCTTCCACCCCTCGGTGGTGCAGTTCAAAGACCACGGCTGGCACGAGAGTCGCCTGTGGTTCGTCATGCCCTGGTACGAGGGAGAGACCCTCGACGCGCGCATCGCCCGGGGACCACTCACCCGGCGGGAAGCCCGGGACATCTTCGGCCCCCTCGCCCGGGCCCTCGGGACGATGCACGAGGCGGGCATTCGCCACCAGGACGTCAAACCCGACAACATCTTCCTCGCGGACCTGCCGGGCTTCGCCTTCGCCGGAGGCGTACTGCCGGTGCTCCTCGACCTCGGAGTCGCGGCCAAAGACGCCGAGATGGTCGTCGCCGGCACGCCCACGTACTTTGCGCCGGAGGTCGCCGCGCAATTCGCCGACGTGCCGAAGACCGAGAAGATCGGCAGCAAAGCCGACGTCTTCTCCCTCGCCCTCGCCTTGCGCAACTCCCTCGAGCCGGACTCCCAGGACGACGTCGCCGCCGGCGCCATCGAGAGCTTCATCGCACACCGTGCCCGGGAGCAGCCGGACCCGCCCTTCGACCCCAAGCTCAAGTTCCTGAAGCCTCACTTCGCGCGGTGGATGGCCATGAAGCCGGACGACCGGCCGACGGCGGAGGAGTTCGCGGAACAGCTCGAGGTCCTGACCAGCCCCGAAGACCGCCGCCGACGCGCCCTCCGGCTGGTGCGGTGGCTCGGCCCGTTGCTCCTCACCCTCGGCATCACCTTCGGCGCGGTGGTCTACATCCTCGGCCAGCAGACCCGGGTCCAGGAGCTCGAGGCGGTGCAAGCACGCATCGAAGCCGCGGAGACCCGGGACAGCCTCATCCTCGAAGAGGGGCGGCGCCGGGCCCTCGAGTCGGACGTCGCCAACGCCCGCCGCGAATACGAAGAGAGCGACCAGACCCGCGAAGAACTCGCCGGCCGCCTCGCCGAGACCGAAGGCGACCTGACCGCCGTCCGCGATGGGCTGCGAGGTGAACGGGCCCGGGTGTTGAGCCTCCGGGACCGCTTGGGCTCCGCGCGGCAGCGCAACGAGAGCCTGAGCTCTGACCTCACGCAAACCCGGGACAGCCTCGGCCGCACCGAGCGAACCCTGGCGACCAGCGAGCGCCACGTCTCCGAGCTCAATACGCGCGTCGAAGGCTTCCGAACCGAACTCGCGGCTCTGCGTGCCGAGGGGGAGCGCGAACGGCGGCGCATCGCAGACCTGACCGCCGAGGCCAGCACCCTCCGCGGGCAGCTCGCCGGGGCCCGGGCCCAGAGCGGCGAGCTCGAACGCCGCCTCGCCGCCGCCGAACGTGCCAAGGCTCAGGCCGAGGTTCAGCTGAGCGCAGCCAACCGCCGCATCGCCGAGCTCGAGCGAAACCTCGCAGCAGCCCGGGCTGCGCCCCGGGTGAGAGCCCCGACGCCCGTAGCACCAACCACCACCGGTACACCGATGGTCCGGGAATCCCCCGTCAACCCGGGGATCAACGTCGCCCCGGGGGCGACCGTCGTCGAACCCTGATCCTTCTCGATCGGCGCTCCCAGGTTTGCCCAGCACCCACTATGCTGCGCCCATGGCGGATCGCGAACGCACCTGGACCGGAGAGCGCTTCTACATGGACCGGGTCGCCGTGCCGAAGCGCAGCGGCGGGGTGAAGTACAAAGACATGCTCGTCCACCCCGGGGCGGTGGCGATCGTGCCCATCCTCGACGATGGGCGCCTGGTGCTCATCCAGAATCGCCGCTTCGCCGTCGGGCGCCAGCTCTGGGAGATCCCCGCCGGCACCCTCGAGGCCGGCGAAGACCCGGCGGCCTGCGCCGGCCGGGAGCTCATCGAAGAGACCGGCTACCGCGCCGCATCGATCGCCAAGCTCACCGAGTTTTTCACCGCCCCCGGATTCTGTAACGAGCGCATGCACGTCTTCGTCGCGACGGGCCTCGAGGAGGTCGGCCAGAAGCTCGAAGACACCGAGGACATCGAAGTGCACGCGCTGAGCGTCGACGACATCCGGGCGATGATCCACGACGGACGCATCGAAGACGGCAAGACCATCGCGTCGTTCTACCGCTACCTCGACTCGGACGAGTGAGGCCCGCGGGTCTACTCGGCCTTCATCTCGTCGATGATGTTATGAAGCGTGCGGCGGGACACCTCGATCAAGCGCGCCGCCTGGGTCTTGTTGTTCTTGGTCCGCGCGAGGGCGTTCGTGACGGCTCGGAATCGGGTGGCCTTCGCTTGCTCGGCGAGGGTTCCGCCATCATCCGGCGCGGCCGGGGGAGATGAAGGTCGGGACTCGCCGAGATGGCCCTCGACATCGGCGGCCTCGATGGTGTCGGCGTCCGTGAAGATGACCAGGCGCTCGACCAGGTTCGCGAGCTCACGCACATTGCCCGGGAAGGAGTGGGCCCCGAGGACCGCGAGGGCCCCTTCGCTGAAGCTCATGCCGGAGCGCCCGTTGGTCTCGGCGATCTCCCTGAGAAAGTGCTGGGCCAACTCCGCGATGTCTCCGTCGCGATCCCGGAGCGGCGGCAGGTGCACCGGGATCACGTTGATGCGAAAAAGGAGGTCTTCCCGGAAGGTCCCCTCGGCGACCATCGCGTTTAGGTCACGATGGGTCGCGGCGACGAAACGCACATCGGCTTTGCGCTCCGAGGTCGCGCCGAGGGGCGTGTACTCCCTGTTGGCCAAGAGCCTGAGCAACTTCACTTGGGTCGATAGGGGAATGTCGCCGACCTCGTCGAGGAAGAGCGTGCCACCTTCGGCGAGCTCGACCCGCCCCGGTCGATCCGCCGTCGCGTCGGTGAAGATGCCCTTCATATGGCCAAAGAGCTCGCTTTCGATGAGGTTGGCCGGCACCGCCGCGCAGTGCACCGGGATGAAGGGTCCGTCGCTTCTGCCGCTCCGGTCGTGGATCGCCCGGGCCACCAGCTCCTTGCCGGTCCCCGACTCACCCGTGACCAATACCATCGCCGGGCCCTTCGCCGCCCGGTCCACCAGCGAGAGGCACTCGGCCATCACCTTCGACGAGCCGACGAGACCGCCCGACCCCCTCGCCAGTTCCGGCGGAGCATTCTGGGCCACTTCGGTGGCGCGCAGGGCCGTATCGATGACGGAGAGCACCGCCTCCCGCTCGAAGGGCTTGGTGAGGAAGTCCTTCGCGCCGAGGCGCATGGCTTCGACGGCGAGCTTGATGGTGCCGTGAGCCGTCAGCATGACGACCGGGAGCGACCGGTCGTGATCCCGGAGCGCCTCGAGGAGCTCCATACCGTCCATGCCGGGCATGCGGATGTCCGAGATGACGACGTCGAAGTTCGCGTCGGCCACGGCCTTGAGACCCGCAGCGCCGCTCGCCTCATGGCGCACGTCGTAGCCCGCCTGCTTGAGCAGCCGGAAGAGAGACGCCCCAACCGCGGGGTCGTCGTCGACGATCAGTACCGAATGTCGAGTGGTCATGAGGGGGACGGTATAAACTTTCTCACTTTCGCGCTGCGAAAGTGAGAAAGTTTATACCGTCCCCGAACTTCGCTCGGACGAGCGAGATCAAGCGGCGAGGATGAGGGTCACGGTGGTCCCTTCGCCCTCGACGGACTCGATGCGCAGCTCGCCGCCATGGGCCTCGGCGACCCGACCCGCGAAGGCGAGGCCGAGGCCGCTACCCTATGCTTTCGTGGAGAAGTAGAGCAGGCGCGCCTGCCCCAGGACACGGGCGTTCATACCGGGTCCCTGATCGGCGACGGTGATGTGAACCGCAACGCCGCGACGCACGCCGGAGACGCGCACGGTGCCGGCGCCGGGGACGGTGCCTCCGCGGTCATGGCCTCGAAGGCGTTACAGATGAGGTTCTCGATGACGGTGGTGACGAGCTCGGGGTCCACCTGAAT
>QMMC01000060.1 GCA_003647065.1 Deltaproteobacteria bacterium | reverse complement strand
TCTTTCAGCTTCACGAGCTGACGGAAGGTCCGTCCACCGGCGGGCTCATTCGCCTGGGCGTCGAGGGACTTGAGAGAGACCTTGCGCTTCACCAGCTTCTCCTGAAGCACCGTGTACGCCGCATCGACCCGGCCCTCTCCGTTGGCCGTGATGACGATGCCATCTTGGTTTTTCTCAATGTCCGCATCGGCCCCACGGAAGTCGTAGCGCTGCGTGACCTCCTTCTTGGCTTGCTGGACGGCGTTGTCCACCTCGTGCATCTCGAGCTTCGAAACAACATCGAACGACGGCATGGCGACTCCTTCTTCGTGAAACGAGCAAATGAGCAAACCTAAACAGTGTTGCATGGAGCGTGAGACACAAGCGAGATGGTCTCGGTTTCGAGCAGCCCGCGGAGCCTATCTTTCATAGGCGAGCAGGCCGCGGAGAAAGCGAGGCCAGATCGCGCCGTGGATCGCGCTCCAGGTGACACTGTTTAGCGTCCCGGGATCCTGAGAGGGGTAGCGGGGAGCTTGGCGTCGGAGGGGCGGACGTAGAGGGGCTCGAGGAGGGCGGGGTTGTCGGGGCCCCGGGCGAGGAAGGCGCGGCGGCCTTCGTGACCGATGGCGGCGCCGGTGGGTAGGTCGAAGGACTCGTCGGCGATGGTGGCGTCGCCGAGGGCTCCTTGGAACTGCTCTCGGAAGAGGCGGTATCCGTCGCCGGTGACGAGGAGCGGGGCGCCGGCGGCGGCGTCGGTGACGGCCCGGGCCGCATCGAGGGGGAGCGCGTGGAAGGGCGCGAGGACCTCTTCGAGCCCCTCGGAGCTCGGACGATAGACGGCGCCGAAGACCTCGCCCCGGTGGGCGTGGGCGAGGGGCACCAAGAGAGCGTCGGCGGCGGCATCGCCTGCGTTCGCGCCGAGGCCCCGGGCCATCGCCTGAAGAGACACGACGCCCACGAGGGGAACGCCGTTGGCGAAGGCGAGGCCCTTGGCCGTCGCGACCCCAATCCGGACCCCCGTGAAGGAGCCGGGGCCGATGCCCACGGCGACCAGTTCGACCTCCCGGATGGTCCGGCGAGCCGCCTCGAGAACCCCAGCGATAGTGCTGATGAGCAGTTCGCCGTGGCGCCCTTTGACCTCCGCCGAGGCCTCGGCGAGCAGCGCCTCGTCGTCGAGGAGGGCGACGGAACCAGTAGGGGTCGAGGTATCGAGAGCGAGGACGAGCATTGCGTAATCGTGGGCGGGCGGCTGGCTTGACCCGCTTCGGCCGGGGGTCTAGCTTCGCGCCATGGCAGGGCCGGAAATTACAGTCAGATCGGCGCCGACGCCAGCCTGATTGCTGTCCCATGCTCGGCCTATTGAAACCCACCGACCCCGCCTGGGTCGACGCCGTCAAAGGCAACCTCGAAGCGTTGCTCATCGACCACGCCCACTGCGAGCTGAAAGCAGCCCAGAGCGCGCTCTCGATCGTCAGCCGCCACGGTTGGGACCACCCGGAGCTGGCCGAGCCCCTGCTCGAACTTGCCCGCGAAGAGACCGAGCACTTCCGCGATGTGCTCAAAGAGGCCCGGGAGCGCGGCATTCGAGTCCCGCCCCCGGAGCCCGACAAGTACGTCTCTGCCCTGATGAAAGAAGCGAAGCGGGACGGCACCCCGGAGCGCCGGCTCCTCGACCGGCTCCTCGTCTCGGCCCTCATCGAGGCCCGGTCCTGTGAGCGCTTCCAGTTGCTCGCCGAGGGCCTCGACGATCCAGACCTCGCCGCGTTCTATGACCGGCTGATGCAGTCCGAAGCGCGACACTATCGCCTCTTCACCTCGTTGGCGGAGGCCATCTGGGGCGAGGAAATCACCCGCGAGCGCTTCAGCGTCCTCGCCGCCCGGGAGGCGACGGTCGTCGACCGCCTGGCCCTCGGCCCGACGGTGCACGGATAATCATGGCCAGGGACCGAATGTCCGCCGAGGACGAAGAGACCGCCTGGGAGCGAGGCAAGGCCAACGCCAAGACCATCGTCGGCGCCGTGCTCCTCGCGATCTTCATTCGCATCGTGCTCTTCGAGGCCTTCGAGATCGAAGGGCCGTCGATGGAGCCGACGCTGCTCAACGGGGACCGGGTCGTCGTCGCCAAGTTCGCCTACGGGCTCTTCTTGCCCTTCACCACCTCGGCGATGCTCAGCTGGGGCGTGCCCGAGCGCGGCGACGTAGTGATCGTCAACAGCCCCCACGACAACATCGACATCGTGAAGCGCGTCATCGGGCTGCCCGGGGACGCGGTATGGGTCGAAGACGACATCGTCTACCTGAACGACGAGGCCGTACCCCAGGAAGAGCTCGGCGCCTGCGCCGACCTGACCCCGCACCTGCGCGGCACGACGGCCGAGTGCATCGCCGAGCGCATCAACGGCTATACGTACCGGACGAGCCGAGAGATGGGGCACGGTTCGGCGGACAGCCAAGAGGGCCACATCATCGTGCCCCCGGGCCACGTTTTCATCCTCGGAGACCACCGAGACCGCTCCAACGACAGCCGCTTCTTCGGCACCGTGCCCATCCGGCGAATCAAGGGCCGGGCGCTGATGATGTACTGGTCGACCGATCCCCTGCGTGGGTATCGCTGGGACCGAATCTTCGACAGCGTGCAGTAGCGCTCCATACTTACCGCGCGTGGCCCACGACCTTCGGCAGCAGGTGCGGCTCCTCTTGGACGAGGAGGTCGGCACCCTTCATCGGGATGCCCCGGACCGGGTGGCGCTGGTGTACCCGAGCCCCTACCGGGTGGGCATGAGCTCCCTCGGGTTTCAGGCGATGTATCGGGAGATCAACTCGAACCCCAGCCGCGTCGCCGAGCGCTCGTTTTTGCCCGACGACCCCGAGGCCTACCGGACCTCGCGCACGCCGCTCTTCACCTTCGAGTCCGAGCGTCCGGTCGGAAACTACCCGGTGGTGGCGCTGTCGGTGGCCTACGAGATCGAGCTCGCCGGGCTCATCGAGGTCCTCGAGCTCTCGGGCATCCCTCCCCTCGCGGAAGACAGGGACGACTCGCACCCCTTCATCCTCGCCGGCGGCCCCCTGACGTTTTCGAACCCCCTGCCGCTGGCGCCCTACGTCGACGCGGTCTTGCTCGGCGAGGCCGACGAGACCATCCACCCGGCCCTCGACATCATCTTCGGCACATCGAGCCGCGACGAGGCGCTCACGGCGCTCCGCCGCGAGATCCCGAGCGCGTGGATCCCGAGCGCCGACGGCGAAGAGCTGCGCGAGCTGGGCATGTCGTCGCGCATCCCCGCCACGGGGCAGATCATCACGCCCAACACCGAGCTCCGTGACATGTTCCTCATCGAGGGCGAGCGCGGCTGCTCCCGGGGCTGCCAATACTGCGTGATGCGCCGGACGACCAACGGCGGCATGCGCATCGTGCCGGCAGAAACAGTGCTCGCCTTGATCCCGGACCACGCCAAGCGCGTAGGCCTCGTCGGAGCGGCGATCAGCGACCACCCGAAGATCACCCACATCGTGAACACCCTCGCCGACCAGGGGCGCCAGGTGGGGCTCTCGTCGCTGCGGCCGGACAAACTCAAAGAAGAGTTCGTGACGGCGCTGCGCCGGGCGGGGCAGAGCACATTGACGACGGCGATGGACGGGGCGAGCGAACGCATGCGCAAGCTGGTGGACCGGCGCGCGAAGCTCGAGCATCTGGTGCGCGCCGCCGAGCACGTGCGCAAGCATCGGTTCAAGCGCCTGAAGCTCTATCTGATCCTCGGCCTGCCCGGCGAGACCGACGAAGACATCGACGAGCTCATCGAGTTTTCGACGGGGCTGTCGAAGATTGCCCCGCTCTCGCTCGGCATCGCGCCCTTCGTCAGCAAACGCCGGACGCCGCTAGACAACCAACCCTTCGCCGGAATCAAACTCGTCGACAAGCGCCTCACGCGTCTGCGCCGGGGCGTGAAGGGCCGCGTGGACATCCGCTCCACGAGCTCCCGGTGGGCGTGGATCGAATACGTCCTCGCCCAGGGCGGCGCCGCCGAGGGCCGCGCGGTGCTGGATGCGGTGCACGCCGGCGGCAAGTTCCGCGACTGGAAGAATGCCTTCGACGCGCTGCCCGAGCGGCCGCGGGCCAAGGGCGTGCTGCCGGTGGTGGGCTGAGCGGGGTCAACCCACCTTGCGCTCGAGGTCCAGGAGACGCGCCTCGTGATCCTCGATCGTCGTTCGGTCGTCGAGTCGACGTCGGAGTAGATCCTTCACATCGCCCACGGCCTCCGCGACCGAGACCACCTCCGATGCGAGGCGCACCTGGCCCTCCACGAGAAGGTCGAACCGATGGCTGAGATGGTCGACGCGCTCATTCGTCTTCCGAATCTCCCCTGTATTGGTTTGAATCTCGCGGCGAATCTCGCGCAGCACCTGCAAAACTGGGCTGACCTTCGTTGACGCCATGGGTCCTCCTTCGAGTATGACCGGTCGACGCCTTATCGGCTACTGCCCGCGCGAGTTGCTCCCCTTTCGCCGAGCTCGGCCAAGATGTGGGCGTGGCTCATGGGCTTGCCGAAACCCGAATGGCCACCCGCCGAGGCGCGCGGTGCGTAGCACCGTTTGACCGGCGCGTCGTTTCAGACGAGGCGCTCGAATTCCTTCGCGCATGCCAACGACGAGTCCCTTGTCATCTGGCCGGCGGCGCGGCGCTGGCGGGCGCCTACCTGGGGCATCGGGTATTGCGCGACCTCTACATCTTCTGTCACGACGCGATAGATCACCGTCAACTCGCCCGAGAGATCGTGGACATCGGAATCGGTCCGGACGTGCTCGCGTGGCTACTCAAGAGCTTCCCCGTCGAGCCGCTTCCGCTGATGCTGGAGCCCCTCACGGTCGACGAGCTGCGCGAATATCGGGACCGCCTCGCAGCGCGATTCCGGTCGTTGGCGTCTCCGCAATAGCGCCTTCATTCAGTGCAGACCATACCGAAGCTCGTCTCGTATCGAGCGCTCGGCGAGCTCGGCTATCGCCAGGCGCTGACGGGTCACGGCGATTCGTTGATCGAGGCGCGCCGTGTCGAGGGTGCCCTCGGAGAGCTGAGCTCGACGTTCGTCCTCGAGGCGGGCGGCTCGCTCCGAGAAGCGCGCGACGGCGTCGGTCGCCTGGGTGAGGCGAATCTCGGCCGGAACGTCGGGAACCGCGCCGGCTTCGAGCGCGACCGCGGTGAGACCGAGGGACTCCGGTGTCGGCAGCGCTCCCGCGTCGGGTTCGCCGGGCGCGCTGCGTTGCCTGGGGTTTGCTAGCGAGCTGCCAAGAGCCTGGGAAGCTGCCGCTGTACCCAGGCCACCCTCGGACTCAGATGCCCGGTCGGCGGGCCGAGAGGGCTCCGCCACGGCTGGCGACGCCGTGTCCGGTCGATGCACGAAATACACGAGGGCGACCAGCACCACCACGAGTCCGGCAACTACGGCCAGCCTCCCCTGCCCGGAATCCCGGTGCGGCATCAGTCAAAGCCGATGACGCGCACCGGCACGTCGCGATCTTCGAGGGTCCCGTCGCCGAGCTGACCCTGGTCGTTCTTCCCCCAGCACCAGACCTCTCGGCCCGAACGAATGGCGCAGGTGTGGGCCCTACCAAGAGTGATGCCGGTGACCTCGTCGATGTCGCGGACTTCCACGGGCGCCTCGAACTCGACGGAAGAGCTACCCACACCAACCTGGCCGGCGGAGTTGTTGCCCCAACAGAGAACCGCACCACTTCCGGTCAAGGCGCAAGCGTGCGAGCCCATTCTCGCGGCGACGACATCGACGATCTCGATCTCTGTCGTCGGGAAGAGCGGCTCGGGGGATGCGACATATTGACGTTCGCGGGAGCCGATTCCCACCGAGCCCCGGCCATTGTTACCCCAGCACAGGAGGGCCCCGCTCGCGGTGAGGGCACACGCGAAATGGAGCCCCGTTGTGACACGCTCCACGTCCCCCAGTACGAACGCGGGCGCATGCCGGTCCTGCTCCCAGCTAGACTCTCCCCCCGTCCCATCGCCGATCTGTCCGTCGCCGTTGTCTCCCCAGCAGGCAAGACGACCCGACCTGGTGCGCGCGCAGTTGAAGAACGCACCGGCCGAAATTTCGGTCACATCCTCGAGACCAAGTACGTCCACGGGCTCCAAACTCATCTCCATGGTTCCGTTGCCGAGTTCGCCGTCCCCATTGCGAAATCCCCAGCACTGGATTGTTCCGGCCGCCTCCACGACGCACGAATGTGCGCCGCCAGATTGGATGTCGACGATATCGTCGACGTCCATGACCCAATCTCGGCTCGGCTGGATGGATGACCCGAGCAGCGGTTCACTTCCATCTCCCCAGCACCAAAGCGTGCCCTCTGGTGAAAAGCCGCAGGTATACGTCGATCCCCGTACCAGGCGAGCCATCGAAGGCAGGCCCTCCACTTCAATAGGCGACAACGAGCGCTCAGCACCTTCTTGGCCGAGTTCGAAGAACTCGTTCGAGCCCCAGCAAGCGACCCGGCCATCGGAAAATCGCGCGCATGTGTGTGACCGGCCCGCCACGAGCTCGACAATTTCGCAACCGCTTCCGCAGAGCGCTGGCGGTCCGGAATCAACAGGCAGCGTCGAATCGACGTGCCCGGCATCCTCTGCTGCATCAACAGAAGGTCCGGCATCGCCTTCCACGTGACTGTCCGAACATCCGATCCCGGTCACGGAGAGTGCAGCGATGACGAGGTGAGCCGTCAACGCCGCCCCCTCGTTGAACCACGGCATCTCCATCATTCGAATCCAAGCGCACGGACCGGCACATCGCGATCTTCGAGGGTCCCGTCGCCGAGCTGGCCTTCATCGTTGTTACCCCAGCACCAAACCTCGCGGCCTGCGCGGATGGCGCAGGTGTGCAGGTAGCCAAGGGCGATGCCAGTAACTTCGCCGATGCCGCGGACTTCCACGGGCTCATGTACCTGCCCGGAGGACGACCCAATCCCCAGACTCCCGCTGCTGTTATCTCCCCAACAGAAGAGGTGGCCGGCTCGCGCCAGGGCGCATGCGTGGGCGGTTCCTGCTTCGACATCGACTAGGTCGAGGCTGCTGGGGAGCAGCACCGGCGTGGGGGAGGCCATGTAGAGTTCGCGCGACCCCACACCCAACTGACCGCGCTCGTTTGCACCCCAGCATTGCACCTCGCGAGACGTGGTGAGTGCACACGCAAAGAGCCCCCCGAGGGAAGTACGTTGTACCTCGTCGAGGACGAACACTGGAGCAGGCCGATCTGCCTCCAAACTGGTTTCCCCGCCCGTCCCGTCACCAATTTGTCCCCGACTGTTGTCACCCCAACACGCCAAGCGGCCAGCATCGGTACGCGCGCAGTTGAAGAAGGCTCCGACTGAGAGTTGGACCACATTGTCGAGCCCGAGCGCGGCGACTGGCTCCAAACTAATTTCTCTCGTGCCGTCGCCGAGCTGGCCTTCGTTGCGGAAGCCCCAGCAGCGAATCTCTCCCGCGTCGAGCAGAGCGCATGCGTGGGCGGTTCCGATTTGAACCTCGATGACGCCGTCGAGGTCGGCCAGCCAGTCTCGAGTCGGTGTGGACGATCTTTGAAGCAGCGGTTCGTTCCCGTCGCCCCAGCACCAGAGCTCGCCTTCGACGGAAAGACCGCAGACGTGTTGATGCCCCCTCATCAGGTGGGCGATCTGGGGTAACCCGTCAATTGCGATAGGAGTAACAGAATACTCGATGCCTTCGCGCCCGAGTTCGTGATGCAGATTCGATCCCCAACATACAACCCGGCCGCTGGCAAACCGGGCACAGGAGTGCGCGCCCCCTGCCACGACTTGGTCAATTTCGCACGCACCATCCGAGCAGACAGACGGTAGACCGGTATCGTTTGGATGCGTCGAATCGGAGCCGTCAGCGTCTACTGGCCCTGCGTCCAAGGGCGCATCTACCCCAACGTCCTCTACCAAGTGACTCCCGGAGCAGGAGGATGTGAGGACGAGGATTGCCGCTAGCACGACAACCCGAGCGACCAGGACTTTCACCACCACAGGTTGGGCGGGTTGCTTCCGCAGGTGGTGTCGACCGAAAAATTCGAGGCATACACCCTCGTTTCGCACGTCGAGTGCGCCCAGTCGTAGTAGTTCCCGTCCTGGCCCCCGTTGCAGTAGTCGGTCCCGTCACCGCCGTGGAGGATCTCCTCGTACGCCTCGGTATCGTCGTGATCTCCGTACAGCGAGTCATCCCCGCCGTAACCACAGAGAAAGTCTTCGGCGTAGTCCCGTGGCAGGTAGTTGTAGGGAATGATCGTCCCGGGCTTGTTCGAGTAGAGGTCGTCGTCGTTGTCCGTTCCGTAGGCGGTGTCGGCCCCCGTGCCCATGTCCGCCGTGAGGCCAAAGTCGAAGATGGCCTCGTTGAACGGGTTGACGTAGGTGCTGATTGCAGACCCTTCGCAGTTGTGTCCCTCGACGTTCGGCACGACCACATCATCACCCGCAAGCGCCTTGACGTACACGGAGTCATTACCGCTCGTATTCTGATCGCACGAGGAATACGAGGTGTAGGTGTACACGCCGTAGGTGTTCTTCCAGCACACCGCGAGGTCTCCGGTCCCATAGAACCAGTATTTTCCGCTGTACCAGAAGTAACTCGTCGTCTCGCCGAGGATGATGACGTTGTCGCCGCTGTCCGCGGTGAAGGTGGCGCATGTTGACGCGTGGGCCGTTGCACTCTGCAATCCGACTGTGGCGCAGACGATGAACGTCGCCGCCACCACTCGCAGCAAACGCGCACCAGTCGAGTTCGTCGTCCGCCGCCCTTGTCCTCGTTCGCCCATGGCGCTCTCCTTCGCTTTGCGTCGCGATGAACCGCGACCGCGAACTCAAAACTCCTGCGTCGCCACAAAATCCGCAACGACACCTGGGGGTGAAAACCACGCCCGAGAATTCACCTCAGCTGGCACAGAGCTTGCCCCCCCCCAACTTCCTGCAGCATCATCGATGACATGGAGGGGACGAACGCGAGGCCCAGGATCATGGTCGTCGATGGTCACGACGACGAGCGTCGCACCACTACGCGCATGCTCCGAGTTCGTGGCGCCACGGTGTTCGAGGCGAGCACCATCGAGGGGGCTCTCTCCGAGAGCATCGACGGTGTCGATGGTTGGATCGTCGACCACAAACTCCCCAACGGGCGCGGTACCAACCTCCTTCACATCCTCCGCACCGAAGGCTCGGCTGCCCCAGCACTCTTGGTCACCAACGACGGGAGCATCTCCCTCGCCGGCCTCGCCGCTGCCTTCGGCGCAACTTTTCACGGCAAGCCGCTTCTCCCTGAGGTTGTCGATGCCCTGATCCACGACGCTGAGCGCGCCATCCCGGTGGGCCGCCGCCTAAATGCGGACCTGCGCCTCACCGAGCGGGAGCGCGAAGTCGTCGCGCAGCGCGCGGACGGCATCTGTCGTGCGGGAATCGCCGGCGCCCTGAACATCACCGAAGACGCCGTCAAATCGCGCGTTCGCGGGATTCTCAAGAAGGCCAACATGGCAGGCTACGCCTGCGACACCCTCGACGACCTGCTCCTCGACGCCCATCGCCGTAGGGATGCGTCGTAAACGCGTGCTTGGTCGGAATCTACGACTGGCCCCGCCCTCCTCGATTCTCAGCCTAGCGACACGGCTCCGTCGTTTCGGCGAGTTCCGCCCGTCCCAGTTCGTTTCCGCTTTCGTTCAACACAACGGTCCATCGCTGAGATCCTAAGCCTCCGCAGTCGTCGGCCGTGAACTCCACGGGAAAGGAAACCGGATCGTAGCCACTCGCGGACACTTCGACGACGACACGGACGGACGCGCCGCGGCGCCACCCGATCGGTTCCGCCATCGCGTCCACATTTCCTGGGAGCCGCTCAATCGCCGCGGTGCATTCGAGCGAGCCACCGTAATCCGCGCATGGCCGGGAGGTACTCTCATCGCCTCCGTTCTCGGCGACGGCACGGACCTCGAGCATCTCCCGACCAGACTCACCGTCATGCACGTCTAGGAGTATGGGAACCATCGCGCATCGCGATTGCGGACAAGCGGTACAGCCTGCCAAGGACAGCGACGCTGTCAGTACCAGGATGGGGATGAGTGGGGTGTTCACGACAGTCATCAATTACTCCCGGGGAGCGTTTCTACCTCGATGATCGGCCAACATCTCTGATGCTCTCGAATCGACACGAGAAGCGCAACGACACCTAGGGGTGAATGTGCTTGGGACCAAAGTGCGGCACACTGGCAATGCCGTGTTCTCTCCGGCCTATCGATCGCACTCCCACCGCGCCCCGGCCACGCTCTTGGTCACAGCCTGCTGCGTCCTCACCCTCTTCTCCCAAGCCTGCCGCCCCCGGCTCCCCGCTTCCCACGCCGACCCCGGCGAAGAGGCGCGCGTCGATTGGCAAGACCCCCTCGCCAACCACCCGGTGCACCGACGAGTCCGCACGCTGCGCATGGCCTGCCACGAACGAGTGGTCGCCGTTCACCGACAATCCGACGCCCGGAACAGCGACAATTGGCTCTACGTCGCCCTCGCCTGGGCCGCCTACCTCTTAGCCCGGTCTATGTTCTCCCTCGAGGACCCGATGACCGGAGAGGAGGCCGCCCTGACCGGCCCCGGCGGCAGCCTCGACTACCGGTGCACGCCCACGCCCGGCGACAACCCCTCCCACGGCGGCTGCAACGCGACCCTGATGCCGACCGCCACCGTCGACGGCGACGGCATCATCCAGACGAACCGCCCCGTCGACGAAGCCTGGGCCCCGACCCGGCGCATCGAGACCGTCAACGGCGCCGTCGACGCCATGGACGACTTCCTCTTCTCCCACCCGGACCCGGCCGAGTGGACCGCCGAGCAGACCGAGGCCTTCGAGCGCCTCGCCAGCGCCCTCGAATCGGTGTGTGTGGACTGAGCGCTAGCGCTCGAACTCCGGCACGATCGCGACGCCAAACCAAGCCTCGATGTCTTCGCCCTCGTCATTGCGAAAGTCCGAGACCTGGATCGTGGCCGGTTCACTGATGGGACCGGTGTCCGGGTCGAGGACGAGATTGACGCGCAGGGAACCGTCGGGCTGACGCGACACCTGTCCCACCCGGGTGCCCGAATACGCTTCCTGGTACCAAAGGTCGCCGTCGCCCTGGAGTTGAATCGTCCGCCCGGTGGCGTCGGTGAAGATCGGGCGCAGCGCCTCTTCGTTGCTGCGCCAATAGGTCACGCCGTCTCTCAGGTCCGGGTCCGGATGATAGGAGTGAGCCGAGGTCGCCCGAAACGCGTCGATGAGCACCCCCCCGTACGAGCGGATGAGGCAGGCCTCGACCTCCCCCGCGACGGCGGCGGGGACGACGGCTGGGTCGAGGAAAACCTCGAAACCGCCCGCAGAAGCATCTCCGTAGACGCGATGGGCGGGACGCCGCACCTCCGGAATCCAGTCGCGGAAGCGCTGTGACCCCACCGCGACGTCGACCGCCTCGTCGAGAGCCCCGCCGGAGACGCGTAGCAGAGCTTCGTCGTGATAGACGCCCTCGAGCCAGTTGGTCGTCGTGCGCAGGTTCACCACCTCGACGTGGACAGTCGGGCACTCGAAGGCAGCATGGGTCGTTTCGACCGGCGCCTCGAGCCCGCTAACACAAGACGTGAACTCGTAGTACGCGGCCCCGAAGAGCCCAGCGCAGAGACAGCCGAGAATCAGGAAGACGCTCCCGACGATCACCAGGACGCTTCGGGTCCGCTCCTGCACGCTTCGGAGACTAGTGCGGGGACGGTATAAACTTTCTCACTTTCGCCGGGCGAAAGTGAGAAAGTTTATACCGTCCCCTAAAAGAGGATGCCGGTGGTGAGGCGGAGGGCCCAGAGGCCGTCGTCGTCGAAGGTCGAGCCGTTGGGGCCACCGAGTTGCAAGAGGAAGCCCAAGCGGAAGTGGCCGATGTTCTTCTTCGAGGCCTCGAGGAAGGGCTCGAGGGAGCCGAGGGTTTCGTCGGGCTCGGTCGGGAAGGCGGCGACCTGGCCGCGCACGCCGAGGCTCAACCATGGGTAAGCGCGCCAGCCTATCTCAGCGGCGGGGACGAGGACGAACTCGGTCTCGCCGCCGTAGACCCCGGCGTCGTCGATGGCGATCATCGGCGCGACGGCGAGGTCGGCAGCCAGCAGGAACGGGCCGACGCTCTCGATCCGGCCCTTGCCGACGATGGACAAGGCGCTGGGCAAGTAGAGCCACGGGCGCACGTTGCCCTCCATGCGCGCGACGAGTACGTCGGCGACGGAGCCCGCGACGTTGTCGAGGTCCATCGGGTCGCTAATCTCCGGAGTGCTCGAGACCGGGAGGGTGACGCCGAGGCCGAACGCGAGGCGCACCGGCCGCGCGTCGATGAAGTAGGACGCGCCGAGGTAAGGGTTACCGACCCGCGTCGAGCCGCCACCGATGGGGAAGGTGTCCGAGGGCACGGTGAACGAGCCGTGGGCAAACGCCCAGGCCGCGTCGAGGTAGAGGTCTTCGTAGATGCGCACGTGGCCGTCGATGACGAACCCCATGCCGAAGTAGTCCGTGTCCATGCCGCGGACGACCTGGGAGCCGGTGAAGAACGAAAAGTCCGCGACCAGGCGAACGTCGGGGCGGTCGTAGGCCCATAGGTCTTCGCCCTCGCCGCCGTCCTCAGCCCAGATGCGGTGCTCGCTCGGCTGCACCGAGTCCTGGGCCGAGACCACAGGAGCGAGCGGCAGGAGCATCGACAGGATCATCGAAACGAGGTGCAATGCGCGGAGCACGGCCGAGTTGTAGGGCCGTTCGCCCTCGCCCACAAGGCGACGGTCGACGCCCGGGGTGCCCCGTCGCTCAGAAGAGCTCGGAGCCGTCTTCCGGGTGCCCGGCTTCTTGGCCTTCTTGGCCTTCTTGGCCTTCTTGGCCTTCTTGGCCTTCTTGGCCTTCTTGGCCCGCTTCACCCTCATCCGCCGGCTGGGCCGCGGCCTGGGCACTCGGCGCGATCACCAACTCGACATGCACCGTCTCCCCCTCGCCGACGCGAACCATCTCGGAGACCTCCTGGAAGAGGGGGTGCCAACCGTGCAAGCGCACGTCTTCGTCGGCGGGGAAGTTCTCGATGCGGAAGGTGCCGCCCTCGGTGCTCACGGTGTGCACCGGGTGGTAGACGACGACCAGATCTGTCCGAGCGCAGGGCGCCGCGAAGCTGCAGGTCATGGTGAAGATGCCGCCCTGTTCGAGGGGGAACTCTCGCGAGTCTTGATAGAGCACGGCCTGGGCGAGGCTCGACTGGCCGAGGGTCGGCAGGAAGGGGTAGTCGGTTTCGTTCGTGAGGACGATCTTGTCGCCGCGGACGGCCGCCAGGAATCGCGGGGTGAGGCGGCAATCGCGGATGGCGAGCTCGTGGGTCACGGGCTCCCTCGTGATGTCCTGGTCGAACTCCGAGGCCTGGAGCAGGATGCCTCGGAGGCCCCCCTGGGCGTCCGCCCCGACGGGTCGGCGGTCGGTGAGCTGGGGCGGAGTACAGGACTCGGGGATCTGCGTCTGGATGTGGCTGCGCAGCTCCGGGTAACTCGGCACCTCGGCCCCGGGGGCGAGGCGGATGATGCCCTCGACGGTACCAAAGCGGCCGGCGGGGCTCTGCCCTTCAGCACCGCTCGTCGTGGTCTCCTCGGGCTCGGCGCCTTCGCCGTCGCACGACCCGCAGCCGGCGAGGCCGAGGGCGGTACCGAGGGCGGACCCAAGAACAATCGTGGTGAAGAGTCGGGTCATGGGCTCGTGTTTTACACCGCGCGTCTCCGCGCCGGTACCGCGTTTCGTCGTTCCTTCGTGCACCTTCATCGGTCGTTTCGCCCGGGCTGATTTCCAGTTGGGGGCGTAACAGCTGTTACGGACAGGAGACGCCAGAACGTCACATGCGCCACTCCTGGCCGCCGGACTGTCCGGATCGCCAGACGGATGATCCGGAAAACCGTCGTGTTTTCGACCCCGGGGTAGGCGTCAGGCGCGAAAGGACCGTGGCACGGATAGTGCTGTGTTTTTTGCTGGTCCCAATTGTTGGGACGAAAGGACGTACCCCATGGCCCGCATCTTCCGATACTTCCGAGCCCGAGCCCGCCTCCGCGCCCTGCTCGCTGCCACCCGCTAAAGAAGCTCCAACAGCGTCGCGGAATCGCTAAGCGACCAATTCGGCTGCCGCCGCGATCGCCATATCGAGGTACGTGCCCGGGGCCATGCCCATGCGCAGCACGAAGTAACTCGAGAGGATGAGCGCTACGACGACGTAGCCCGACTTCATCGGCACGGCGACCGGGGCGCCCGCCTGGGGCTGCTTCATGTAGAGGTAGACGATGACGCGCAGGTAGTAGTAGGCGCCGACCGCGCTGGTGAGCACGCCGAGGACGGCGAGCCAAACGAAGCCGCCGCCGGCCTGCACCGCCGCATTGAAGATGTAGTACTTGCCGAAGAACCCGGCGGTCGGCGGGAAGCCGAGGAGCGAGAGGACGCCGAGGACAAACGGGATGGCGGCCGCCGGGTGACGCCGACCGACGCCGGCGAGATCCTCGAAGCTGACCGCTTCCTTGCCACGGGAGCCCATGTAGATGAGGGAACCAAAGGCCAGGGCGTTGGAGACCGTGTAGGCCATCAGGTAGTAGAGGACGGCGCTGACCGCCTCCTCGCCGGCCCGGAAGGCCGCGGCGACGCCGACGAGGATGTACCCCGCGTGGGCGATCGACGAGTAGGCGAGCATGCGCTTGACGCTCGACTGGCCGACCGCGGCGAAGTTACCGTAGATCATGGTGATGGCGGCGAGGCCCGCGATGACCGGCGGCCATCCCGTCTCGGCGTTGGCCGAGAGGTCGTCGCCGAAGCTGACGAGCAGGACCCGCACCAGGATGGCAAAGCCCGCGGCCTTG
This sequence comes from Deltaproteobacteria bacterium, assembly GCA_003647065.1. GTDB lineage: Bacteria > Myxococcota_A > Polyangia > Polyangiales > B10-G4 > B10-G4. Next base: position 6,570 of record QMMC01000060.1, on the reverse strand, counting down.
ACCCCGACGCTCATGAAGGTCGTCGCCGGAGTGATGGCCCCCTCGTAGGTGTCCGGCGTCCACATGTGGAAGGGGACCGCGCTCACCTTGAAGGCGAGACCGACGATCATCAGCATCATGCCCATGATGGCGAGGTGCAGCTGCGCCTCGCCGGACGAGATGGCCGTGCCGATGGCGGCGAGGTTCGTCGACCCCGTCGCGCCGTAGATGAGCGCGCTGCCAAAGAGCAAGAGCGCCGCCGCGAAGGAGCCGAGGAGGAAGTACTTGAGGGCCGCTTCGGTCGACCGGGCGCTGGTGCGCCGGAAGCCGGCCATCGCGTAGGCGCCGAGGCTCATCGTCTCGAGGCCGATGAAGAGCGAGAGCAGGTCGACGGAGCGGGCCAGGATGATCGCGCCGAAGGCCGTGAAGACCAGGAGCACGTAAAACTCACCGCGTTCGAGGGCGTGCTCCTTCAGGTATCCGCCCGCGAGGAGCGCCGAGAACGCGCCGCCCCCACAAATCACGATATCGAAGAAGAGGCTCATCCTGTCCGTCGCCAGATAGAGCGACATGACCTCGGGCACCTCGATGACCTGCTCGGTCACCCAGAGCCCAACCGAGGCCCCGCCGGCGACGACGAAGATCCAGAAGGACATCAGGGCGAGCTCGGCCTTCTCTTCGACGAAAGCGTCGACGAGCATCATGGCGAGGGCCCCGACGACCAAAATGAGAAGCGGCAGAGCCGGCATGAGCGCGCTCATCCTTCACCTCCCTGGTCCCCGGCAACGGGGACGACGACTCGAGCCGTCGCGGCTGCCACGGCGCTCGGTGAGCCCCCCGAACCGGGGAGTAGGCGCGCCGTATCGTCTTGGTTTTCGATCATCAGCTTCTGCTGGAACGACGTGATGAAGTTGGAGACTGAGGGCGTCATCTTTTCCAGGAAGGGGCCCGGGAAGAAGCCGATCCAGAAGACCAGCACGATGAGGGGGGCCACGGCGATGATTTCGCGGGTCCCGATGTCCTCGAGGTTTTCGTTCTTGGGGTTCGAGAGCGGGCCCCAGAAGAGCTTGAGCACCGCGTGCAGCATGTAGATCGCCGCGAGGATGACGCCGGTCGCGGCGAAGAATACGAAGATCTGCGGCCAGGGCTGGAGCGCCTCGGAGGCGAAGGTGCCGGCGAGGATCATGAACTCACCGATGAAGCCGTTGGTCCCGGGGAGACCGACCGAGCTCATGGTGACGATGACGAAGAGGGTCGCGTAGACCGGCATGACCTTCGCGAGGCCGCCGAACTCGTCGAGGTCGCGAGTATGACGCCGCTCGTAGATGACGCCGACCAGGATGAAGAGGGCGCCGGTGGAGATGCCGTGGTTGACCATCTGGAGGATGGCGCCTTCGACGCCGCCGATGTTCATGGAGAAGATGCCGAGCATCACGAAGCCCAGGTGGCTCACGGAGCTGTAGGCGACGAGCTTCTTCACGTCCTTCTGCACCCAGGCGCAGTAGGCGCCATAGATGATGCCGATGACCGCAATGACCGCGATGGTCGGCCCGAGGTAGTGAGCCGCGAGCGGAAAGAGCGGCATGGCGAAGCGGATGAAGCCATAGGTGCCGAGCTTCAGCATGACCGCCGCCAAGATGACCGAGCCCCCGGTCGGCGCTTGGGTATGGGCGTCGGGGAGCCAGGTGTGGAACGGGAACATCGGCACCTTGATGGCGAAGGCCAAGGCGAAAGCACCGAAGAGCCAGATCTGCGTTCCGTAGGGGATGACCACCCGGCTGAGCTCTTCGAGGTCGAAGCTGTAGACGCCGGTGAGGTCCTCGTAGAGGCCGACGACGTAGAGCAGCGCGATGAGCATCAGGAGGCTGCCGACCAACGTGAAGAGGAAGAACTTCACGGCGGCGTAGACGCGCTCGGGGCCGCCCCAGATGCCCACGATGAGGTACATCGGGACGAGCATCAGCTCCCAGAAGATGTAGAAGAGGAAGAGGTCGAGGGCGACGAAGGCCCCGATCATCGCCGCTTCGAGCATCAGGAAGGCGACGGCGAACTCTTTGATCTTCGTATCGACCGAGAGCCACGACGCATAGAGCGCGATCGGCGTGAGCAGGGTCGTCAGGAGCACCAGCCAGAGGGAGATGCCGTCGATGCCGACCTTGTAGGAAATCCCGAGGACCGGGATCCACTCATGCTGTTCGAGGAACTGATAGCTCGCCGTCGTGTAATCCCCGTCGAGGAGCGAGTACGAGACGAAGAGCTCCACGAGCATGAATACGACGGCGGTCGTGCGTAGCGTGCCTGTCGCTTGCCGGGGGATGAACGCGACGATGAAGGCCGCGAGGATCGGGAGCGTGATGAGCAGGGTGAGCAGGTGGGCGTTCATCGCGCACCTCCTTGGGTAGCAGGCACAGCTTCGAGCGCGGCGACTTCACGGGTGCGCGGTGCCGGCTGAATGACGACCTCGCTGGTGTCCCGGGCCACGTTGCCGAAGCTGTTGCGAACCTCGAGGCTCGCCCGGACGACGGCGCCGATGCGCACGTTGAGGGAGCCAACCTGGACCGTGTCGCCGGGGTGCAAACGCTCCTCGACTTCGGCGTCGCCGCCCCGGACCCGAGCCCGGGCGTCATTCTTGAGGAAGACGATCTCGTCTTCGTCGACGCGGAACGACGGCGGCGTGGTGCCCGCCTCGGGGTCGGCCTCCCAGCCGCGCCCGATGTCGGACTCGGTCAAGACGACGACGGAGTCGTCGAGGAAGATCTCTTCGCTCTCGCCCGTTCGGTTTCCGTCGAAGATGAGGGCGTAGCCGACCCAGTCGTCGTGGCCGTAGGTGTGGCTGGCGCTGTTGCCTTCGGCGCTCCACTCGGTATCCGCCTCACCATCGTCGTCGATGTCCCAGCGGTATTCGTAGCCGAGGCCGCGACCCGTGGTCCAGGTCACGTCGCTCCGGGTGGCGACGCCGTCGAGGTTCGTATGGGGATGGGTGAACCACCACCCGATCACCGCGAGGCCGACGACCATCAGCGCTGCGTAGCTGTGCATGACGCCGTTTTGGGGGCGCGTCGCGAGCCAGCTGATGAGCGAGACGCCGAGGGCCGAGGCCCGGGCGAGGATGCCGTCGATGAGGTACTTGTCGATAGCCGCGGCGAAGACCGCCAGGGCCTTGGAGCCCCGGACGATGGTGGCGTCGTAGAACTCGTCCACGTACCACTTGTTCATCAAGACCTTGGCGAAGCCCGTGACCTGCGCCATCGGCATGCGGCCTTCCTTGAAATACCAGACGTAGGCGAGGCCGATGCCCGTGGCCGTGGCCAGGGTGCCGCCGACCGCGGCGAGGTAAGAGAGCGCGCCGACGCCCTCCCCGGCCGGGACGAAGTGCACGACGGTGCCCGAGAGCCACGTTCCCCAGATGTTGCCGTTTTCGGCGCCCGCGATATCGACGTGCACGTGAAGCAGGTGGAGGAGCGGCTCGAGGTTGACGGTACCGGCGACGATGGCGCCGACACCGAGGACCGAGAGGACCCCCGCAATGGCCGCGTGGGGCCGATGAGGGTTGGGGTCATATCCGTGGTCGTCTTCGTGACCGGGGGGCGGGATCGACGCGCCGGGGGAGGAGTCTTCCTCCGCCTCGACCTCGACCTTGGCGCTCCGATAGGTGCCCCAGAAGACGAGGAAGTAGAGGCGGAACATGTAGAAGGCGGTCATGGTCGCCGCGGCGACGAGGATCACGTAGACGAGCCAGCCGAGCCACGCCTGCTCCCAGAACATCGTCGCGTTGATGGCGCCGAGGAGGATCTCGTCCTTCGAGAACCAGCCGCTGAAGAGCGGGAACCCGGAGATCGCCAGGCACGAGACCAGGAAGGTCCAGTGAATCACCGGAAGCTTCGTCCGGAGGCCGCCGAGCTTGCGCACGTCAGCGTCGCCGTGGGCGTGCACCGCGTGCATCACGGCGCCGGCACCGAGGAAGAGGCAGGCCTTGAAGAAGGCGTGAGTGTAGACGTGGAAGATGCCGGCCGTGAAGGCGCCGGTGCCGACCGCGGCGAACATGAAGCCGAGCTGGCTGACCGTCGAATACGCGAGGATGCGCTTCATCTGGTTTTGCACCAGGGCGATCGATGCGGCGACGAGGGCCGTGAGGGCGCCGACCACGGCGATGACCGCCATCGCCGTCGCCGACTCCATGAAGACCGGGCTCAAGCGACAGGCGAGGTAGACGCCGGAGGTGACCATGGTCGCCGCGTGGATGAGCGCCGAGACCGGCGTGGGGCCGGCCATCGCGTCGGGCAGCCACACGAAGAGGGGGATCTGGGCGCTCTTCCCGGTGCACCCGAGGAAGAGCAGGAGGCTGGCGACGGTGGCTGTCGCGCCGAGCTCGAAGGTGCCGAAGTAGAACGGCGTGCCGAGGCTCGAAGCAGCCGCATTGATGTCGTCGAACTCGAGGCTCCGGGTCGCCATCATCAGGACGAACATGCCCAAGAGCACACCGAAGTCGCCGATGCGGTTGACGATGAAGGCCTTCTTGCCCGCCGCCGCGTAGGAGCCGTTTTCGTACCAGAACCCGATGAGCAGGTAGCTGCAGAGGCCGACGCCTTCCCAACCGACGAACATCACCGGCATCGACGACCCGAAGATCAGGATCAGCATCGAGGCCATGAAGAGGTTCAGGTAGGTGAAGAAGCGCGCGTAGCCCGGGTCGTCCGCCATGTACTCGATGGAGTAGATGTGGATGAGCAGGCCGATGCCGGTCACGACCATCGCCATGATCCCCGACAGCGAGTCGAAGACGAAGGTGACGTTGATCGGGATCTCGCTGCTACCGAGGTAGAGCGAGAACCAGTGATAGACCTCGTTGGTGATGGCGACGTCGTCGCCGAGGGCTCCCTTGAGCCCTACGAGGTGGAAGAAGCTGAAGAGCGACAGGACAAAGGCGCCGGCCACCGAGCCGACCCCCACCAGAGTCACCATCGACTTGTCGGCGAAGCGACCGAAGACGCCGTTGATGACTGCTCCGAAGAGCGGCAGGAGTACGATCCAGAGGAGCGCTTTGTCCGCGATGTTTGCGAAATCCATCGGGTTCCCTGTCAGTGCCGAAGGGCGTCTGCTTTGTCCGTCTCAACCGTTTGTTTGAGGCGGAACAGGCTGATGACGATCGCCAGTCCGACCGCGGCTTCTGCTGCGGCGACGGCGATGACGAAGAAGGCGAAGATTTGCCCAGTGTGGTTCTCCGGCATGTACCGGTTGAACGCGACAAGCATGACGTTGACCGAGTTGAGCATCAGCTCGATCGACATGAGCTGGATGAGCATGTTGCGGCGGGTCAAGAAGCCCATCGCACCGATGCCGAAGATGACGGAAGCGAGGGCGAGGTACTCGCCGAGGCCGATTTCGATTCCCATCAGTGACCTCCGTGGGCCGAGACCTCGGCCGTGAGCTTCGCTTCGCGGGCAGCCTGGTCCGCATCACCGGCAGCCCGGGCCGCGCGGCGCTCCCGAACCTCCTTCGCCTCGGCCTGGGTGCGCCCCCGGGCGATGGCGATGGAGCCGACGATGGCAACCGTCAGCAGCACCGAGATGAGCTCGAAGGGGACTACGCTGTTCGAGTAGAGCTCGGAGCCGAGACCCACGACCCCACCGAACTGACCACACTCGGCCCCTTCTGGGCACTGGTGGATGTTGACGTAGGGCATCGACGTCCGGACCAGGCTGAAGGCCATGCCGCCGGTGACGATGGCGGCGATGGCCGCGCTCGCCGTTCGAGTCATGAGCCCCCGGAACTCCCCCGCCGGCGTCGTCGACTCGGGCCCGAGCAGCATGATGACGAACACGAAGAGCACCACCACCGCGCCCGCGTACACGATGAGCTGGATCGCCGCGAGGAGGTGGGCGTGGAGCGTCAGGAAAATCCCCGCGAGGGAGATGATGGTCAGGAGCAGTGACATCGCCGCCCGGAGAGGGCTCTTGGCGAGGACGGTGCCGACCGCGCCGCCGAGGGCGAACATGCTCGACACGATGAATAGGAAATCGCCGCCAGTACTCACGCCGCCCTCCCCTCGCCGAGCAATGCGGCGACGCTCGCGCCGAGCTCGGTGTCCCGAAGGCCACCCTTGGCCGCGGCGAAGAATTCTTCGTGGAACTGGCGAATGAGGCCCAGCAGGGGCATCGCCGTGCCTTCGGCGAAGGCGCAGATCGTATTGCCCATCATGTTGTTGCAAACGTCGACGAGCAGGTCGACGTCCTCCCGCTTGCCGCGACCGGCGGCGAGGTTGTCGAGGATGTCGACGAGCCAGCCGGTGCCTTCGCGGCACGGCGTGCACTGACCGCAGGACTCGTGGCGGTAGAACTTCATCAAGTTTCGCGCGACCTCGACCATGTTGACCGAGTCGTCCATCACGATGGCGCAGGTGGTGCCCAGCATGGTGCCGAGGGCGCGGTAAGTGTCGACGCCCATGGGCACGTCGATCTCACTCTTGCCGTGCCACTCGTGCAGCGGGTGGTCTTCCTTGGGGGCGTGGACCATCTTGTCGGGGCGCAGCACCGGGGTGGACGAGCCCCCGGGGATGACCGCCTTGAGGGGGCGCGAGTCGTCGAGCATGCC
>QMMC01000059.1 GCA_003647065.1 Deltaproteobacteria bacterium | reverse complement strand
TCGGTCTTGGCCATGATCAGCCGGGAGGCTAAAGCATCGACCGCCCCTCGGCGTAGCCCCGAACGGCTACGTCACGCGGGGGCGGGCCCTCAGCGCGCCGCGGGGTCGAACAACCGCCCGAGCCCGCTCAACGTCGAAAACTGCCGGGCGGCGCTGCGGCTCTTCATGACCTCGGTGAAGCAGTTGTAGAGCGACCAGGCGTTGCGCTTGCGGAAGGCGCCCTCGGGGTTGTTCTGCCAGAGGGCGTCGACCTTGCCGAGGTGGCTCCACGGGAGGACCTTGTCGCGGCCGGCCTTCACCAGGAGGCGATCGGCGGCCCGCCACTCAATGCGCTCCGCATAATCAACGGCTCTCCATATTGCACCTTATGGAGACGTCTCCATAAGGTGCAGACGACGACCTGGGCCCCGAAGCCGAATGCCATGGCGTAGCGGCCGGCGTTCGAGTGGCGGAGGGCGAGGGAGAAGACGGTGCCGTCGGGGGCCGGGCGCTTCGCGTCGGGGGCGAAGACGACGCAGCCGAAGAGGTCGGTCTCGGCGTCGTTGACGGCCCACGCGGTCGACTTGCATCGGAGGCCCGCGCGCCGGACCTCACCGAGGAGGGTGTCGACGAGCTCGCCGTGTTGGACCGGCTGCCAGGTGCACTCGCCGGTGCCGCCCCAGGGCCGGGCCTCGGGGACCGGGATGCGCCGCAGTTGGTCGAGGGTCCGCGCTTGTTTTTTGTTGAGCAGCAGCATGGCACTCCTGGGGCCGGTGCGAGGGGGCACCGGGCCCAGGAGATAGACGCGCGGCGAGGCGCGGTTCTGACAGAAACGTCGCGCAGTCTCGTCGGCCTGTGCAGGCCGGGCGAGATCAGCGGCTGCGATGCCGTCGTCGGAGCCCGAACAAGAACAGCGCGCTCAGGGCAACCGGGAGGAATGCATTGGACCCGCGGAGCTTGCCGCTCTCGACCGCGCATCCGCCGCGATCCCTCGATGCTGATGGTGCGCCACCGTCCTCCGACGTTGATGGTCCGACCTCGGCGCAGTCACTGGGGCAGGCTCCCGCGCCAGTGCCGTTGGCCGCGCCGTCGTCGCATCCTTCCCCCGTGTCCACGACCCCGTCACCGCACCTTGGGGCTGTGCAGTCGGTGCGGCATCTGTCCGCCCTGGTGTCGGCATTCGCCATGCCATCGTCGCACTCTTCCATCGCGGCGTAGACCCTGCCGTCCCCACAGGTGGCGTTCCTGCACACGTCGGTGCACGCATCGGCGCGATCTGCGTTTCCGTCATCACACTCTTCACCGTCTTCGAGAACCGAGTCGCCACAAATTGGAGAGTCCCAGTTGATGACTTGGTACGTCTCCGGAATTCCCGCCATCGTGGTGATCGAGGCGCGCGAGAGTTCTTCCGTCGCCACCGCCGCTCGCTGGTGGGTGACCTCGTGCGTCAGGAAATATACAACCGCGACGGTCCCTCTCGCAGGAACCGTGATGTCGTCGTACTCCCACAAGAGGCTCCGGGAGGGGTATCCGAATACGTCGTTCTCGAGGGTGGTCAGTCTACTGCCGCCGGGGCCGTCCATCACGAATCCAACGGTGCTGTCCCCGCAACCCAAGCAGAGGATCCCGGTCGTGAACCAGTAGAGTCCCCGGTGTAGAGCCTCGCCTCCGTCCGAGGAGGCCAGCACATCGAACGAGCCGGTGCCGTCGATCGTTGCCAAACTTCCGTAGCTCACGGTGCCCACACGCAAGCGCACCGTCGTCGGGGTGCTTGCGGGGTTCTCGAGCACTTCCATGTAGCGGGCCCAGCCCTGGCCAGGTCCGTCCGGTACGTATATTCGGCGATGGACCCTCAAGTTGGCGAGCGAAACAGTCGCCGTGATGATTTCTCGACCGGCGAGGCCTGTCGTTGGTTCGGTGAAGCCGGTTCGGTAGGTATCGTCGAATGGGCACTCGTCCGTCGGCGCGAACGAAAGGTCGTCCGTAATGCAGAGCGTTGGCCATCCGTCGAAAGCATCAGGGGTTCCGTTACGGATGCCACCGTCGTCCGAGTCGATCTGCCAGCTATGTCCGTTCCCATCTCGGAGCGTCGGATCGGCATGCGCGGTTCCTGCAGAGATGCTGACGAGGACGACCAAGGTCGACCAAGACATTAGCGAGGCTGGTTTCATTTCGCGGGGCACGTAGTAGGTCTCCTTCGGGATTCGAACGGGCTCCATCTCTTTTCGCAACGCGCCACCGTCGAGTCCGTCGGCGCTGCGAAGGTGTTTCTGACGGGCCGTTTGGTACGCGTGGCCGACCTAGGGGCCGTCCGGTATCGCACCATCCGGGCGTTGGTAGTCGGGCCCATACTGAATCGCATAGGTAACCGACGTCGTCCCAATCCTCACGACGATCGTGTCCGAACCACTGGAGTTCTCGATGAAGTAGGCCGGGTTCTCTATCTCCGCCCGCCCCATTCCGTCGCTCTCGTAGCGCCAGTCGCCCGCTAGCGTCTCCGACCGGCGGGCGACCATGGTGCTCAGGCACGCGGGGATGGTCTCGCCGCTGTAGACGACGACGTAGAACCCCAACATGCTGCTGCCCTGGGCGCCGCCGGCCGTCGAGACCCATGAGCCCTCTTCCACCACCGACCGGTCGTACATGCTGAGCAGCTCGATGCGGTCCGGGCTCCAGTCCGCCGGGGCCTCGCATCGGGTCGGCGGCGGAGGCGGCGCCGGTGGGTCTTCGCAGTTGAAGAAGCAGCCCGGAAAGATCGACGTCATCAGGATGAGCGGAAGGGAGCGGGGGAATGAGAGTCTCACCGGCCTAGCATAGCAGGGCGCGGGGCACGAGTTCGACCGCGTGTTCGGCAGTGAGAGCCCGAGCTTCTACCGCGACGCCGATCCCCCTCGCCGGTGCCGCGATGGCCTGGCTCGTGGCGGTCTGGTTTGCCCGCCGTCGCCGTCGCTGAACGGTGCCGTGGTGCTCTGAGGCGGCGTGCCGGCACGACGGTGGCGGCCCGATCCTCCGGACAGATGAGCGGCTCGTCACGCTTACGGGTGCAGAGAACCCGAGCACGCATTACGCTCAGGCCCATGGCTGAGGGATTCAAAGCGAAGGTGGGCCGCGCGTACGCGCTCGACGGTAAGCGGGTGCTGATCCTCGAGAGCGGTTACGAGGGCGATATCGGTGTCGGAGACCCGGTCGAGGTGGAGATGCCCGACGGCGCCGTTCGAGCCGTGGTCGCGACGGTGGCCTGGGGGAGCGCGCTCCGCGCTCAGAGCCCACCCCTGACCCTCGTCGTCTCGGGCCTCGACGAGGACCCCGGCGAGGGCGTCGACGTCCGTGGCGTCGCGGCCTAGGTCACCCGCGTAGCTCTACCCCACCGCTTCGGCAAACGCGGGGACGCCTTGGAGCACCTCCCGCGGCGCGACGACCCGGGCGGTCGCGAGGGCGCGGGTGAGGGCGATGTGCAGGCGTTGGTCTTGCTTGTCGGCGACGAGGCGCAGGTCGGTGACGATGATGGCGGGGCGTTCGAGGCCCTTGAAGCGCAGGAAGGTGTCGGCGACGACGTGGTCGGTCATGGCCGGGTCGTCTGCCGAGACGAGGCGGTGGCGGCCGAGCTTGGGATGCTTGAGGATGGATTCGCTCGCGGTCTGACCGCGCAAGGAGATGATGGCGATGTCGTTCGGCTCGAGGCCTTCGCCGAGGAGCTTGTCGATCTCTTTCGCGATCCTGTCCGCGACCGACGACTCGGTGGGGCAGGGGACGATGGAGAGCTCACCGGTAGCGAGGGCGTCTTTCACGGCCTGGTCGTCGGGCTTGCCGGCGAAGGTCTGGGCGACGCGGAAGAGCGCCGAGGGGCATCGGTAGTTCGTGGGCAGGCGGAAGGTGCTCGTGAAGAGGTGCGCCTGGATCTCGCGCTCGTCCCAGAAGGCCTGGGCGTCGTCTTGGAACGCCCACAGCGGGCCCTCGCCGGCGCACTTTTCAATGAGCGACCAGTCGCCGAGGGTGAGGTCCTGAGCCTCGTCGACGAGGACCGCGTCCCAGGTGTCGCCCGTGACGAGGTCGGCGGCGTTCCAAGGGAGGGCGTCCCAGAAGCCCGGTGCGCCTTCGTTGAGGGCTTGGCCCGAGGCGACGAAGAGCTCACGGGCGTACTCGCGGATAGGCGCGACGCGGACGCCGGTGCCTTCGAGGGCGGCACCGAGCCACTTGGCGAGGGCGAGGGTGTAGCAGAGGTAGATCACCCGTCGCCCTTCCGCCCGCCACCTTTGCGCGAGCTCGACGGCGAGCACGGTCTTGCCGCTCCCCGCGACGCCGGTCACCAGCATGCGCGCGTTGTCTTCGATGCAGTCGAGGAGCATGAGCTGTTCGGCCTCGAGCTTCAGGCGCTCGGCTTCGTCGAGGTCGCTTCGCTGGCCTAGGCGCAGGCGCGGGGTCCAGGTGTCGCCCCAGAGCGAGTGCAGCTTCTCGACCCACCGGCCTTTGGTCGGTCGCGCCGGCGGCAGGGCGCTCTCGAAGAGCGGCGGCAAGGCGTCGGCGAGCCAGTCCAGGTCTTGGCGGCCGAGGACGGCGCCGACCATGTCGGCTTGGGACGGCCCCTTCTCGAAGGCCACGTCGGGGAAGCAGGTGGCGACGCCGAAGGCGGGCGCCCAGGAGCCTTCGTCGCCGAGGCGTTCAGCGAGGCGATGGGCGAAGCCCTGGGCTTGTTCCCGGGGCGCCTTCTTCATCGGGCGGCCGTTCTGAAACCAGTGCCCGTCGCGGAGCTCGACGTGGCCGCCCTTCACCTCGAGGACCAAGAAGCCGTGGTCCGGGGCGGCGATGACGAAGTCGCCCTCGCCGTCGAGGTTGTTGCGGTCACGGAGGCGCAGGGAGTGCCACGCGAACCAGCCCTTGGGCAGGTGGTCCCGGAGGGCACGCCAGACGGTGCGCTCTGCTTCCGAGAGCGTATTGCGCGGGGCGACTGCGGGGTGGATGCCGGGGTTGGGCATGGGACGACGGGGGTGGGCGGGGGTTCTGGGCTGAGGGTACACGGTCCCCTCGGGCAACCCACCACCTCAGTCATCTGTGCCGCGCCGGCGTCGTCAACGATGCGTGAGCAACCCCTGATGCAGTTCAGCGAAGAAAGCTCCCGCGGGAATGACATCCACCTTCCCGACGCGTAGTCGCTCCTTGCCCCGGTAGACCACGATGCCCCGCTGTAGATTCTTCGCCGCGATGAACTCGTTGAGTGTGCTCGCGTGGGAGGCCTGGCTCTGGGTGCTGGCCTTTACTTCGATGCCCACACTGTGATCGCCCTGTTGCCACACAACGTCGATCTCCTTCTGGCCCGCGGTCCGCCAATAGCAGAGCTCGCCGCCGAGGTTCTGGTAAGCGAGGGCCGCCCGCATTTCATGGACGACGTAGCCTTCGAGGAGCGCGCCCGTCTCCATGTCTCCGAGGGGCGAGTCGATGCTTCCGGTCAACGCGCGCACGACTCCCGGGTCGAAGAAGTAGAACTTTGGTTTGGCCCGCTCTCGGACCTTCGCCCGCGGTTGCCAGGCGGGCAGACGAAAGCCTACGAGGGTGTCGACCAGAATATCGAAATAGCGATGCACGGTAGTACGCGCGATGCCCGCATCTCGAGCGACCCCCGCGACGTTGATGACCTGGCCGTGCATGATGGCAGCGACACGCAAGAAGCGATGAAAGGAGCCGATGTCTTTGACCAACGCTTCCTGCTGAATCTCTTGGCGCAGGTAGGTATTGACGTACGCCTGCAAGATGTCGCGGCTGTGGGCCCGCTCGACATAGACGTCCGGCAGGGTTCCGAAGCTCAGGGCCCGCGAAAGGTCGAAGTCGTCGTCGAGCTCGCTCGCGACCAACGGAAAGAGCTGTCGCTCGATCACTCGGCCGGCGAGCAGGTTCACGTCGAGGCGCCGCAGTTTCCGTGCACTCGACCCGCTGAGCGCGTAGCGATATCGCTTGCCGTGGCGGGTGATCAGCTCGTGCACCTCGTTGAGCAGGACGGGCAGGCGCTGCACCTCGTCGATGACCACCCACGAATCGACCGGCTGGGCCTCCACTCGCTGGCGCAATCGCCCGGGCTCTTGGAGGAGCGGCATGAAGTCCTCGTCGAGCAAGAGGTTGACCGAGAGAGCCTCCGGATAGTGCTTCCGGAGCCAGGTGCTCTTGCCAGTCGCGCGTGGCCCAAAGAGAAAAAACGAGTAATCTTGGGCCCTTAGTCCTCTGTGATACATACGTGGTCACTTTAGCATGCAAAGTGACCACGTACATAGCAGGGCGCTCTGGTCCTGGCCTACCTCACCCGCGGTACGCCCCGGTCGAGCGACACGACGAGCTCCCGGTCTTGGAGGCTGGGGTCTTCGGCCATCGCGACGGCGACGGGCGAGACGATGGCTTCTTCGATAAGCCGGCGCAGGGGGCGCGCGCCAAAGGAGCGGTGGTAGCCGTGGTCGGCGAGCCAGGCGCGGACGGCGGGGTCGACGCGCAAGGTGATGCGGCGCTGGGTGAAGCCGCGGCGGGTCCGGAGCTTTTTGAGCTCGAGGTCGACGATTTGGGCGACGTCTTCGGGGGTGAGGTGGCGGAAGGGCACGACGTGGTCGAAGCGGCCGAAGAACTCGGGGCGGAAGTGGGCCCGGACGGCGCCGAGGTGTGCGCTTCTAGCGGGGTCTCCGGCGTCCCCTGGGTCGTCCCCGAAACCGATGGGGGGCGCGGCGTCGGCGCCGAGGTTCGAGGTCATGACGAAGAGGGTCATGCGCGCGTCGATGAGGCGCCCGTCGACGTCGGTGAGGCGGCCTTCGTCGAGGACACCGAGGAGCAGGTCGTGGACCTCGGGGTGGGCTTTTTCGATTTCGTCGAAGAGGACGAGGGAGAGCGGCTGGGCGGCGAGGCGCGTGGCGAGGCTGACGACGCCGTCGCCGACCTCGAGGAGGCGACGGGCGGCGCCGCGATGGGCGTACTCGGCCATGTCGAAGCGGGCCATGCGCGTGGGGTCGCCAAACATGTAGCGGGCGAGCTCTTTGGCGAGCTCGGTTTTGCCGACGCCGGTGGGGCCGACGAAGAAGAGGGCGCCGAGGGGGCGGCCGGGGTCGTTCATGCCGGCCTTGAAGCGGGCGAGGACGCGACCGGCGACGGCGCAGGCGTGGCCCTGGCCGATGACGCCGCGGCCGAGGCGCTCTTTGATGTGGTCGGCGGTGGCGCCGCGAGCGTCGCTGATGAGCTCGACGGGCAAGCCGGTGTAGTCGGCGAAGGCCCGGGTGGTCGCGGCGGGGTCGAGGTGCCGTGCCCGGGCGCTTTCGTTTTCGAGGCGCAGCCAGTCGAGGAAGGCGAAGGCCTTGCCCGGGAAGCGCGTGCCCGGCACGTAGCGGTCGAGGTAGCGGACGGCGCGGCCCAAGCTCTGGGGGTCGAGGACGGCGCGGGTGCGCGTGCGCAGCTGGTAGGTCTCGAGGAGCTCGAGCATGCGGTCGGCCTTGGCCTCGGGGACGCGGATGAGGCGGCAGGCGTTGACCAGGGAGGGCTGGGCCCTTTGGCAGTGGACGAGCTCGGCTTCGCTGCACTCGGCGATGAAGCCGATGTCGCGGCCGGTGATGGGGCCTTCGAGGGCTTCGGCGAGGGTGCCCCCGCCGCCGAGGGGGCGGCAGAGGCTCGAGAGGCGGCCGGCGTAGAGGTAGTCGCCGTCCTCGGCGAGCTCTTCGGTGATGGCGAGGCACCGCTCCTGCCACATGCCGAGGTAGACCATGCCGGCGAGGATGCGCTCCGCCGACGTGGACCAGAGGCGCGGGGCGCGTTTGTCTTTGGAGAGGCGGGCGGCGACTTTGCGCAGGGCCGCGGTCTTGCCGACCCCGGGGGCGCCGACGAGGAGGATGGGCTGGGGCCCCTCGATGACGAGGCGGGTGATGACCTCGGAGATGTCGTCCTCGCCGACGACGAGGGGGAGCTTCTTGCGGCGGGCCCGGGTGACCCACTCGTCGGCGACACGGCCGAGCTCGGGGAAGTCGCCGAGGTCGTCGCGGGGCTTCTTCTTGTCGGCTGCGCCGATGAGGCGTTCGGGGCGCCAGGGGATGACTCGCTCTCCATGCTGCTCGCGAAACTCGTAGAGCCACCGCGGGTCTTTGCCGTGGAGGGCGCCGCCGATGAGGGCTTCGAGGACCGGAGCGACGTCGTCGAGGTCTTCGAAGAGCGACCACCAGCCCCAGCGCGGGAGCATGACCCGGAAGGCGCCGGACTCGAGCTTGCTCCAGGCGAAGCTCGGCCTGAGGGGGGTCACGCGATGGCCGACGACCGGGAGGGTGTCGACCATGGTGGCGGGGTGCACGGAGAGGGAGACCCGGCGGGTCTCGAAGCGCTCGGTCCAGAGATAGCGTCCGAGGTCTTCGCCGGTGGCGCGGGCCTCGTGGATGCGGGCCTCGAGCTCCTCCTGGACTTCGGCCTCGTCGCGGCCGTAGCCCGACGGGGGGGGCTGGTCGATCCAGTACTCCTTCCACCGCATCAAGACGCCGGTGAGGCGACCGTCGTGGTGTTCGGTGAGGTAGATGCGGAAGCCGGGGAGCTCAGCCATCGCTGTCCTCCTCACTCGGATCTTGGCCCGGACCACGGCGCCGGGTCATGCGCACCTGCATGAGCTCGGCGAGCATCTCGAGGGGCGAGTGGACCTCGGCGTGGCGGGCGTCGCCGAGGGCGTAGTCTTCGATGGTGAGGGGCGCGATACCGCCGGATCCGCCCGAGCCGCGCGGAGGGTCGAAGCGCACGGCGCGGACGATGGGCAGGAGCGACTCGGGGTTGTCGGGGAGGGTGGCGTCGCCGGCTTCGAGGGCCCGGTCGAAGGCCCGCCGCGCTTCGACGTGGGACTCGATGACGTCGCCGGCGGTGACCCGGGCCGGGGCCGGGAAGGCGCGGACCCGGACGACCTCGGTCCCCGCGCGGACGGACTCCCAAACGTGGCACCCGGTCTCGCCCTCGAAGAAGTCGACGACGTGGAGGCCGACGACCTTCATGACGACGTGGTCTGGGCGCTCGGTCGGCAGGAGGTCGAGGGCCGCTTCGGCACTGGCGGCGAGCGTCAGCAGGGGCTCCCCTCGGCGCCGGGCGGCGACGTCTTCGCAGTCGCCCCGGGCCCGGCGGTAGGCGGCGGTGAGCCAGGGGATGAGGCCTTGGCTTTCGACGAGGGGCCGGACCGTGGACGCGCCCTCGCCGAGGCGCAGGAGCTCGATGAAGACGGCGTGGCGGTCGCCGCTCGGGACGCCATCCGAGAGGACCCGCTCGAGGAAGGTGGTCTCGGCGAGGAGGGCGAGGGCGTCGGCTTTGACGATGGCCTTCGGGCGTTGGTGGAGGCGGGCCCGGCCCCGGGCCTTGGGCCGGCTGCCGAGGCCACGCCGGGGCTGGGTCGCGCTGGCCGTTGGCGCGTTGGCGAGGGCCTCGTCGACGCGGTCCCGGAGGGCCTCGAGGGATTGCCGTGCGAGTTCGAGCTCGTAGATGGTGTCGGTATCTCCGTCGGCGAGGCGGGCGCTGATGGCGTCTTCGATGGCCCGCCGGGCGCTCGCTTCGCCGTCGCTGCGGAGGAAGCGGGCGGCGTCCCGGAGGGCCTCGATGACCTCTTCGCGGCTCGCTCCCTCGACCTCGGTGAGGGCGAAGCGGCCGGGGGTCGGCTCGGCCTCGACGAGGGCTTCGGCGTGTACGGCGATTTCTCCATCTCGTACGAAGAGCCGGAGCAGGCGCATCGCGGCGGCGCCGCCCCCGGAGAGGTGTTCGGTGAGCACGCTCGCCACCCGGTCTTCGAGGTACCGTTTGACGGGGCGGGCGCCGTCCCGGGGGGTGAAGGCTTCGGCGACGACCTTCTCGACGACCGAGCGCGTCGGCGTGGCCCACACCCGGCGGTCGACGAGGCCCCGGCGCCCGAGGAGTAAGCGCAGTTCTTTCCGGGCGATTTGCATCGCGGCGTCTCGGCCGAGGGGGGCAAAGGGGACGATGCGGTCGATGCGATTGAAGAGCTCCGGCGGAAAGAACTCTTTGACGGCGTCGACCATGCGCTCGGTGACGGCGTTGGGATCGCGGCCGAAGCCGAGGGGGTCCGCGGTTTCGGCGCCGAGGTTCGAGGTCATCAAGACGACCGAGTGGGTGAAGTCGGCGGTGAAGCCCTGGGCGTCGGTGAGGCGGCCCTCGTCGAAGAGCTGGAGCATCAGCTGGAGCACGGCCGGGTGGGCCTTTTCGACCTCGTCGAGGAGCAAGACGCAGAAGCGCTCTTCGCGGACCCGGCCGGTGAGGGTGCCGCGCTCCTCGAAGTCGTCGCCGATGAGCCGGGCCACGGCGTCGGGGCCCGAGAGCTCGGACATGTCGAAGCGCAGGAGGCGCGCGCGGTCGCCGTAGAGCCCTTCGGCGATGGCCTTGGCGAGCTCGGTCTTGCCGGTGCCGGTCGGGCCCGTGAGCAGGTAGACCGCGAAGGGGCGACCGGGGGCCGTGAGGCCGGCGCGGATGCGCAGGAAGAGGTCCCGGGCGGCGGCGACGGCGGGCTCCTGGCCGATGACGTAGCGCCGGAAGGTCCGGGCGACGTCTTCGGGGTCGAGGCGCTGCTCGAGTTGGAGGAGCTCGGTGGGTAGGCCCGTCTTGTCGCTGAGGAGGGCGAGGACGTCGCGGCCGGTGATCTTGCGGGCGTACCGGGGCTTGCCGGCGACGACCGTCGCTCCGTCGGCGAGGGCCTCGACGGCGGCCTTCGACTCGGCGAGGCCCATGCCCGTGGCTTGGCGGTGGGCCTTGATGGCGGCGATCTTGTGGCCCGCCTCGAGGTGCTGGCGGACCCGGGCGTTGGCCGGGTCGCCGCCTTGGGCGACGAGCTCGCCGAGGAGGTCGAGGGCGCTGCCGGGCAGGGCCGTGTCGGGGAAGAGTGAGGCGCCGAGGTCGAGGATGGCCTTGAACGCCCGAGGCTCGACGGCGACGCGGTGACGCTGCTCGTGGGTGCGGGCGGCGCGGAAGAGCAGGGTGAGGGTTTCGGCGGCGTCGGTCGGGGCGACGACGGTGCGCGCGAAGGCTGCGGCGAAGCTCGGGGCGTCGGCTTCGAGGCGCTGCCAGCGTTCGGCGGTCGCCTCGGCGACGAGGGTGATGTCGCCCCGGGCAACGGGGCCCCGGAAGAACTCGGCGAGGTTGCGGTCGGCGTCGCGGGTGCGGCCGAGGCGGGCGAAGTCGCTGACGTCGTCGAGCCACAGAATGACGGGGTTGGCTCGGGCCTCTTCGAGGATGGCGACGCAGCGCTCTTCCCAGTCGCCGAGGTGAGACATGCCGGCGATGATCCGGCGGCCGCTCAGGCGGTAGACGTGGTGGATTTGGTCGAGGTTCCGATGCACGAAGTAGCCGTCGGTGACGGCGAGGTCGGCGATGGCGCGGCGGAGGATGGTGGTCTTGCCCACGCCCGGGGGCCCGATGACAACCGTCGAGCGCTTTTTGGCGCCGGAGAGCTGGGCGGACATGCGCGCGGCGTAGGGCTGTCGGCGCACGCCGAGGTCGACGGCGCGCTCGAGGAGCTGGGCCGTCATGTCGGTCGCGAGGGTCGGCAGGACCGTGAGGCCTCGGCGCTTGGCTTTGCCCTTCTTGTGGTCTTTGCGGCGGAGGGGATCGACGTCGAGGTCGTCCCAGACGCCGGGCTTGTCTTCGAGGCCGTCGAGGAGGGTTCGGGGCTCGGCGGAGAAGGCGACGCGGCGGATGGAGTCCTTGCCGTCGGTGCCGAGGGCCTCGAGGGCGTCGGGGTCGAGGCCGGACCAGCGCGCGCTGAAGAGCGCCCGGGCTTGGTCGGCGAGGGGGTGGTCCGGGTGGAGCCACGCCCAGTCCTGGGGGCGGGCCGGGTGGAAGTAGCGCGTGCGCCGGACGCCGTCGCGGACCCAGTGGGGGACGAGGACGAGGGGGAAGCGTCCGGTGACGGTCTGGCGTTTGCCGCCACCTCCGCGGCCACCGAGGGAGAGTTCGAGGTGTACGCGCTCGAGACGCACGCCCTGGGGCACGGCGAACCAGTGCTGTTCGGCCGGGTCGAGGGCGTGGAGGACGGCCTTGAGGCCGTCGGCCAGGGACTTCTGCAGGCGGACGTCGCTGCGCCCCGTCACGACGGTGTCGTGGGGCCCGAGGCCGACGGTGCGCCATAGGAGTCCGCGGTCGTTTCGCGTCTCGTAGATGGCGACGGAGAAGTTCATGGAGCTCCCCCTTCATCGGCGCTCGAGCGGTCTTCTTCGTCGTCGTCCGGGGCTTCCTGACCTTCTTGGCGGATGGCGATGACGTCGGCGATGGCGCGGCCCGAAGCGGCGAGGGCGACGAGGTGCTCGGTGGCGGTGTCTTCGAAGGAGGCCCAGTAGTCGTCGGGGAGGGGTAGGGTGACGTCGCCGTCGAGGATGGTGAGGCGTCCGCCGGGGAGGTCGTGGTCGCGCATGGCTGGGGTGCGCAGGAGCTGGGCCCGGCTCGGCAGGTCGACGGGGCGGAAGAGCTTGCTCGCGTGGTCGCGGTCGGTGACGTCGCTGCGCATCGAGGCGAGGACTACCGAGAGGTGGGCGGTCTTGGTGCGGTCAGTCGCCGAGACGACCCACCGATGGATGCCGCATTCGAGGGCGAGGAGGGCGCCCGCGAAGGGGCCCTTCACGGTGATCAGGGCGGCGCGGAGGGGGCTCCCGGCGTCTTCGAGGAGCCCCTTGGCCCAGGCACCGGACTGCGGCGGGCCCCAGAAGCGCCCGGCGGGCCACGACGCCGCGCCCGGTTGGTGGACGGCCATGGGCACGTGCACGGTGAGGTGGTAGCCGCGGACCTTGGCCGCCCCGACGAGGGGGCCGAGCCAGCGCCGGAGGCCTCCCTGGGCGTCGGGCTGCTGGACGATGAAGGTCGCCGCGTCGCGGTCTTCTTGGAGGGCGAGGAGGGCGTAGGGGAGGGACGCGCGAAACTCGTCCACGGCGAGGGAGGCTTCTTCGAGTTGTTCTCGGTCGCTCTCACCTCCGGCGTCGTCGCGGCCGGCGAGGTGCGCCGCGAAGGCGAGCTCTTCGATGGCCGAGAGGTCGGCCCGGTGTTGCCGGAGCCGCGAGGCGAGGTCGTCGAGGAGGTTGTGCTGGGCCCGGAGCTTGGGGATGAGGATGGCGGCGCGCTTCTTGGCCTTGGGCCGTGCCCGGGGGCCGGCGGTGCGGGCGAGGTCGTTGAGTTGGGCGACGAGGAACTCGACTTGCTCCCGGAGCTGGATGACGGGCGGCAGGTGATACCAGGCGTCGACGGTGCGGCGGTGGGCGGCGATGCGGTGGAAGGACGCCTGGCCGCTCGCGTCGGTCCCGGCGCCGTCGCCGCGGGTGAGGTCGAGGCGGAGGGCGCCTTCGTCGTCGAGGGATGCGCGGATGCGCGAGCCCTGGGCGTCTCCGGCTTCGCGGGAGAGCAGCTCGGCGACGGGGACCACCAGCTCGTCTTCGAGGGTGCGCCGGAGGGCCCGGGCGCCGTAGTCCTCGGAGTAGCCGCGGGCCGCGAGGGCGTCGAGGACCGGGTCCGGGACGTCGAGGACGGCGGCGAGCTCGGTGAGCCCCCGGCGCCGGCTCAGCGCCCGGACCTGCATGCGCGCGATGCTGCGGATTTCGCCGGCGCTCAGCGAATGGAACGGAATGATGCGGTCGAGGCGGTTCAGGAACTCCGGGCGGAAGTGGGCCCGGGCGGCGTCGATGTAGCGCTCGAGGTCTGACCCGGCGCCGGCTCCGATGCCGATGCGCCGCTTGCTCGCCCGGGCGCCGACGTTGCTGGTCATGATGACGATGGTGTTGTGCAGGTAGGCGGTGCGTCCCCGGGCGTCGGAGAGCCGGGCCTCGCCGAGGGCCCCGAGGAGAAGGTCGTAGACGGCAGGGTGGGCCTTTTCGATCTCGTCGAGGAGGACGATGCCGAAGGGCTGCTGACGGATGACCCGGGTGAGCAAGCCGTCGCGGCGGTCGTTGCCGCGGATGAGCCGCATCACGGCGCCGGGGTCCGCGTACTCGCTCATGTCGAAGCGCGAGAGCCGGCTCTCGGAGCCGAAGATGAGCTCGGCGAGGGCTCGGGCGAGCTCGGTCTTACCGACGCCGGTGGGGCCGACGAAAAGGAAGACGCCGAGGGGCTTGTCGGCGGGGCTGAGGGTGGCCTTCATCACGGCGACGGTCTGGACGAGGGTCTCGACGGCGCCGTCCTGGCCGACCACGCGGCGCCGGAGGCGCGCCTCGACCTCGCCGAGGTCCAGCGCCTCGCCTTCGCCGAGGAGCATCTGAGGGATGCCCGTCTGCACGCCGAAGTGCCGCTCGACATCGGCGACGTCGACCTCCGCGGCCATGCCCACGAGGGACGGGTCTTTGTCGTGGGCGGCGCGAACCTCGTCGTAGAGCCGCACGGCCTTCCCGGGATGGGGCAGGTAGGGGAGGTATCGGTCGGTGAGCGCGACGATGGTGGCCAGGGCCCCGGGGGTGAGGCGGGGGCGGTGCTCTTCGGTCGAGAGGTGGTGGGCCCGGTGGGCGACGAGGGCCGCGGCCGAGGCCGCGGCGTCGAGGGCGGGGACCCGGACGCGGCTGAGGGCCGAGAAGAAGCCAGCGCTCTGGGGCGCGAGGACGTCGAGGGCCCGGGTGTCGACCTCGCCGACGAGGCGTACGCGCCCCTCGTCGATGAAGGCCCGTATCACGCCGGGAAGATCGATGCCGCCGGCGCCGCGGTCGCCGAAGAGCTCGCCGATGTTCTCGAAGTAGAGGATGGCGTCGAGGGTTTCGATGGCCTCGAGGACGCGGCCCAACCGCGCCTGCCACTGACCGAGGCCGCTCATGCCGGCGAGGAGTCGCGCGACCGACGTGCGATACACGGGGCGGGCCGCGTCGCGGCGGAAGGCGTCGTCGAACCACGCGCCCAACAGAGCGGACTTGCCCGAGAGCTCGTCGCCGACGAGGAGCACCGACGTGCGAGTGTCGGCTTCGAGGAGTGCGCGGAGGCTCTGAAGCTCGCGCTCTCGGCCGACGATGGGCGGGTGCTTGGTCTCGGTGCGCTCTTCGTGCCACGGCGACGCGATGGAGCCGAGGACCGCGAGGGCGTTCTTCTTGGCGGTCGCCTTTTCGAGGTGGACGTGCTTTTTACGGGCCGTCTCCGCGGCCGCGGCGCCGCCTTCGCCGAGGGAGACGACGAGGCGGGTGAGCTCGGTGTCGCCCGGCGGGAGGAGCCGGAGATAGTCCCAGGGTTGGTCGTCCTTGGCGGCGGCCACGCGGACCGTCTCGCGGCGGATGGCGTCGTCGAGGTCGTCGCCGCGGTCGACCCAGAAGGTGTGGGCGAGGGGGAGGATGATGACCCAGTGGCCGCGGCGTCCGGGGGCCGTGAGGGCGGCGATGGAGACCCGGGGCGCGTCACGGAACCGCCGGGGCGTGGCGTCGTGGGGAATGGCGACGTCGGTGAAGCGCAACGCGACCCCGGCCTCGGACGAAAACCCCGCCCGGATCTCGGCCCGGGCCGAGGCGAGGAAGGACTCGAGGTAGAGCCGCAGCTCGATGGCCGCCTCGTCCCCGTGGGCGGCGAGGGCGAGGTTCGCCATCGGGACCACCGTCTCACGCCCCGAAGGGTGAGTGTGCACGACGACTATCGCTGTAATGTCCAGCGCCACGGGGGCCAGTGTCCTCCGGTTTCGTCGACGCGGGGGAGAAGAATCGACTCGGCGGAATCGGGCCAAAAAGTTCCGAAAGTATCGAAAAGTTCGGACCGTCCCCCTGCCAACAGGCTAAAGCTGGGGTTCATGCTTCGTATTGCAGTAACCCAGACGCACAACGCTTTCGCTTCCATGCCCGCGGCGCTCGAGGGCTTGCCGGACCTCGAGGGGCGCCTCGAAGATATCCGCGCCGCCAACGTCGAGCATCACATCACCCTGGTGAAGTCCGCCGCTTCCCAAGGCGCGGCGGTCATCGGGTTTGGCGAACTCTTCACCGGGCCCTACTTCGCGCTGACCGAGTCGCCGATATGGCGCGGCTTGGCCGAGGACGCGTGGAGCGGCCCGACCGTGACGCGTCTTTCGGAAGCGGCTCGTGAACACGGCATGGTGATCATCGCGCCGATCTACGAAAAGGACCGGGCGACCGGTTCGCTCTTCAATACGGCGGTCGTGATCGAAAAGGACGGCCAGGTCCTCGGCACCTACCGCAAGACCCACATCCCGGACGGGGCCAACGAGAAGGCGACGTTCAGCGAGCGCTACTACTACGGGCCGAGCGACGGGAAGATGGTCGCAGCCGAGGGCGCCGTGTGTTCTTCGAACGCATTCTTCCCGGTCTTCCAGACGAGCGCCGGGCGCATCGGCGTGACCATTTGCTACGACCGCCACTTCGAAGGAGTGGTCGCGGCCCTCGCCGCGGGCGGCGCGCAGGTTGTGTTTTCGCCGGCGGTGACCTTCGGCGAAAAGTCGCGGCGCATGTGGCGCTCGGAGTTCGCCGTCGACGCGGCGCGCCACAACGTCTTCATCGCCGGCAGCAACCGCATCGGCGCCGAGCCCCCGTGGAACATCCCCTTCTTCGGAGACAGCCACGTCGTCGGCCCCAACGGTCCCCTCGAGGACCAAGCGGCGCCGGGAGAGCTCGTCATCGCCGACCTCGACCTCGACGTCTTGGAAGCCCCGGACCCCGCCGGATGGCGCCTCCAGGTGGACCGGCGACCGGACCTCTTCGGCGGCTGAGGGCGGGGCTACCCCGCTTGCGCGTCTGCCGCTTTGCGGATAATCCGATGTGCATGGGGAAAAGTGTGCCGTACGCATTGATGCTCTTGGTCGCCATCACCGGATGCGCCGAAGACGACGTTCGTGGCCCGGTGGTCGATTCGGGAGCGGATACCGGCACCTCGGCGGACAGCTCGTTCCCGACCGACGCTCCTGACCGAGATGGCGCGGGGGCCGACACGGGCACCGGCTCCGATGCGGGCGTTTCCGAAGGTCTGAGCATCGTCTTCGATTACCGCTTCGACACGTCGGGCTTCTTCGCAGACCCGGCGCGTCGCGAGGTGCTCGAAGCCGCGGCGGCGGTTTGGGGCATGCACCTGGCCGACGACTTCGAGGACATCCCCGCGGGCACTTCGATTCGCACGCGCAATCCCGAGACCCCGGCGGCCGGCGGGATGAGCTTCCCGACCGAGACAGCCATCGACGACGTCTTGATCTTCGCGGCCTGCGCTTCGTTCGAAGGTGGGACCGCGCAGTCGAACAATACGGCGGCGCTCGCATCGGTGACCGACACCGCCCTTCGGGCGCGGCTCCGGGAGCGCTACGAGGGCAGTGACTTCGAGCCCTGGACGGGGTGGATCGCTTTCAACTGCGACGAGGCCTGGTTCTTCGACATGACGCCGGAGACCGACACCGACATCCCAGGCTCCGACAACGACTTCTTTTCGACGGCCATGCACGAGATAGGGCACGTGCTCGGCTTCGGGACCGCCGATGCCTATTTCGCGCTGGTTCCGGACGGGGACTCGTTCATGGGTGTGGAGGCGGTGCGCGTATACGGCGGCCCGGTCCCGCTGACGCCGGACAACGTGCACTTTCAGTCGTCGGTGCGCTCCGATGGACTGCCGACCCTGATGGATCCCAGTCGCACCGTCGGCACCCGGACCCCGCCGACGAGCGTGGACCGGGCGGTGATGTTCGACTTGGGCTACGAGCCGTCCGGACGCTGAGAGCGGTACGCGCTACCATGCCCCGATGAGTTGGGAGCCGGTCGAGGAGTTTCCTGGCGAGAACCGGGGCGGGGGCGGGGCCTTTCGCGGGCAGGCGATGCCGGTCGTCGCTCGGCGCCGGGCGCCCACGCTTCGCGAGCGGTTCCGGCTCCTGTGGCATTCCACGCCAGAGCTGACCTATCGACGGTCGGCGAAGCGCTTGCTGCTGACGCCGGGGCACCTCTACGTCGAGCGCTTCGACGGTGACCGGTCACGGGTGGCGCGGGGGTCCATTCGGGGCCGGCGGCTCGACCGGGGCCGGGTGGTGTACGGAGTCGTCGACGGCGAAGACCTGGCGCTCCTGCCGCGGGGGGGCTGTGACGTGATCGCCGCGTTGGAAGCGCAGCTACGAGGCGACTCGGAGCCGACCGGTTCGATCACCAAGACCGAAGGCCACATGCTCTCGGTCGGGGTTGCCGTCGTCGCCTGGGTGCTCGCCGTCCAGCTGTATCGAGAAGTCTCGTTCGGTGACTTCCTCCGCCGCATTGCTCGAGACGGGAGCCATACGTCGGAAACCGCGCTGATCGTCTACGGCGTGGCTGGCCTCGCGCTCTTCGGCGTCGTCGTGCTCTTGGCCGTGCCGGTGCGGACGCGCATCGACGCCGTGGGGGTGCACCGGGCCCGCGGTATCTTCCCGTGGCTGCACACCGTCGAGGCACCGGAGGACTTCCGGGGAGTCGTGGTCTCCAAGATGCGGCGAACGGAGTCCGGGATTCCGCACATCCGGTTGAAGGTGCGGCTCCTGCGGGCCGGTGGGGGGAAACCGTTGGATCTCGAGAGCTTCGACTCCGAGAAGCTCACCCGTGCCGAGACCCGCGCCGCTGCCGGTCAGTACGCAACCCGGGTCGGCGAGTTGCTCGACCTCGAGGTGGGGGGCGTCGGTTAGATCGGTGGGGCGGGCGCCGTCGGCGCCTGTTCCTGCTGCCCACCTCGAGTCCCACGGGTAGGCGACAAGAAATCACGCAACTCGTTTCCCGAGCATGCGAAAAGGGGGGCTCTAGGAGATGGGCGTGCATCGATTGGAGCAAAATGCACGTCCGTGCATTCGGCGTCCCTGGCACCCCGAGTACGGCGAAAGGGGTCGTGTGTATGCACGAACGTGCAGTTCCATGGTTGACTTCGCCTGTTCTGGGCGCGAATCTAGGCCTAGATGATCGTTCGTGCATCCGAGATGGGGTTGGCTGTTCGCGCTCGCCGGCTGGAGCTTGGGCTCAAGCAGCAGGAGTTGGCTGAGATGGCTGGCTGCTCAACTCGGTTCGTCCATACGGTCGAAGCCGGAAAGCCGTCGGTCCGTCTCGATAAGCTGCTCGACGTGCTCGGCGTTCTGGGACTCCGCCTGTCGATCGAAGGGCCGGGCGCATGAGGCTCGACGAGTTGTCGGGGCTCGAGGAAGCCGTCGTATATGCCGACAGGGACCGCGTAGGGATCCTTCGTCGCACGGACGTCGACGTCGAGTTCCAGTATGACGCTGACTACCGGGGGCCCGCCGTGGCTACGACCTTGCCGGTCCGCCCCTCTCCCTTTTCGACCGGACGACCGGGGTCGGTGCCGGCATTCTTTGCCGGACTCTTGCCTGAGGGACGTCGGCTGACCGCTCTCCGGCGTGCGGTCAAGACATCGGCCGATGACGACCTGACGATGCTCTTGGCGATCGGGTCCGACACGATCGGTCACGTTCGCGTTCTACCCGGCGCGATCGAGCCGCCCGGGACGAGCGGGGCTGAGGTCGGGACCTTTGCCGAGGTGAGTTTCAATGACCTCTTCGCGCAGGTGCTGTCACGAGACCCGGCCGATCGGGTCGGCCTGCCAGGAGTACAAGACAAGGTGTCGGGGGCGATGATCTCCTTGCCCGTGTCGCATCGTGACGCCTCCTGGATTCTCAAGCTCAACCCGCCCGAGTTTCCCCAACTGGTCGAGAACGAGGCTTTCTTCCTCGATGCCGCGGAGGCCAGTGGGGTGCCGGTCGTTCAACGAGAGATCGTACGCGATAGTGAGGGGGCAGCGGCTTTGCTCATCCGGCGCTTCGACCGCGTGGGGGAGCGACGCCTTGCCCAAGAAGACGGATGCCAAGTCTCGGGCCGATACCCAGCCGACAAGTATCGGCTCTCGTCAGAGGAGCTCTTCTCGAAGCTGTCGTCGGTCTGCGGCGCACCCATCGTTGCGGCGCGTGACCTCATGAGGCAGCTCGTATTCGCATACCTGAGTTGCAATGGGGACGCCCACGCGAAGAACTTCTCTGTCCTCGAAGGCCTCGGCGGCGAATGGGTCGTCAGCCCCGCGTATGATCTGCCGACCTCGCACCCCTACGGCGACACATCGATGGCGCTTTCGCTGGGAGGCCGGATCCGAGAAGACATCGGCCGAGTAGATTTTTCGAGCTTGGGTGCTGCGACCGGTTTGCGCGAGCCAGTGGTGGCCCGGGTCATCGACGAGTTGCTCGCCGCCGTGCCTTCTTGGCTCGGACGATTGAGCGAACTCCCGTTCGACGATCGGCGCAAACACAAGCTTCGCAAGGCCATCGAGTACCGCGCTGGCCGTCTTACGGGTTGATGGGCCCCGGCACAGCGAGTCCTTCTTTCCGAACTAGAGAAGCTCGGCGAAGGCCTTGCCGAACTCGAGGGGGGTGGGACGGTCTTTCCAGTCCATGTCCGTCGCGGCGCGCATGAGCTTCACCAAGGCCGCGGGATAGTCCCCGAGGTGCTCGATGTTTTCGAGGGGGGCGCGCTGCATGTGGGCGACGATGCGCTGGCGGGGGTCTTCGATCTCTTCGAAGAACTTGTGGCCGGTGGTGACGTTGTAGATGGTGCCGGCGAGGGCGTAGACGTCGGCGCGACCGTCGAGCTCGACGGGGTCGAGGACCTGCTCCGGGGCGATGTAGCCGGGGGTGCCGGCGACGAAGCGCCCACCGACCTCGGCCGAGACGCGCTGGGCGCGCACCATGCCGAAGTCGATGACGACGGATGAGAGCGGGGCCGCGTTGGCTGGGTCGCGGTGCTTGTTGGGGTCGAACTTCACGCCGCCGGCGAGGGGCAGGCGGAGCCAGAGGTTGGCGGGCTTGATGTCCCGGTGGACGAGGCCGGCGTTGTGCAGAGCGGTCAGCCCGGCGCAGGTCTCGGGGACGACTCGGTGGAGCTCGAAGAGGCTCATCTTCGCCGCCTCCGAGTACATCTGGAGGTCGGCGCCGATGAGGTATTCGAGGATGAGGAAGGGCACGCCCTGGACGACGCCCCGGTCGATGATGTTGGCGACGTTCGGGTGGTAGAGCCCGGCGAGGGCCCGGGCCTCGTCGATGAACGAGGCGAGGATGCCCGCGCGCTCGGTCTCGGTGGCGTTTTCGAGGGCCTCCTGCTTTGGGATCTTGAGCACGAAGAAGCGGTCCGCGCCGGGCTTGCGCACGAGCCAGACGGTGCCGATGCCGCCTTCGCCGAGGGGCCGGATCATCTCGTAGCCTTCGAACTCCTTGGGCTTCTGGAGCTTCTTCTTGGGCGGCGGCGGCGGGGTGCGCCGCATGGCGTCGGCGACGGCGCCCTCGACGAGGCCCGACGCGAGGGGCCCGAGGGAGGCGAACCAGACGTCGAGGAGGGTCATCTCCCGGGCCCGGATGGCTCGGGTCATCACCGAGGCCATGCGCGGGGCGTTGTCGGACAACGAGCGAGCGAGGGAGTCGTCGGTGGGCGCCTCGGAGGCGGGGTGCAGCGCCTGGACCGGGTCGGTGAGGGCGCCTGGAGGCGCTCGGAGGTCATCACCAGGCTTAGGCACTTGCCCTCGAGGGCGGGCATCAGGCCCATGGCGCCTTCGAAGTCGGCGAGGG
>QMMC01000058.1 GCA_003647065.1 Deltaproteobacteria bacterium | reverse complement strand
CGTCAAGATGGGTTTCCTGACGGACCTCGCGGACCGGTTCGGCGCTGACACGGTGGCGACCGGGCACTACGCGCGGGTCGAACGCGGCGACGGGGGGGCAGTGCGCCTCTTTCGGGGCCGGGACTACCAAAAGGACCAGAGCTACTTCCTCTTCGGCCTCGCCCCGAAGGTCCTTCGCCGCCTCGAATTTCCCCTGGGGGAGCTGGAAAAGACGGAATCCCGCGCAGAAGCCCGGCGCCTCGGCCTACCGAACGCCGACAAGCCCGACTCCCAGGAGCTCTGCTTCATCCCCGATGGAGACGTGCGCGCCTTTGCCGAGCGGGAGGCGGGGCGGACCCATGCGGGGCGCATCCTCAGTGAGGACGGGACCGAGCTCGGGCGCCACGAGGGCATCGAGGGATTCACCGTCGGGCAGCGCAAGGGGCTCGGCCTCGGGGGTGGGCCGCCCCGATACGTGTTGAAGATCGTGCCGGAGTCCTCCGACGTGGTGGTTGGGGACGTCGCCGGGCTCCGGTCCTCGGGGCTCGATGCCGTCGACGCCGCCTGGCCCGGTGGGCGGCCGACGGGGCCCTTCGACGCTCAGGTCCGCATCCGCTACCGCCACGACCCGGCGCCGGCCGAGGTCACGCCGACGGAAGACGGTTTCCGGGTCCGCTTCGAGGAACCTCAGCGAGCAATTACCCCCGGCCAGGCGACGGTAGTATACCAAGGGGACGAGGTCATTGCCGGTGGGTTCATCTCGAAGAGTGCTGAGCAGTAGAGCGCAACCCGTGGCGCTCGTCGTCGGTTGGTCCGCCGCCGCGATGCTGTGCCTCGTGCTCTTCCCGGCCGCCGGTTGCTCGGTGGGCACCGGAGATGGCCACGCGACCGGGGTGATCAACGTGCCCCAGTGCGACATCACCAACCAGGCCTACGACCTCGCCCCGACCTTCTGGGCCGGGGAGTTCGTCGTCGACGACCAGCTCGAGCTGCGCATGCAGCGGAGCGGCGCCATCGAGAGCGCGAGCGACGGGATCCGGCTCCTGGTGCAGGAGCCGACCCGAATCAAGCAAGAGCTCCTCGGTGTGCCCATCGACCTCTCGGAGGTCACCCCGATGGTCTCGATGAGCCTCTATCTGAACGACACCTGCCCGGTGGAGTTCACCCGGATCCCCGTCAACTACGAGTCAGTCAGCGGGACCGTGACCTTCCAGGCCATGTACGCGCCGGAGCTCGACGACAACGACCTTCGCATCACCGCCTCCTGGACGGGGGTCCGCTTCGAGGCGGACGCTCGGTCGGGGGTGCATAATGCCGACATCGACGGCGCCCTCGACTTCGTTTTCAACCGTGGCCGGCCGGCGCAACGCTACCCGTAAAGAGGTCGGCCTCGTCCGTGACCTCGTCCGCGACGGTGCCGGCGTGGTCGCCACCGAGGGCGGTGTCGTCTTCGTGGCCGGTGCTCTCCCCGGTGAGCGCGTGCGGTTCTCCGTCGGGGGCAAGCTACGGGGAGTCCAGCGCGGGCGCCTCCTCGAGGTCCTCGACCCTTCGCCGGACCGCGTGGACCCGCCATGCTCCCTGGTCCCTCGATGCGGCGGATGCCCGCTCATGATCCTCAGCCCAGAGGCACAGCGGGAGCACAAAGCCCAGGTCGCCTCACGGGCGACCCGGATGAGGACCGAGGTAGCTCGGGTGGGGGGAGATGGTTCGGATCGCGCGTATCGACGCAGGGCGCGCCTGGCCTTTGCCGCCGATGCAGAGGGCGGGCCAACGTCGACGTCGGGACCGAAACCAGAACCGAGGCGAAGAACGAGACGAGGAGCGAAGCCAGGGCCAAAACGAGCAGGCCGGGCCCTCGGATATCGCGAACGCCAGGGCAGCAAAGTGATCGACGTCGAGGCCTGTCCGGTGCTCATCGCCGAACTGGATACGGCCCTTGGGCACATGCGTTCGACACTCTTGCCTCGCCTGGCCGGGCGCGGAGAAATTCAGTTGGCGATGGGCGCCGGGGCACCGGTGGCCTGGATCCGCGCCGAGGCGCCGCAGTCTGCCGACGTTTACGACAGCATGGCCGGGCTGGTCGGGGAGGGCGCCCTCGCCGGGGCCGTGCTCGGCGTCGATGGGGCGACCCCGGCGCGGTGGGGGGACCCCCGGGAGCACAACGTCAGTCAGAACGGCGAGCCGGTCATCGGCGCACCCTTCGGCTTCTCCCAGGCCAACGGCGACGTCAACCGGGCCCTCGTCGCCCAGGTCGTCGAATGGGCCGCCCCCGCCGGCATGCGGGTCGTCGAGCTCTACTCGGGGCATGGCAATCTCTCGGTCGAGCTCGCTCGGGGGGCGATGTCCCTCCTCTGTGTCGAAGAATCCCCCGAAGCCGCGGCTGCGTGCCGCGAAAACATCGATGGCCGGGGGCTCGAGGCTCGCGTCCTCGCCATGGACGCCGCGGACGGGGCCGGGCGACACCGGGGGCCGGCCGACGTGGTCGTCCTCGACCCGCCGCGGACCGGCGCCCGGGACGCCATCAGCGCCATCGTCGCCCTCGCGCCAGCGCGGATCGTCTACGTCTCCTGTGATCCTCCGACCCTCAGCCGAGACCTCGGCATGCTCCGGGAGGAGGGCTACCAGGTCGCCCGGAGCGCGGCTTTCGACATGTTCCCCCACACGGCGCACGTCGAGGTCGTGGTGCAGCTCACTCGTGACTTGGGCGAGAAAAAACGTTAGATCACGGCTGAATGAAGTGCCCCTATTGCGCAGTCCTGGACAATAAGGTCATCGACTCCCGGCTGTCCCAGGGCGGTCAGGTCACCCGACGGCGTCGTGAGTGCGACGGCTGCCAGCGTCGATATACGACCTACGAACGGGTCGAACAGGCCATGCCCCTGGTGCTCAAGCGGGATGGCCAGCGGCAGCCGTGGGACCGCATGAAGGTGCTCCGGGGGCTGCGCCGGGCGGTGATCAAGCGCCCCGTCGACGCCGAGGCCATCGACCGCCTAGTCGACACCCTCGAGCGCAACCTGATGGACTCCGGTGAAAAAGAGGTCACCGCGGCAGACATCGGAGAGCAGGTCCTCGCTGGCCTCCGCGGTCTCGACCAGGTCGCCTACGTTCGCTTCGCGAGCGTGTATCGCGAGTTTGCCGACCTCGACCAGTTCGTCCAAGAGCTCACCCGTCTCCGGCACGACGCCGCCGAGGAGCCAAAGGGCGACGAATGAGTCGGCGTCCCCAGGGAGACCTGGATGTGCGCTTTATGGGGCTCGCTCTCCGGGAAGCGGCGCGGGGGCGTCCGAGCCCCAATCCCCATGTCGGGGCCGTGGTCGTCAAGGGCGGCAAGGTAGTAGCCCGGGGCTATCATCGCCGGGCAGGGGAGGCCCACGCCGAAGCGCTGGCCCTCAGCCGAGCGGGGCGGAAGGCTCGGGGGGCGACGCTCTACGTGACCCTCGAGCCGTGCAACCACCACGGTCGAACGGGGCCGTGCACCGAAGCGGTCCTCGAGGCGGGCATCGCCCGGGTCGTCATCGGCTATGCAGACCCCGCCCCCCACGTCCCCGGGGCGATTCGCCGGCTGCGCCGGGCGGGCGTCGAGGTCGCGGTCGGAGTCCGCATCGATGAGGCGCGGCGCCGAATCGCCGACTTCGAAAAACACATCACGACGGGGCTGCCCTTCGTGACCCTCAAAGCCGCCGTGACCCTCGACGGGCGCATCGCGGCCCGGACCGGCGACTCGAAATGGATCACCAACGAGGCATCGAGAAAGCACGCCCACCGGCTCCGTGACCGGTCGGACGCGGTGATGGTCGGGGTCGGGACGGTCCTCGCCGACGACCCGCGCTTGGACGTTCGGCACCTGCGCGGCAAAGACCCCTTGCGCGTCGTCCTCGACAGCCGCCTGCGTACGCCCCCCGGCGCCAGGCTCTTGACGGTCGGCCCGAAGGCCGCGGCTCCCGTCATCTTCCACGCTCCGAACGCACCGAAGTCGCGGGTCGCCCGGCTCACCCGGGCGGGGGCCACCCTGGTCGCCGTGCCCGCCCGAAAGCATGGCCTCGACCTTCGACGGGTGCTTCGGGAGCTGGGGCGCCGGGACGTGGTTCGCTTGCTCGTCGAGGGGGGCGCGACGGTCCACGGGGCCTTGCTCGACGGTGGCTTCGTGGACCGCGCCGCCATCTTCATCGCACCAAAGATCCTGGGGGACGACGAGGGCGTGCCCCTGGCGAGGGGCAAGAGGCGGAACAGCATCGCCGATGCCTCCTCCCTGAAAACGCCGCGCTTTCGGCGCTTTGGCGACGACCTCTATATTGAGGGTGAACTCTGAGGGCTTCCCCTCGACCCACCGCCCCGACGGGGGTATGACACCGCCGATCATGACCCTCAGTGACACCGCCGTCGAGCACGTCCGCCTGGCTCTCGAAGAAATTCGCGCCGGACACATGGTGATTCTCGTCGACGACGAGGACCGCGAGAACGAAGGCGACCTCGTCATGGCCGCCGATGCCGTGACCCCCGACGCCATCAACTTCATGGCCCGGCACGCCCGGGGCCTCATCTGCCTCAGTTTGACCGAGGAGCGGATTCGCGAGCTCGAGTTGCCGATGATGGTCGACGACAACCGCTCACCTCGGGAAACAGCCTTCACGATTTCGATCGAAGCCCGGGAGGGGGTCACGACGGGGATCAGCGCCGCCGACCGCGCCCAGACCGTCGCCGTCGCCGTGAACCCGGACAGCCGCGCCCGGGACATCATCAGCCCCGGCCACATCTTCCCGCTGAAGGCCCGGCCCGGCGGGGTGCTCCAACGCTCCGGCCATACCGAGGGCGCCGTCGACCTCGCCCGCCTCGCGGGGCGCCACCCATCCGGGGTGATCTGCGAGGTCATGAACGATGACGGGACGATGGCCCGGTACCCGGACCTCCTGAAGTTTGCCGAGAAACACGGGCTCCGGACCCTCGCCATCGCCGATCTGATCCAATACCGGCTTCAGCACGAGCGCCTGGTGGAGCCTTTGCGCAGCGGGGCCGTTCGCCTGCACACCGGAGCCGAGTGGACCGCCCACGCCTATTCGGTGAGCGTCGAAGACCGGCAAGTCCTGGCCCTGACCCTCGGCGATATCGACACGAAGCCCACGATGGTTCGAGTGCACACCGGCAGCGTCCTCGCCGACGTCTTTGGCGTGACCCGGGAGCCCCGGGTGGTCCTCGACGAAGCCATCGCGCGCATCGAAACGGAAGGACGCGGGGTGATTCTCTTCCTCCCGGGCCGTCTCGACCTCGACCGAGATCTCGCGTTCCACCTCGGCGACGACCTCCCGCCGCGGCGCCCCCCGGACCAGGCGGAGGTGCTGCGAGAGTACGGAGTCGGCGCTCAGGTCCTGGCCGACCTCGGCCTCGGGCGAATCCGCCTGTTGACCAATCGTCCCCGGCGCATCGCCGGCCTCGACGGCTACGGCCTCGAGGTCGTCGAGCAATTGCTCCTCCGGCCCCTGCGCAATCAGAACGAAGACGCGGCCGACGTAACGACGCATTAGAAGCAGTGGACCGACTGCGAGGATTTTGATCATGAGCGACCGAGCCGAACCCCGCATCTACGAAGGGCACTACACCGTGCCGGCCGAAGCACGCTTCGCCATCGTGGCGGCGCGCTTCAACCACTTCGTCGTGGATCGCCTCGTCGAGGGGGCCCTCGACGGTCTCGGGCGCCACGGCGTCGACGGGAGCCGGATCGACATCGTCAATGTCCCGGGGGCCTATGAGCTGCCGCCCGTCGTGACCCGCCTCGCCCAGTCCGGGAAGTTCGCGGCGGTCCTCGCCCTCGGAGCGGTCATCCGGGGCGCTACGCCCCATTTCGAATACGTCGCTGGGGAGGCTGCCCGCGGCGTCGGCGCCGCTGGAGTGACCACCGGGGTGCCCTCGATCTTCGGGGTCATCACGACCGATACCATCGAACAAGCGATAGAGCGGGCCGGGACCAAAGCCGGAAACAAGGGCTTCGAGGCCGCGCTGACCGCCCTCGAGATGGTCGACCTCGGCAACAAGCTGACCGAGGCGGGGTACTGACGGTCATGGGTTCTCGGCGAAAGGGGCGGGAGGCCGCCCTGCAGATCCTCTTCCAGATCGACGTTTCGGAGCACAGCGCCGAACAGGCCCTCCGGAACTACTGGGCGACCCTCGCAGCGACCCGCGAGGGCGAGGCGTTCACTGACGCGCTGGTCCGGGGCTGGTGGGACGCCCGGGAAGATGTCGACGAAATCATCCGCAACGTGAGCCAGCACTGGCGTATCGAGCGAATGACCCGGGTCGACCGGAACATCCTGCGCCTCGCGACCTACGAGCTGAAGGCTCTGCCCGAGATCCCGCGGCGGGTGACCCTGAACGAGGCGGTCGAGCTCGCGAAGCGCTTCGGCGCCGAGGGCAGCGCGGGGTTCGTCAACGGCGTCCTCGATCGCATCGCCACCGACCTGGGCAAGGAATAGCGCTTCGTGGAGGTCCGCTTCGTGTCCGCCGATCTCCGGCGCTTCGACGAAGTCCGCGCCGAGGCCCTGGCGCTGCCGCTCTTCCTCGATGCCCGGCCGACCCAGGGCGCCCTCGGCCTCGTCGATTGGCGCCTCGTAGGACGCGTATCCGACGCTGTGCGCCGGGGGCGGTTCAAGGGCGCGGTAGGGGAGCACCTGCTCATCTCCGGCCGACCCAAGCTGCCCTTCGACAAGCTCTTCATCTACGGAGCCGGGGCGGCCGAAGACTTCACCGAAGAGGCCTATCGCGCCGCGACCGAAGGGCTCTTTTGTGCCCTCGCACGGGCCAAAGTCCGGACGAGCGTCTGTCTCTTGCCGGGGCGCGAGGGCGGCGAGATCGAGCCCCGACGCGCGATGGAGCTCCTCGTGCAGGTCCTCGGCGAGGACCCCCCGAACCACGATGAAGTCATCCTCGTCGAGGACGGCGACGCCCCGCGCGAGATGGCGCCGGTAATCGAGCAAGCCAGACGAAGAGTCCGCGCCCGCCGCAGCGAGTAAATGGGGACGCGTGGTTGCTTAATTGTCTTACGCGGCCAGCGCCTCCGCAAGCAACGGGTGGCCGGCCACCGGCGTAAGACAATTAAGCAACCACGCGTCCCCCTAGCCGCGCTTTTTCGCGGGCTTCTTCTTCTTCGCCGCAGTCTTCTTGGCGGTCTTCTTCGCGGGGGTCTTCTTCGCCGCGGTCTTCTTCGCGGGGGCCTTCTTCTTGGCGGCGGCCGGTTTCGCCGGGCTCTTCTTCGCAGGGGTCTTCTTGGCGGGGGCCTGCTTCTTGGCTGCGGCCGGTTTTGCCGGGGTCTTTTCGGTGGCTCGTCGGGCGGCAGCCTTCTTGGGGGTGACCTTGGCGGTCTTCTTCTTTTCGGTGGGGCGCGAGCGCCCCATGGGGGCGCGGACTGAGCCCGGGGGGGTGGTGGTGACGCCAGGGATCGGGAGCCGCCGCGCTTTCGAGGCCGCCTTGATCGCCGCGCGCATGGCGCCGGGCTTCGTGAAGAACTTTCGGATGGGGTCCAGGTAGTTGGAGCGCCAGCCCTTCTTGTACTGCGCGACCTGCCCCTCGGGGATGTCGTAGTGGACGACGGTCATCCTGGTCCCCCCGGGGATCGGGTCGAAGAGCACCTCGACGAAGGAGGGCGGTGCATCCGCCGGGAAGTCCGTGGTCCGCCAGGTCATGACGATGCGTCGGCCGATGTCGAGCGCGTTCAGCCGGGCCTCGATGTAGCCGTCCCAGGCGCTGAGGCGGCCACCCACCCAGGGTTCGATGGTCGCCCGCCCGCCGGTGAAGGCGCTGTGCTTTCGCTCGTCCAGCCAGGCGCTGTAGAGCGCGTTGGAACTGGTCGGGATAACGCTCGAGATGCGGAACTCTTCGGTGGCCATATCGTCCGCACTCCTCGGGTTGGGGTCAGCGGCTTCGTGAGAAGTCTAGGAAAGGCCAGCGCGGGGGGGCAACTTCGGGTCGGTCCCCGGTCATGGCCCAGAGCTCGCTAGAGAGGTTGACGCCCCGTCTCTCCCTGACCCATGGTGTGCGACCAACCCCGTGAAAGGCCCCAATAACAGCGTTTTTTGTCGAACGAGACCAGATCTCGCCACAGGAACGCACCGTTGCTGGGGTAGCAAATGAGATACGCCGTCTGGATCGATCGGGGCGGGACGTTCACGGACTGCATCCTCCAAGATCGACAGGACCGACAGGACCCCGAGGGCGGCGGCGCGATCCGCGTGACCAAGGTCCTGAGTTCGGACCGAGCGCCCATCGAAGGGATCCGAAAGCTCCTCGACCTCAGAGAGGATCAAGCGATTCCTCCCTGCGACATTCGCATGGGCACCACCCTCGCGACGAACGCCCTCCTCGAGCGCCGGGGAGCGCGCACGGTCCTGGTGATCACGAAGGGGTTCGCCGACGCCCTCGCCATCGGGGACCAGAGCCGACCGGCCCTCTTCGACCTCGCCATCCGGCGCCCCGAGGTTCTCTACGGCGCGGTGGTCGAGACCGAAGCCCGGGTCGGGGACGATGGCGTCACGGCGCCAAACCCCGGGCATCTTCGAGCCCGCCTCGGCGCGCTCCACCAGCAGGGATTCGAGAGCGTCGCCGTGGCCGTGCTCCGGGGACACCAGCGGCCCGACGTGGAAGAAGAGATCGGCGCCATCGCCCGGGACGTGGGCTTCGAGGAGGTATCACTTTCGAGCGCAGCCTCCGCCGAGGTGGGCCTCGTCGGCCGCGGCGACACGGCGGTCGCCGATGCATACCTCACACCCCTCCTGCGAAATTACGTCGCCGAACTCGTCGCCGAGCTCCCGGGGAGCCGCTTGCAGGCGATGCAGTCGAGCGGCGCGCTGACCGACGCCAGCGGTTTTCGTGGACGCAACGCCGTATTGTCGGGGCCCGCGGGGGGCATCGTCGCCGTCGCCCACATCGCACGAGTCGCTCGCGAGGAGCAGGTCATCGGCTTCGACATGGGGGGCACGTCGACCGACGTATCACGCGTGGCCGGGGACCCCGAGCGCGCCTATGAAACCCGTGTCGCCGGGGTCCGGCTGCGGACGCCCATGCTCCGGGTGCATACCATCGCCGCCGGGGGCGGGTCCCTCTGCCGGGTCAGGGGAGGGCGCCTCACCGTCGGCCCCGAGAGCGCCGGCGCCGATCCCGGGCCCCTCTGTTACGGCCGGCCAGGGGCCACCGACCTCTCCCTCACCGACGTGCACTTGGCCCTCGGCCGGGTGCTCCCCCATCGTTTTCCGTTCCCCCTCGACCGCGGCGCAGCGATGGCGGCCCTCGAGGCCGTCGCCGAGCAATTGGGCGGTGCCGAGACCGCGCTCAGCGCTGCGGCGGGGTTCTTCGAGGTTGCCGTCGAGGCCATGGCGTCGGCGATTCGCACGGTGACCGTCAGCCGCGGCCACGACGCTCGGGAGCACACCCTCGTCGTCTTCGGGGGGGCCGGGGGCCAGGCCGCTTGCGCCGTAGCGCGGCGCCTCGGCATCCGGCGATTGCTCTTTCACCCCCTGGCGGGGGTCCTCTCGGCCTACGGCATGGGGGTCGCCCCCACCGGCTGGCACGGCGAAGAGGATGTCGGGGACGTACCTCTCACGGTCCGACTTCCCGCCGTCGTCGGTGAGGCCTTTGCGGCCCTCGAGGCCGTCGGCCGCGAGGCCCTCGCGGCACAAGGCTATAAAGGAGACCAAGGCGGTCAAGACGTCCGTGTCGAGCGCCGAGTCGACCTCCGCTATCGCGGCACGGAGAGTGTGCTCTCGATCGGGGCCGGGGCACTCACAGTGCCGGACCTCCGGCGCCGCTTCGACGAGGCCCACCGCCGCGAGTTCGGCTACGTCCGAGAGGCGCACCCGGTTGAAGTCACCACCGCCCGGGTCTCCGTATCATCGGTGGTCTCTCCCGCGGCCGTCGCGACCCCGACCGCCCCGACCGCTGGCCCGGCCCCCGGCGCGCTTCCAGCGTCGGCTCCCCTCTGCTTGCCCGGCCACGCGGCCCCGGTTTCGGTACCCGTGGTCGCCCGGGAGAGCCTCGGCCCCGGGGACCTTCGCACCGGGCCGCTCTTGGTCGTCGAAGCGACGGGGACCATCGTCGTGGAGGAAGGCTTCGACCTCGAGGTCCTCCCCGGCGGGATCATTCGCCTCGAGGCTCGGCACGAGCTTCACCAAGGACTGGAAGGAACGGATTCGGCGGCCGAACTCGCCGTCGATCCGGTACGCCTCGAGGTCATGGCAAACCGCTTCGCCGCCATCGCCGAGCAGATGGGCGAGGTCCTGCGGAGGACGGCCCTGAGCACCAACATCCGGGACCGCCTCGACTACTCGTGCGCCGTCTTCGACTCGGAAGGGGCGTTGATCGCGAACGCTCCCCACATCCCGGTCCACCTCGGCGCCATGGGTGAGTCCGTTCGGGCCGTCCCCGCGGCCCACCCGGACCCATCCCCGGGCGACGTCTTCGTGACCAACGACCCAGCCGCCGGCGGCTCCCACTTGCCCGACCTCACGGTCGTCACGCCGGTCCACGGCCCCGACGGAGACCTGCGCTTCTACACGGCCAATCGCGGCCACCACGCGGACATCGGGGGCATCACGCCCGGCTCCATGCCGGCGTTTTCGTCGAGCCTCGCCGAGGAGGGGGTGCGCTTTCGCACCGAGCGCGTCGTCCACGGGGGGCGCCTCCGGGGCGAATGGTTCTTGGCGCGACTGAGAGAAGGGCCGTACCCGGCCCGTCGACCCGAGGACAACCTGGCGGACCTCGAAGCGCAGATCGCAGCCAACCAGAAGGGCGCGGCCTTGCTCTCGGAGCTCGTCGAGGAACGGGGCGCCGATTTCGTGGCGGCCTACATGGGCCACGTTCAGGATAACGCCGCGGCCCAGGTCGCGGCGGCCATCTCGGAGCTTCCGGACGGCACCGCGCGCTTCGAGGATGCCCTCGACGACGGCACGCCGATCGTCGCGACGGTCACGGTTCGGGGCGGGTCGGTCGAGATCGACTTCGAGGGGACGGGCCCCGCGCTCCCGACGAACCTCAACGCGCCCCGGGCCGTGACCATCGCGGCCGTTCTCTACTCATTACGCTGCCTGGTGGCGGCACCGATCCCCCTCAACGCGGGCTGCCTGCGTCCGGTTTCGATACGCATTCCGGCGGGCTCAGTTCTCGACCCTCCCGCCGACGCTCCGGTCGCCGGGGGCAACGTCGAGACATCGCAACGCATCGTAGACGTGCTATTGGGCGCCCTGAACAGGGCCGCGGCGAGCCAGGGCACGATGAACAATCTGACCTTCGGCAACGACTCCTTTGGGTACTACGAGACCCTCGGAGGCGGCGCCGGCGCCGGGCCGGGCTTTCCGGGCGCGAGCGGCGTCCACACGCACATGACCAACTCCCGCATCACCGACCCCGAGATCCTCGAGACCCGCTATCCGGTCCGGGTCCTCGAGTTCGCCATCCGGCGGGGTTCCGGCGGGGCAGGGCAGTGGCAGGGCGGCGACGGCCTCATCCGGGAGATCGAGGCCCTCGCGCCCTTGACCGTATCGGTGCTGAGCCAGCGGCGAACGCGACAGCCCTTCGGACTCGCCGGCGGCCTGCCCGGAGCGGCCGGCCGGAACCTGATCAACGGAGAAGACGTCGGACCCATCGCCGAACGCCAGGTCGAGGCCGGCCAGACCTTCCGCATCGAGACGCCCGGGGGGGGCGGCTACGGCACCCCGGAGACCTGAGTGTTTCGGCGTCTCAAGAATCTGATCGTCAACCGCATCCTGGGCGTCGCCGACACGCCCCAGCGGATCGCGTTCGGCGTGTTCCTCGGCTGCGTGGTGGCCTTCACGCCGACGATCGGACTCCAGATCGTCCTCTACGTGGCTATCGCCACGGTGCTGCGTGCCAACAAGGTCTCCGGCATCCCCATCCTCTTCATCTCCAATCCGGTCACCGCGGTGCCCCTCTATTGGTTCTGCTGGTGGGTCGGGGCGCTGGTGATGCACGGCGGCGTGCCCCAGGAGCTGATGGACCGGGAAGAGCTCGCGTCGAGTTTGGGGCAGGGCGCGGCAGCCTCGAGCGACTGGAGCAGCCAGATCCTCACCCTCGATTTCTGGAAGGCCCTCGGGTCGACCCTCGCCTCCATGGGTGCCGAGCTCTGGGTCGGCAGCCTCATCCTCGGGGTGCTCGCGGGACTGCTCGCCTATCCGTTTACGGTCTTTTCGGTGCGCGTCTATCGGCGGGCCCGGGGGCCTCGGCACTCGGGGGTGTGAGCCCGGCCGCAGTCCGGGGCCTGGGTCAGAGGACTCCCTGGCCGCGCATGTACTCGACGAAATCCCGGACGTCGCGGCGCAGTCGGCTCTCGACCTCGCGGATACCCGTCGCGCCGTGCTGGACGCGTTCGCGGTCCGGGTCGTAGCGGTAGCTCGCATGGTCGAGGACGAGGATCTGCACGCCCTCGTCTGAGCCGTGGCCAGCGAGGGTCTGGAGCTGACCCGTCGCGTGGGGTTCCGGGATGCGGTCGCCGTAGTCCAGGCGGTCCTGGGGGGACACCCACTCGATGCCGTAGACGGTTTCGCCGATTCGGAAGTCGGCGTCGAAGGGGTCTGCGTGACCGTCGTTCACCGGCCATGGAGCGCTCAGCGGAACCCCGAGTTCGCCCATGAGCTCCGCTATCATGTCGCCGGCTCGGGCCTCGGAGATGTCCCGAAGGTCCGCTGCGGTGGCGGTCCCGGGGCCCTGGGGACCGCCGCAACCGGTGGCCCCGGGGAGCACCATCAGCGCCAATAGGGCCAGAAGGACAGAACGGGCGAATCGGTGGAGATAGATGCTTGTCATCAGTCGAGGGTGATTGGGTAGCGAACGACCATCGGCGGGCCGTCAAACGAGGGAAACTGGGCGCGACGGGCGGCCGTGCGCAAGCAATCGCCGGCCTCGCCGGTGGTTACCGCGGCGGGACCCGAGAGGCGCACCCGGCTGACCGAGCCCCCCGGCTCGACGCGCAGACCGAAGGTCACCCGGCCAGAGACCGGCTCGTCGCCGGCCGCGAGGACCAGGCATCGACGAATGCGCCCGAAGACGCCATCCATGCCGCTTTCGATCTGGGAGCCGCTCAGCTGCTGTTCGCCGCCCCCAGCGCCGAGGTCGAGGTTTCGGGGGTCGTTTTCACCGAGATCGTCCCCGGTGGTCGCGTTGCCCATGGGGGTGGACCCAGCGCCGCGATCTCCCTGGCCCCTTCGGCCCCGGCGGCCCCGACGACCACGGCGGCCTCGGCGCATCCCGGAGCCTTCATCCTCGAGGGATCCGGCGTCCTCGAGGCCCTCGTCATCAAAGGCGATGGTTTGGATTTCTTCGGGTTCGAAGGCCCCGCTGACCCACAATCCGACGCCGGCCCCCCAAAGGAGCGACGCCGTCACGAATCCGCCCACGAACTTGGACACGAGGATGGGTAGTACCCCAGGACAAAGCGCGGGGTAAAGCCGCCGCGGCGCATCGTTTCCGGTCCTTGACCCCCCGGGACCCACCAACTAGGGTCCGGTCGCCGTGAAAACCCACTGCCTACCTTGGTTTGTCATAGGGATTATCGTCTCCCTGGGCAGCGTATTCTTGGGTATCCCAAGCGCCTCGGCGCAGGATCGCGAGGCCCCTCCGGACACGTACGGGGCCGAATCCGCCGACTACGGCTGGGGTGGTGAGGAAGAAGAGGCCGATGTCACCGATCCTTTGCGGATCTTCGGCACCGTCGGCATCGGCACGTCGCTCCGCTTCATTCAGGATCTCGACTACGCCCAGGAGCGCTTCGCGCCGGCCTTCCTCGACTTCTGGGGCGGCGTGGTCCTGCCCGGGAGCAGCTTTCGCCACACCCTCGGCGCCCAGCTCGCCCTCAACATCTCGGGAGATGGCAGCGCGTCCATCGGCGTCGACCCCGCCTCGCAGCTGGTCCTCGGCCCGACTTATGGCCTCTACATCCCCCTCGATGATTGGGTCTTCCTTCCCAAGTTCACCGTGCCCATCGCCGTCTCGCCGGAGCCGAGCCTCGGCTTCGAGCTTACGGTCCTCGCCGCGTACCGCTTCCTCGCAGGCCTAGGCGCCTACGCGGAGATCGGCGCCTCGGTGTGGATCGGCGGTGCGGGTTCGATCCACCCCCTCCTGAGCGGAGAGCTCGGCATCATGATCGACTACGAGGTGCTGCCATGAACCGCCGTCCCCTCTGGCTCGCCGTCGTCGGCGTCTTCCTCTTTCTCTTCCTCGGCGGACCGACGCCGGGCTCAGTCGGCGACTGCACGGCCGGCGAGTCCTTCGCCGACCCCGTCGAACACTGCCAGAACAAAGAGGCGTGGATCTGCGCCCGCCGTAGCGCTCGGGGCGACATCAGCCCCGCCGAAAACATGGCGTGCCTCTCGAACGTCCCCATCCGCTGTGCCGGAGCGAACTGGCCGGTCGGCTGTTTGCCGTCTCAGCAGCAGTCGGACGCCTGCATCGCGGCGCTGATGAACGCCGACACCCTCGGCACGCCGGGGCAGTGCTTCCCCGACGGCCTGAGCTGCGGGTCCCCGCCCATGGTCGGCCCGGGCTGCGAAGCGTGTGACCAGCCCGTCGAGTGCAATCTCTGTCCGGCGTCGGGCGCGCTCATCAGCGGCGGCGACTCGACTGACACCAGTGACGCAAGTGACGGCGGAGCAGGGCTATGAGCCAGACCATGAAGAAGGTCTTTTTCCTCGTCGCCCTGTCGGCGCTCCTCGCAGGGTGCGCGGTCTTCGCCAGCAAGGCGGACTACGCAGCCTACCGCGATGTGCGCATGGCCGAAGACGACCGCGCCCAGGTCGTCGCGATGCAGGAGTACATGAGCGAAAACCCCGAAGGCTCCTGGGCGACCGAGATCCAGGCCGAGCGGGTGCGCCTCGAGCCCGAGATTTGGGAGTCGAACCGGTCCAGCAAGGAGGGCCTCGAGTTCTACCTCTCGGCTTTCCCCGACGGCCCCCACGCCGCCGAAGCCCGTCCCCGTCTGGCCGCGCTGCAGACCGTCTCTGGTCGTCGTGACGAAGAAGCCGAGGAGGCCCGGGAGGTCGAGCGTCAGCGCCGCGAAGCGCTCCTCGAGCGCCAGCGCACCTGGCTGACCCGAGCGACCCAGTTCTGGACCCGGACGATGATCAGCATCAACAACTGGGGCTCGCCCATCTCGGACGTGGCTCGCCGCAACCGCTCCTTCTCGGAGGCCTTCGGCGTGGCTCCGCGGCCCCGGTGCAGCGAGACCGAGTGCATCAAGTTCTACATGGCTGACTACGCGATTCCGGTGCCGGGCTCGACCCGCATCGAGCGCAAGGTCGAGCTCATGCTGCGCCTGCGCATGACCGAGGGCCGGGTGGTTCGCGCCGAGCTTCTCATGCCCAACAAGGGCTTCTCGCGCTGGTACGAGCAAGAAAACCGGACCGTCGTCGTGGACGAAGACCCGACCCAGCGTAGCGAGGCCATCGAGTGGGCCCTCGCGCGCATCGTGCCCGCGATTCGCGAGGTGGCCCCGAACGCCTCGAACCTCGACATCTTCCCCGAGCCCATCGACCCGCCGACCGTGCGACACCCGGACCACCCGGAGCTGGGCGCCGCCGTCGCCCCCGGTGACGGGCCCATCGAAGAAGCGGCGCCGGAGGCTGCCCCCGAAGTTGCAGCCGCCCCCGAAGAGGCACCCGCACCGGAAGAGACACCCCAAGAGACGCCTCAAGAAGGCGGCGGCCTCGATGACCTGCTCTCCGCGGCGAGCGGAACCGACGGGACAACCGGCCAGGACGGCGCGGACCCGGTCGCCCAGGCCCAGGACCAGCCCGAAGAGATGGTCCTGCCCATCGCGCTCCAGGGCTTCAGCGCCGGGGGCCTGCGCATCGCGCTCTTCGCCGCCGGCGAAGAAGACTACGGAATGGCCTACGACGGGCTCTTCATCGAGTTCGAGGCGCCGCGGGATCCAGAGCCCGAAGGCCGACGCCGCGGGCGTCGACGTCGCGGCGGCATGGGCGGCATGGGCATGGGCATGGCGACCATGGCTGCCACGCCCTGAGGCGGCTTTTCATGAAGCACTCCCGAACCCCGAACTTCTCGGGTCGCGCCCTCCGGGCATTCTTTCCCTTGGGTGCCCTGGTACTCGCAGCCTGCGGCGGAGACGACACGCCGCCGCCGTTTGACGCGGGGCCGGTTTACCCGCGGGCAACCACCAGCCCCCAGGTGGCCTTCGAAGGCCAGGGGCGACTCGTTGTCGACCTCTATGCAGCCGGCCAGGACTTCACCGGCGGCTCGGTGCGCGCCGAAGACCCGGCGGGGCCCCTCGAGGTCCTCGAGCAGCGGTGCCGGGGCGAGCGCTGCGCTGTCGTGCTTCACGTTCGCGACACCCGCCCGAACATGGGCATCCCGGTTCCGTCTCCGATCGACGCCGAACAGCACGGGCTCATCATCATGGGCGGCACCGAGGACCACCTCGCCAACCTGAGCGT
This sequence comes from Deltaproteobacteria bacterium, assembly GCA_003647065.1. Taxonomy (GTDB): domain Bacteria; phylum Myxococcota_A; class Polyangia; order Polyangiales; family B10-G4; genus B10-G4. The sequence continues at coordinate 5,296 of QMMC01000058.1, read as the reverse complement.
CTTTCCCCTCGACACGATCGATAACGGCGGCACCACGGCGGTCTCCGTGCGCGGCGTCGTGATGGCCGCGAGCGCGGAGACCGGGCCCGGTTCCATCTTCGAGGGCACCGCCGGGGCTGAGCCCATCCGCTGGGTCATCTTCGGTGACGCGACCTTCGCGGGCACCGTCGATGTGTCGGGTGCGGGGGCCGAGGGCCGGGCCGGCGGCGCCGCCGGGGGCGTAGCCGCAGCCCCGGGTGAAGACGTTGCCGGGGGCGCGGGTCCCGCGGGCGGAGCCGCCGGCATTGGCGGAGCTGGAGCCGGAGGCGGGGGCGCGAGCGCCGATGGAGAGGCGGGAGCCGGAGCCGACGGGACAGCGCTGGCCGGAGGTGCAGGCGGCATGGGGGCTTCTCAGGCGCTCACCTGCGCTTCGCGTTTGGAAGAGGCCTCCTGCGGCGGCGCGGGGGGCGGCGGGGCTACCGGGGAGGGCGGCGCCGGGGGTGGAACCCTGCTCATCGCGAGCCTCGGCACGCTCCGGGCGACCGGCGCGAGCTTCACCGCGGACGGCGACGTTGGCGCGGACGCGGGGGGCGGAGGCGGAGGAGGCGGCGGAAATATCCTCCTCGCGGCGACCTCCATCGAAGGCGTGCCAGCGGTCAGCGCTGCGGCGGGGGCCGGGGGCATGTCCACGGGTCCCGGCACCGGCGGGAACGGAGCCGACGGCCGGATGCGTGTCGACGCCTTCGACAGCTCCACCGCAGAAGCCATTGGAGGCGTCGCGGGGCCGGCCATCGATGTGGCCTCTGTGCAATCCATCAGCGACTCGGCTGCGGTGACGCTCACGGGCCACGCGGCTCCGGGCGCGGCCATCGAGGCCCGAATCCTGGATGCCGGGGGCACGTTTTCAGCCACCGCCGACGCCACGGACGGCACGTTTACGATCGACGTGACCTTGAGACCGGGTATCAACCGTATCACGGTGAGCGCCACGGTCGACGGAGTGACCGAGCGTAGCTGGGTCGGTACGAACTTCGAGCTCGAGAACATCCCGGCGCTGAGCCGCGCGTTGCCCCGGGGCGCGACCATCGACATCGTCCATCTGCCGTGACCCAAGACGAAGACATGGACAAAAACATGTGGGAGAGCGAGCTCCTGACGAGCGACGCCATTGGCAGGCTCATCGAGTTTTGGGGTTTCAAGCGCTCGATGGGGCGCATTTGGACCGTTCTTTACCTCTCGGAAGAACCTCTGACGGCCCACGACCTCCGAGACCGGCTGCAGATGAGCGCCGGGGCTGTCTCGATGTCCATCAAGGAGCTCAGCCGCTGGGGCGTCGTCAAGAAGGTCTGGATCCAGGGTTCGCGGCGCGATCACTACGTCGCCGAATCCAATCTCTGGAAGATGGTCAGCCGCGTCTACCAGGAGCGTGAGCGCGTCGAAATCCAGCAGGCCATCGAAGAGATGGAGCGGGCGCTGAGCATCCTCGACGACAAGATCCGGACCGGCACCGCGGAGGAGCAACGCCGGGCCCGAGACCAGAAGGTCCGGGTTCAGCGGCTCCTCGATCTGGCCCAGCTCGGCCATCGGCTCATCACGGCTCTCGTCGACAAGGCGCGCTTCGACGCGAGCCCGCTGGTGAAGTTCCTCCTCGGCGATCGCTGAGAGCGGCCGGCGGGCACGAAAAGCACGCACCGAGGCGGGAAAGGGCGCCCAATGCAGGGGGATGCCTCATCCCGCTGCAGACCCACCCGAATCCTGGGTTTGATAGAAAGTTTACATAATCTATCTTCTGCGAAGTATAGAACGGGTATTGGGGGTGGGTGGTCATTTGGGGGTTTCGGCGCGCGCCTGCCCCGATGAGCGACTGGGCTCGGATCCGCTAGCTGGCGGGATTGCGGATATCGGCCGTGTCGACCGGTGCTGGCAATGGCCGCGAGGCGCTCGCGACGCGCTGTCGAGATTGGTGCCATTGCCGCTGAAGGCGACGTCGTCGGTCAGGCGCGTCACGTCGAAATCGTCGGTCGGCACGTTGGCCCCGATGGGCGCATCGGGAGGCATCTCCGTGCCTGAGGTCGACTTCGCCGCCGGCAACCTGGACGTTGCAGCTGGGGCTGCCTGTGACCAGGAACTCGGTGAGTTCGAGGTGGCCGCCCTCGTAGGCTCCGGCGCCGACGGCACCCGGCGTGCCGCCGATGATACAGCGAACCCGGCCGTCAGCTGGCGCCTCTACACCCTCGACGGGAACGGCCTGCCCCCCCCGCGCCGACGCGTATGCCCTGGATGGCTCCGGCGCCCGCACGGCGTCCGATGCCTTGCGCGCGGGGTACACGGTCTACACCCACACGGCGACGGGCCTCCGCACTGAGGCGGTGAGCTACACCGGCGCCGGCGCGGACGGCCTCTTCGGCACCTCCGATGACTGGCAGCAGTGGCACCGCGAGTGGTGAGCTAGGCGGCCTGCCCGGCCTTCGTGGGTCAGGGCCCAGGCGTGAACGTCAGCGGTATCTGGTAGCGCATCGAACCGCCGCGCGGGCCCTGCCGCCAGCGCAGGTTGCCAATGACCGCAGCCACGCAGCGCGACAGCGCGGAGTCGCCCACTGTGTCCGCGACGGTTCTCACGTCACTCACAGAGCCCGACACCTCGACCGTGAACTCGGTCGAGATGTCGCCCCCGCCGAGGAGACGAACCGCCCGAAGTTTCTGGTAACAGCGCCGAAACCGGCTGTGCCGGACGCGTACCATGCGGCCGACCGAAGGCAGGTCGAAGGCTCCCGTCCCCCCGAGCTCGACCACGGCGCCGAAGTCGATGCGCACCCGTACCTGCGCGTAGGTATACGGGATTCGACCTCCGGGCCGCTCCACGGTCGTCGGTTCGTCGGCTTGGGCTCCTACGTCGACTTCGGCGACCGCCTCCGTTTCGGTGGCCGTAGGTGCTGCCTCCGTTTCGGCGACCGTAGGTGCCGCCTCCGTTTCGGGGACCGCAACTGGCGGGCTCTGTCCACCCCCGCAGGCGCCGACGAACACCAGCGCGACCCAGAAGAACCTGACCCGAGGCGCAGGAGCGGCCACCGAAACTCAGTACGAGAACGCGTGCAGCGAGCCGCCGTTGGCCATGACGAAGCCGACGCCGCCGGCGACGCTCGGGATGGCGGTGAAGCCGTAGCCGGCTTCGAAGCGGGAGGTCTCTTCGCCCGTGTCGAGGGAGAGCGCGAGGAAGGCGCCGGTGCTGACACTCACCAGGATTGAGCGACCGGCGACGACGGGGACCGAGGCCGCGCCGCGGCGAATCGGGTGCTTCCACTGCTCCGTGTGCTCGCCGTCGCGACTGAGGGAGACGACGCCTTCGTCAGCCGAGGAGAGGATCATCCGGCCCGGGGCGGTGGTGATGCCCACGACGCCGGTGCGCGTCTGGTCGTGCCAGGTGACCGTCCCGCTCATCGGGTCGAGGGCGTAGAGGCCGCCGGCGAAGGACGCGACGTAGAGGTCTCCGTCGATGACGATCGGGGTCGTATCCACATCGACGAACTGAGGCCGTCCGCCGGCCGGGCCCTCGACGTCGACCGACGTGTCCCGCTCCCAGACGACGGTGCCGTGGCCGGGGTCGAGGGCGACGACGGTGCCGTCGGTCATCGCCGTGAGAAGCATGTCCCGGAACATCACGATGCCCGCGTGGCCGCTGATGGAGTAGCCCTCGGGGGCGTCCCGGCGATAGGTCCAGAGCACCTCGCCATCGCTTCGGGCGTGGGCGGTGACGACGTCCGTGTCGCTGACGACGTAGACGGCGTCATCGACGAGCAAGGGCGACTGCCGAATGGGCCCGCCGGTACGCTCGCGCCATTTGACCGCGCCGGTCGTGCCATCGAGGGCATGGATGACGCCCTGCTCAGTCGCCACGTAGACCTCGTCAGCTACGGAGTCGATGGCGGGCTTCGATTCGATCGCGCCCCGGGCGTCGTAGCCCCACACCCGCCCGCCGTTGGCGCGCAGGTGATAGAGGGTGCCCCCCGTCGAGCCGATGAAGATCCGGTCCCGGGGCGGGTCGAGGGCCGCGACGGACCGCTCGACCGGCGTATAGGGGCCCTCGTAGGTGGGCGTCAGGCGCTGGGTCCAGAGCAGACGAACGGGGCCGAGGCCGGCCTGGGCCCGCTCGGTGCCTGTCCCCCACCAGCCGGCGCCATCGAAGGCGCTGCCGCAGCCGCCCGCGAGCACCAACGCCGAGAGCGCCAAGAGCGGCAGGGTTCGCATCACTCGCCGCCGGCGCCGCCCGCGGCTCCCTGCTGCCGAAGCTGCTCCATGAGCTGCTCCCGAAGCTCGGGCGGGATGTTCTGGAAGGGGTCGCCGCCGCCGGGGCCGCCGAAGGGGCTCCCGCCAGAGGGGCCCGAAGTGGACGGCAGGAGCGAGGAGTCGAGCTCGAGCAAGCGAATCTCGGCCTGCGACCGGATGAAGTCGAGCTCCGGGCCGCCCTCTTCGCGCTCCCGGAGGGCGTCGAGGAGCCCCGCGAGGAGCTCCTTGGCGCGGTCCGACTCGCCCTTGGCGATGTGCATGCGGGCCAGGTGGTAGTCGGCGACCTCTTCGAAGGCTCCGTCACCGGAGCCCTTGAGCTCGTTGAAGCGCTGAATCGCCTCGTCCCAGCTCTGCTCGCCTTCGTAGGAGAACGCGACCCCTTCGAGGGCCCGCCAGGTGACCGCGTCCTGCTGGCCACCCTCGGTGATGGCGGTTTGGAAGGACTCGCGGGCGTCGCTCCAGCGCTCGAGGTCGAGCTGCGCGGTGCCGGCCTCGAGGGCGGCCCAGGTGGGCGCCGGGGTGCCGGGATAGGTGCTCCGGACCTCCTCGGCGCGCTCGAGGGTCGCCTCGGCCCGGGCCTCGCGAGAGTCGAAGATCTCCGAGTCCGAGTCTTGGGCCCCGGCGACGTTGCCCTCAGAGCGGATTTCGCCGTTCGCCGCCTGGACTGCCTCCCAGAGGGCATCCGAGGCTTCGGCGGCCTTCGCCGTCGTATTCATCGACCAGAAGACCGCACCACCGATGACTAGGAGCACCGCCGCTGCGGCCCCCCAGAGGATCTGTTGGTTGTTGGCGACCCAGTCCGTCGCCACCCCGGCCTGCTTGATCACGCGGTCTTCGACGACCTCGGCCTGGCGCCCGCGCTGGTCGGACTTCTTCTTGGCTTTTCGGGCCTTGGCCGCGGCCAGGCGCTCGCCAGGGGTCATGCCGCCTTGGCGCTTCTTTTTGCCCTTGCCGCTGCGCTTCGCCGCGGGCTTGGCGTCATCGGACTCGTCGTCGTCATCGGACTCGTCGTCGTCATCGGACTCGTCGTCGT
>QMMC01000057.1 GCA_003647065.1 Deltaproteobacteria bacterium | reverse complement strand
TGAAGGACCCGGCGGTGACTTCGTTCACGGATGAGGTGCGCGCCTCGATGCTGCGCGAGACCGAGGCCTTCTACGCCAACGTCTTCGAGTCGGGGGGCGGCATCGCCGAGCTCTTCGGCGGGCGCACCTCGTTCGTCGACGGGCCCCTCGCCGAGTTCTACGGCGTGGCGGGCGTGACGGGGACCGAGCTTCAAAGCTTCGACACCGACGCCGCCCAGCGCGGCCCCGGCGCCCTCGGCCAGGGGAGCGTGCTCGCGAGCCACGCTCTCGCGGACAGCTCGTCGCCGGTGCAGCGTGGCGCTCTGGTGCGTCGGCGTTTCCTCTGCGAGACCCTGCCGCCACCGCCGGCCTCCGTGATTCCCATTTTACCGCCGCGCACCGGGGCGGAGACGACGCGAGAGCGCAACCTCGAGCACAGCCAGAACCCGGCGTGCGCCGGCTGTCACCGGTTGATGGACCCGGTGGGCTTCGCCCTCGAGCACTACGACGGCTTCGGCCGCTACCGCGCGGACGAGAACGGCCTACCCATCGACACCACCGGCGAGATCGTCGCCACGCCGGATGGGGACGTGCCCCTCGACGGCGCCGACACCTTGTCGAGCTATCTCGCAGCGAGCCCCGAGGCCCGCGCCTGCTTCGCGACCAACGTGGCGTACTACGCCTTCGGGGTGGAGGGCTGCACCTGGGCGTCGATCGTCCAGGAGCTCGACGCTGATACTCCCTTGCGCGAGATCCTCAGGCGCGTGGTTCACGCCCGGCACTTTCGGTACCGGACGGCGGAGTGACGGGCCCGGGATGGTCCGGGTCATGTTGGTTCTGTCGCCGAGGTACACGAGCTTGGTGGAGCGCCCGGCCTCGGGATGTCACGGGCGGGTTCCCGCGTTATGGTTGGCCCATGAATACCCTTTCTTTGCTCCGCTTCGCGACCCTCTCCCTCGTCGTCCTCGTCGTCCTCGTCACCACGCCGGCCTGCGGCGACGACGGCGGCGGCCCAGGCGATCCTGACGCTGGCGGCACCGACGGGGGCACCCTCGACGGCGCCCCCGGTGACGCGGACGCAGGGGAGAGCGACAGCGGCCCTCTTGACGGTGGCGGGACGGACGGCGGCCGAACGGACGGCGGCGGCACGGACGGCGGCGCCCTCGACGGCGGCGGTACGGACGGTGGCGCCCTCGACGGCGGCGGTACGGACGGTGGCGGTACGGACGGTGGCGCCACGGACGGTGGCGGTACGGACGGCGGCGCCCTCGACGGTGGCCCGGCGCCGACGGGCCCCGAAATCTATCTCGCTCGCCGGGACTACCGCCGATGCGCCTACCCGTTCTGCGGTGGCTTCTGGCTGCACGCCGTCAATCGTGCGTCGACGATGTGTGCCGACGGGTCGATGGACGTCGAGTGCTACGTCGGCGAAATCGACTGGACCGCGCTCGGGCTCTCCGCAGCCGAAGCGAGCGCCGTCGAAGCGAGCGCGGGGAACCTCCTCGTCTCCGGCGTCACGGAGCTTCGCTCCCTCGGCGGCCGCACCGTCGGTGTGCTCGCGGCTGCCGAGGCCTGGCATGCCGAGTGGGGAACGACCGGGATCACCGCCGGCGCGACCACCTTCTACTCGGTAGAAGACAACGGCCTCCGGTGCCTCGTCGCCCCCTGCTTCAACCTCGATCTCGTTGTGCTCAATCTCGGCACGAGCGACGCCGTCTCCGGCCTGGACCTCAGGGGAGCCGGTGCGACCGCCGCGGACGTCGCGCGGGGCCACAGCGCCGCCGCCACGGGGGACCTCCGAGTCCTCGGTGCGATCTCGACCGATACGACCCCCGGCCCTGGAGGCGCCTTCGGCCGCACCCTCGACGCCCGACAGTTCTTCCTGCCCGTTCGCTGAGCGCGCGCTCAGCAGCGTCTTCGGAGCCCCGTACTACGACAGCGCGTGCTGTCCGCGGATCGCGTCGAGGAGCGCCTGGGCGCGGATGCTCGCTGCGCCCTTCACGGCCTCTTCTAGGACCGCGATCGCTTCCTCGTCGCGGCCGAGCTCGTGGAGCCACTCCCCGCGCAGGTAGGCCTGCTCCGGTGCCGCCATGAACGGCACACCTCGGTCGAGTTCCCGAAGGGCCTCTTCGGTTTGCCCGAGGCGCTGGAGTTGCCGAGTGTAGTGGTAGCGGGCGCTGTCGTCCGTTGGGACGAGGGAGAGCGCGCGGGTGAAGAGCGCGAGGGCTTCTTCTCTTGCGGCTTGGGCCTCGTCACTGATGCGAAGGTAGCCGGCCGCGAGGAGCGCCGCGACGTTGTCGGGATAGATCTCGAGGGCGCGGTCGTAGTCCGCCCGGGCGCCTTCGATGTCTTTGTTGCGTTCGCGGGCCTTGCCGCGGATGAGCGCGACTTCGCCCCAGGTGGGAGATGTCGCGAGGAGCCGGCTCGCCTCCGCGATCGTGTTCTCGGGTTCTTCGGAGCTGCTCCTGCGAAGCTCGTCGAGGGTGCGCTGGTCGGCCGCAGTCTTCGCCGTCAAGTGGGGCCCGAGGAGCCCGACGAAGGCATCGAAGGCGTCGCCGTCGACAGCATCCCAAGCGCAGTCCCAGCGGGCCCGAACCAGCTCGGCGCGGGCACCGGTGTTCATCCACCGCTCCTGGGCGGGAAAGGTGGCGTCGACGTTGTCTGGGCCACGGTGGTTCCCGGGGATCGCAATGCGGATCTGGTCGCCTTCGCGGGCACAGTGAAAGCGAAACGTCCGCGCCCCCGCGAAGAGCGGGCTCTTCCCCGGCAGCCGACGCGCTTCGATGTCCCAGGGGAGTCCGTGCATGCTCATCCGCTCGTCCTAGGAGTCCGTCAGCAACGCGATGATCTCGGTGTGCTGATGCAGCGTGGCCAGAGGTTGCCGCGGCGTAACTACTTTCCTACGCATCCAGCGCCTTCGACGACGGTCCAATGCTGCACCTCGGGCCTGGCCGCTAAGTACCTCGTGCTCGCCTCTTCGAGGCAGTCAAGACTCGGGCGGGCGGGTTCGGGCGGCCTGCTCGAGTCGCACCTTGGCCATCATCTCGACGGCCCATTTGACGATGTCCGCCTCCGTGATGATTCCCTTCAGCTCGCCGTCGTCTGTCACCAAGACGCACCCCAGTTTACGATCCAGCATCAGACGCGCGGCATCGTCCGCCGGGGTGGCGGGTCCGCAGGTCACCAGATCGTCCTTCGTCATGAAGTCCTTCACGTAGACGGTGACGACCCGCTCGTCGCTGCCTTCCGGGTCGGCCTTGACCAATTCGAGCATGAGCCGGGCTTGGGCTCGCATCAGGTCCCGCTGTGTCACCAGGCCGATCAGCTTCCCTTTTCTTACGACGGGGAGGTGACGAACGTGCTTGAACGCGAGCAGTTCGCCGGCCGATCCGAAGTGGTGATCGGCGTTGAGGGTGAAGAGGTCGGTGGTCATCAAATCGCGAACAAGCATCTGGCTCATCGTCGTTTCCCTCCGAGCAAGAGCGGCATGGCGTCACCCACGCCGGCACATTGGGGCCATTCTACACCAGAGCCCGACGCGAAGGGACCACCCTGTCCCCGGGTTTCAGAGCTACCGAAGCGCCTCTTGGGTCATCTGCCGCGTATAGCGGTGGATGGGCCAGTGCCCCGGGGCCCATCCGGCGAGGAAGCGGTGAAAGTCTGCCCACGCCGCGGGATAGAGGCCGCGCCACTCGTCCTCGAGGGCGTGCATGTCGACGGACGCCTCGACGTATTCGCGCAGAAACGAAAAGTACGTGTCGAGGTGGTACGGGGCCTCGGCCTCGCACTGGGCATCGGAGAGGCAGCTGCTCAAGAAGTAGGCGACGTCTTTCATCCCGCAGCCGCCGCCGACGTATTGGAAGTCGACGGCCGCGACGCTGTCTGCACCGAAGCAGAAGTTCTCGGTCTTGGCGTCGCCGTGCACGAAGGTCTGAAACCGGCACGCGTTGAGGGCTGCGTCCAGGGGCCGCGCCGCGGCTTTCAGCTGCGGGTCCGTGAGCGCCGCGAGCTCCACGGCCCGTGTGCCGAGGTGCCAGTAGGTGCCGGTCTTCCACAGGCCCTTCGGTGTTTCGCCCAAGAAGGTCGCGTGGAACGACGCCAGCCATCTCAGGCAGTGGGCTATCTGGGCGCCGTCGAGGTGCGCGAGCCTCCCGGCGAAGCCAGACGCGTCGAGGTCTTCGAGCAAGAAGCGCCAGCCCCCGCCGGTCTTGTCGGCGGCGTAGCATCGCGGCGTCCGGCATGAAGCTGGGGTCCGGGCGCTCCATCCCGAATAGAAGGCCTGCTCGACGTCATAGGAGCGCAGCTTGCGTTGGTGAGACGCGTGCTCCGGGCTGCCGCGGCGGAGCTTCATCTGGGCCGGCGGATTCACCCGCTTGACGATGACCGACGAGACATCGCTGTCCTCCAGATGCACGCGGACGATTTCGCCGTATCCGCCCCAGAGTGATTGCAGCCGGTCGTCGTCGTCGGGCTTGCCGCCCGTGTGGCGCTGGATCCAGCCCACCGCAGCCGGGTCCGACAGGAGATCCTTGCTGCGCCCCGCCGCTTTCTTCTTTCTGCCGCGCATTCGTTGGGCGATGTCTCACGAGACTGCCCCGCCCGCAACGTCTCCGCGTTTTCCCCGGTCGCGGCGATTGTTGCTCGCTACGTCAGGGACGAAAGTACACTGGGCCCCTATGAGTCGCTGCATCGCGTTGCTAGTCCTCTCGAGCGCTTCCCTGCTGAGCGTCGGGTGCGGCCACGAGTCCCGAACCCAAGAGCCTCGACGAGAAGAGGCGACGTCGGTGCCAGCGACCGCCGGTGAGGCTCCGGGGGAGGCTGACGCCCCGACCGGTGGCGAACGGACCGCGGAGACCTCCGCCGAGGAACCGCCAGCCGGGTGCAACTCCGACGCGGACTGCAGCGCGCGGCTCGCCATCTGCCCGCACCCTTCGCTGCCCAACCTCGCCATCTGTATCCAGCCGACCGTTCCCGGGGAGGGCAGGCAGCCAGGCACCTGCGGTGACGAGGTCCGATGCCAAGCAAACACGAGAGAGGAGTGCGAAGCCCTCGCCGCCCGATGCCTCGCCGACCCCCGCGAGGCGCGCTGGGAAGAAACGCTGCCGAGGTTTCACTCGGAGGGCGATCTGGCCGGGCAATGCTACGTGACGTGCGGGGGCTGGCCGCCTGACGCAACGTGAGGCCACTTTGTCCTTGAAGCTCACGCGACGTGAGGGCGCAGAGTAGCCTCGTCGTCGTGGATAACTCCTCCAGTAATGAAGTCGCTCTGAAAGTCGCAGCGGTGGCCCGGCGGACCGGCGTGTCCGTCCGGACCCTCCATTACTACGAAGAGATTGGATTGCTCAGCCCATCGGGGCGCACAGCATCGGGGCACCGGCTGTACACCCGGCGGGAGATCCAACGGTTGCAGCAGATTCGCAGCTTGCAGCACTTGGGGATGGGCCTGTCCGAAATCTCAGAGTGCTTCGAGAAGGGGCGCATCGACGCGAAGGGCGTCGTCCGCGATCACCTGGAGCGTGTGCGGAAGGAAATGGGCGCCCTCGGGCGCCTCGAGTCCCTTCTGAACAACATCCTCACCCTGCTGGACGGGGACGAGCACGACGACGGTTCGACAACGGAAACATTCCTCAAAACCGTGGAGACGATGACGATGCTCGACAAGTACTTTACCCAGGAACAACAGAAGCAGTTGCACGACCACCAGGCGAGCGGCACCGAAACCGTCACGCCGGTCGTACAGGACCTGCAGAAGGCCCTCGACTCGGGCGTGCCGCCGGGCAGCCCCGAGGCGCGGACGCTGATCCAGCGCTGGACCGAGGCCCTCGAGGAGGTGACCGGTGGAGACCAGGCGATGGTCGAGTCCATCCACCGAATGCTCCACGAAGAAGAGCAGGCCCGCGAATCACACGGCATCTCCGACGCGCTCTTCGCGTACATGGGACAAGTCATGGCCGGCGAAGAGCACGCGTAGAGCCGGTTCAGCGTCTAGCCCGTGAGCTCGTCGCCGACTTCGCGGAGGATGCGTTCTGTTCGCACCTCTTCGACCTTGTTGTGGATCCTGTCGGCTTCGTGTTTGTCGCGCAGGGTCTTGGCGAGGGAGAAGCAGGTCGACACTAGGAAGAGCGAGCCAATGCCGAGGTAGCCTCGGGTCCACGCATCGACCGGCAGGTAGTAGACGCCGAAGGCCATGAAGCCCACGGCAATGATGAAGCCTGCCCAGGACTGAAAGAGCCACGCCGCGGTGCTGGAACGAAGTGATGATTGCGCCATTAGGTCCTCCTTGGTTGACCTGGCACTGAGCACAGGGCGTACCAATGCGCTCTGCAATCAGATCACCGTCGATTTCGCTCCAGAAACGAAGGCCCCGGCATCGAAAAGTACGCTGGGTGCACCGCGTGGTGCGGGGCTTGTACATGCGTGGCGCATTGCGGTGCGTGCGGTATTCGCTGCGAAACCACCTGTGAGGCCAGCCGTTGTGCCGTCGGTCCGATGCCGGATGGAGGGGTCACGACCGTTGGTGGGACCGCCGCGGGTGAAGACTCGGAAATCCCGACGGACGGCGGTTCACCGCGACGGCGCGATAGCATCGACCGGCGGTGAGGGATGCTCTTGTTCGACGGCTCAGAAACTGCGTTCTGGGGTCCTGACGCCGTTCTTTCAGCGAGTGTCGAGCTTGGCGATCCATCCGACCGCCGTCGGCGGCATCCGACTGTTCGGGGCCCTCCGCGAGAAACGACCATGTGAAATGGGGGTATGAGCCGTGGGAATGGCGTCATCCATGGCAACCCCACCACTGAATTGACCTCCTCGCCGTTCGAGCCAATGCTGCGGCCGTGGCGACCACCAAAAAGAAGAATAAGAAGAAGAAGACGGGCCTCAAGGCGGCGGGGGTGGTGAAGGCCAAGACCGAGGCCAGCGCCCCGAAGCCGAAGGACATCGCGGCAGCAATGTCGTCGATCGCGACCAAGCTCGCCGACGAGGGGAGCGCGCGGGTCCCGGGGCTGGGGAAGTTTTCGATCCGAGCGACGCAGGTCCGAAAGGGTGTGCGGCGCCGGGTTGTCTTGAGGGCCGCGCCTGAGTTTCAGGCGCAGCTCGATGCGGGCGAGGCGCCCCAAGACGGCACGGCGGGCGCCCTGGTCGACGCGCTGAATGGCGGCGAGTCGCTGCGCGTCGCGGGCCTCGGCACCTTCGCGCTCACCGACCAGCCAGCCACCACCAACACCCATCCGCGCACCCGCATGACGATCGTCGTCCCGGCCCGACGCGTGCTCACGTTCAGTGGGGCGACCCTCGAGTCGTAGGGTGGCGGCGTGCCGCCATCCAAGGGGCATCTGGCGGAACCTGTGCGCGCCTGTGCTGTCGATACCGTGGATGTGGCGCATGGTCGCGGTGATCGCTCTCATTGGATGCGGTTCCACCGCACCGGACCGGTCTTCGACCGCCGCCGAAGCCGCAGACGTCCCACCTCGAAGCGCACCTGGGCCCGTCGCGGCAGTCGAACCGGCGGCCGGTGCAGAGCGAGCCGAGCCGACTCCCCTGCAGTTGCTCGTTCGCGGTGAGCCGATGTTCTGGCTCGTACCGCAGCCCGAGGGAGGCGCCGGGGTGTGCCGTCCCTTCGAGGCGACGCAAGCCACCCAGGGCCCTGAGGGGTGGATCGAGCCCGTGCGCGCAGTTCGCGAAGACGCCGACGGCAACTCATATGTCCAACATGAGGACGGTCACTCCGAGACCATCCCCGATCCCGGCCCCGCGCCTTTTCGACGGGTGAGGTTCGAGTACCGGTACAGCGAGATGCGGGTCGAGCTGGCCTCGCCTCGCGGCCTCGTCGGGTTGAACAACGGATTGCTCGCCAACTGCACTCAGACCTTCGAAGTATCCGAGCTCCCGTGGTTCGCAACCGAGGCCGCTTGTGACGCGGCGGCCTCCTCACGGGAGCCGCTGGACCTGGGTGCATGTGCCGAGTCGGTGCTCGGCTTTCCCGCGCACGATCACGCACGCGACCGATTGGGACCGGTGCTCGCACGCGGTGGCCAGCTCTACGAGCTGGGACACGGACCGGACGGTCCACGGTGCCGTCGCTGGCGGTTCGTCCCGCCGGCTGACAGCCGCGATGCAGGTCAGATGATTCACCTCGAGCGTGCGGAAAACGCGCGTACTCGCGTTAGCTACCAGTACACCTACGGCGGTCGCATCCTCGGCATGGCCGGCCCGTATTCCCAGACCTGGGTGGACGGCCGGCGGACGAGCAGCGGAGGGCTGTTGTGCGCGGAGAACTACTACGTGCATCACCCGAGCGCGGAGTACGCGAGCGTGGGCGGTGTGCGCTGGTACTACCGGGCTGCCGACTGCGAGCGCGCGATGGAAGACCCCGACGTCTACGCGGGGCGCGGTGGCTGCTGAACCACGCAGCGAACCGACATCGCCTCCAACACGCGCTCCTCGGGAAGCTCGCTTCAGCGGGTCTCTAGCGAAACGCGCTCGAAGCCCGCGGCGCGGAGCGCGTCGAACACGGCCACGACCTGGTCATACGGAACATCTGCTTGAACGGAGATGGCGACTCCGGCCTCGGTTGATGTGCCGTCGAGGGCGGCTGCGAGATCAGGTGTCAGGTCAGCAATCGCCATCCGCCGAGACTCCGATTGTCCGCCGGGCTGAGTGATGGTGATTTCCACGCCGGCTTCCGTGATTGCTACGGCGATTCGGGGAGCCGGCGCCGATTCTTGCTCTTGCGGAGGAGGTCGTTCGAGCGGACTGAAAGGATGGGAGTAGAGGCCCGCCAGGGGCCGTCCGACTTCGCCCAAGTCGAACACGTATACCTGTTCCACAAAGGAGCTCCAGTGCTCCGCCAGTTCTGCGGGAGCGGTGTCAGCCGTGTCCATCCCGCACAGCTCGGGCTTGGGTTCAGGAAGGAGAGGGCAGTAGGCGGCGGAGCAAGCCCGCGCAAGCTCAGACGCCCGGCGTTCGTGGGGGACTTGATCAGAGCGCCGCATCGCATTCCGACAGGCGGCTTCCACAAAGAGGCCGCTGCAACCCGCTGCGACGATTCCCGCGCGAGTATCGGCAGGAGTCTCCGGCACTGCTCTCAGCGCAGAATGGCAGCTGGCGATGGCAGCGGAGGGATCGGGATGCCGACCCCCCGTGCTTTCGGACGAGTTCGCCTCCGATGTTGGGACGGTGGACGCTGCGGGCACAGGTGCCGGAGAAGAGCAGGCACCCGTGATCGCGACGATCACGGCCACGGCCACGCCTCGAGCTGGGCTTGGGACTCCGGCGATCATGGGGAACCATACGCCAAGCGGAACCGTTGCGAGCCATGGGCTCGGTAGGTGTCCCCTGTTTGCGCATGCATCGATGCATGTGCACATCACGATCGCGTTGCCAGGTCGGCGAAGGCAGCGAAATCGCCGCGGTTGTCAGTCGGCGTTGCGCGTACGCGTCTCCTTTTCGCGAACTCGAAGGGTGCGAATCCGGTGAGCGCAGATGTTCACAGCGGGGGGAGGACGTTCGCCTGTGTCCGCGGTGGGTTTTGCGGGATGATGAGCCCGTGAGCCGCTTCTTCATCGTCGCCCTGATCACAGGCGCCGTCGCCTCCGTCGCTGTCGGTGCTCACGCCCTCTATGGCGCGAGCCCCGCGGCCGACGACGAGGGAGGCGCGTCGGTGTACTTCCGGTGGCGCACGGCCCGGGCGAACGGGTCGTGCAGCGGCGTCCTCATCGACTCGCGCGCGGTCCTCACTGCGGCGCACTGCGTCCGGTCCGCGGAGCTCGGACGCCTTCGCGTGCGGCGGGTCCGCATCGGCAATCCCCGCGGGCAGACGGTGACCCGGCGTGTCGCCAGCGTGCACGTGCATCCCCAGTTCCAGGTCGACCACCCCGACGCGGGAAACGACCTCGCCATTCTCGTGCTGCGACGGCCCGTCGACGGTCGTCCCCCCGTTCGCCTCGCGACCGCGGCGGAAGAGCCGAGCACTCAGGGCACAGACCTTCGCGTGACGGCCTACGGCATCACGCGAGCTCGGGCCCGGTCCGCGCCGGGGCGCGTGCTCAACGCGATCACCCTCGAGTATCTCTCGCCGCACCACTGCTTCCATGGTGCGGTGGCCCAGATGGCGGCCACTCGCATGTGCGCCGCCTCGCCTTCCGCGGGCGTCTGCCCCGGGGACTCGGGCGGCCCGGTATTGCGCAGGGTCGGCGACGAGGACGTGCTCGTCGGCGTGGTCAGCCTCGCTATCGACCGTCGGGTGTGCAGTGAAGCCGCAACCGTGCTGACCCGCGTCGCGCCGTTCCGCGACTGGATCCGCGGTGTGCTCTCAGACACAGAGGCCATCGAAGGCGACGTCGAGGGATAGGTTGCGCTGGGCCGCTGACGGCGGTCGGCGGTCATCGCGCTGAGATAGAAGAGCTCGACCCGTGTTCCCGACCGCTCACCGGGGGACCGAACCGCTTACCCCAGTGCGAACGCCCGGCCGCGGGCTGTCGGCTCACAATCTCGCCATGGGTCGCTACTCGTTTGTCGTCGCGTGGGTCGTCTCGCTCATCACCGCGGCCGTCGGCACCGCGCTCTGGGTCGATCCCGGGTCCGGCACGCTTCGCGCGGTCCTCGCCTTCGAGCCGACCCACGTCATCTGCCACCTGGCGATCTTCGCGACCCTCGCCGTCGCCCTCGCCAGGGCGAGAGGGCGACGCGTCGCGCCGGCCGTCGTCATCTTCATCGCCGCCGCGGTCGCGCAAGAGTGGGCCCAGAGCCTCGCCCTCGGGGCTTCCATGTCTGGGGAGTCGATCTACGACATCGCTGTGGACACCCTTGGCGGCGTGGTCGGCGTGCTTCTGTGGCGGATCGGGAATCGCCGCGGCAGGCGCGACGGTGATGCTGAGGGTGGCGACGTGGGCGAGCTCGACCGAGGGACGGTGTAGTCTTCAGTCGCCCCTTCCCGGGGCGGCTCTACCGACGTGAGGTGCGAGCTATGGGCTCGGCAGGTGTCCCCTGTTTGCGCATGCATCGATGCATGTGCACATGGCGATCGCGTTAGTGGTTCAGTGAAGGCAGCGAAATCGCCGAGGCCGTTAGGCCGCGCTGTCCCCGCCCTCGGCACTCTCGGCCTTCGGCGGCCGCTGGCAGGCGCCGCAGCGCCCGGAGCCGCAGCCGCCGCCTTCGTCGCAGCCGCTGCTGCGCTGGAGCCATCCCCAGACGACGCAGAGGGCAGCGATGGAGAGAATGGCGACGACGTGGCTCATGGCATCAATACTGTCAGCTTTGGGAGAAGAGGCCCGCGAAACCCATGAACGCCATGGAAAGGATGCCGGCCACGAAGAAGCTCATGGCCGTCCCGCGGACCACCCGGGGGATTGCGGCGAGCTCGTTTTCCTCGCGGAGCCCCGCCATGATCACCAGGGCGAGGGTCAGCCCGACGCCGGCGCCCAGGGCGTAGACGAGGCCCTCGACGAGGCTGTAGCCGCGGCTGGTCTGAAAGAGCGCCAGTCCGAGGATGGCGCAGTTGGTCGTGATGAGCGGTAGGAAGATCCCGAGGGCCCGGAAGAGGCCCGGGCTCAGCTTCTTGATCAGCATCTCCACGAACTGGACGGTGCTCGCGATGACTACGATGAAGCTGATGAGCCGCAGGTAGGGCGCGTAGATGAGCACGTAGGTATTGAGCGCCCAGGCCGACAGCGACGTGATGACGAGGACGAAGATGTTGGCGAGGCCGAGGCGAAATGCCGTGTCCAGCCGACCCGTCACGCCGAAGAAGGGGCAGAGGCCGAGGAAGAGGGCGAGGGTGAAGTTGTTGATCACGCACGCCGACGCGAAAATGAAGACCAGGTCGCCCATCAGCTTCTCCTCGCGCTATCGGGCGAGGCCGCCATCTCTTGTTTCTTACGCTCGGCGCTCGCGTTCTTGAGGTACGCGAAGATCGTGAGCAGCACACCGAGGGTCAGGAACCCGCCCGGGGGCAGGACCATGATGACCCACGGCTCGAAGACCGCGACGCCCTCGGAGGGCAGCGAGGGGTCCGCGCCGAATACCGGAACGCCGCCGAGGGTGCCGCTGCCGAGGACCTCCCGGATGCCGCCGATCATGACGAGGGCCAGGGTGAAGCCGAGTGACATGCCCACCGCGTCGGCAAGCGACGGGCCGACCTTGTTCCTCGAGGCAAAGGCCTCCTGGCGACCGAGGATCAAGCAGTTGACGACGATGAGGGCGATGAACGCGCCGAGCTCGCGGTGGGCTGCGGGCATGTAGGCCGCGAGGGCGAAGTCGACGATGGTGACGAAGGTCGCGATGATGATGATGTAGATGCTGATGCGTACGGGCTTGGGGATGACGTGGCGCAGCAGCGATACGAAGAGGCTCGCTCCGACCAGGACGAAGGTCGTCGCGGCGCCCATGACGACCCCGTTGATCAGCGAGTTGGTGACGGCCATCGCGGGGCATAGGCCGAGCACCGCGATGAAGACGGGGTTCTCACGCCAGATGCCCTTGACCCCCTCGTCCCAGAGGGTCGGCTCGGTCGGTGCCGATTTTTTCGAAGACGAAGCCACGTTCAGCTTCCCCCTTCCGCGTTGAAGACCGGAAGCCACTGCTCGATGCTCCCGTTGATGATGT
This sequence comes from Deltaproteobacteria bacterium, assembly GCA_003647065.1. GTDB lineage: Bacteria > Myxococcota_A > Polyangia > Polyangiales > B10-G4 > B10-G4. Next base: position 9,332 of record QMMC01000057.1, on the reverse strand, counting down.
CGACGACCGCCTTCGAGGAAATCGTGGCCCCGGTGATGCAGTCGACGTGATTCGGCTCGGTTCCCTCGCCGGCCTTCACCGCGAGGACTTGGGGCTCTACGGCCAGGGCTGCGAAGTTCGCGAGGAAGGTCGGGTCTTTCGCTATTTTGTCGCCCAGCCCGGGGGTCTCCTTGCTTTCGAGGACCCGCATGCCGACGACGACGCGGCGCGTGGGGTCGTAGCCATAGATGAGGCGAATCGTATCCTGGAATCCGGGGCCTTGGGCCGGGATGGCATTGCCGATGACCTGGCCGTCCGCGTCGAGGCCTGCGTAGACCACGTCCTCCCCAGCGAGGGCGGCCGGTTCTCCCTCGAAGAGCACCAGCTCGCCGTCGCGCACGACGTGGGCGGCGATGCTGACGCTCCCCGGGAGCAGCTCGAAGACCTTCTCGCGCAGGTACGCCGCCTGGTTTTCTTCGATCAGCGGCTTGGTCTCGAGATAGACCCCCACCAGGGCCAGGCCCGAGAGCAGGCCGGCGAGGCCGAGGGAGAGCACCAGCCGCGCGGAGGATGGTTCGTCGCTTGCCGGCGCCGTCATTTGGAGCTCGCTCCCTTCGGACTTGTCGAACTCGGTGTCTCTGGCTTGGGCTTCTGGTAGCCAAAGGGTTTGGGCTGGGTGTAGCGCTCGATGAGCGGCGTGACGCTGTTCATCAGGAGGATGGCGTACATCACGCCCTCGGGGAGCCCGCCGAAGACGCGGATCAACACCACGAGGAAGCCGGTCCCGATTCCGAAGATCCATGCACCCTTCGCGGTGATCGGCGTCGTCACGGGGTCGGTGACCATGAAGACGGAGCCGAAGAGAAGGCCCCCGGAGAGCAGCATGAAGACCGGAGACGGATAGGCCGTACCGTCGATCAGGTAGAGCGCGCCGCTGAAGACAGTCACCGAAAGCAGCGTCGCGACGGGAAGGCGCCAGTCGAAGAGGCGCCGAAAACCCAGCCACAGACCGATGATGATCAGGAGCACCGCTGCCGTCTCTCCGAGGGAGCCCGCGGTCTGACCCCAGAGCAGCGACGTCGCCTCGGTGAGCTCGCCTTCGAACTTCGCGAGCCCGAGGGGGGAGGCGCTGGAAACGACGTCTACCGATGAGCGCATCAGCGGTGGGGCGAGGGTGCTCGGCGATATGTTGAAGAAGCCGGGCTCATCCGCCGACCAATCCAAGGGGGCCGACCAGGTGGTCATCACGATCGGAAATGCCGCCTGGAGAAAGGCACGCCCCACGAGAGCGGGGTTGAACGGGTTCTGGCCGAGCCCTCCGAAGATCGCTTTGCCGAGGCCGATGGCCATCAGCCCACCGAGGAACGCCATCCACAGGGGGATGGCCGGAGGAAGGGTGAGGCCGAGGAGAAGACCGGTCAGAACGGCACTCCCGTCAGTGAGCGAGCGACCTCGGGGCTGAGCCGAGCCCAAGGCCCACTCCGCCGCGACGCAGCCCGTCACCGTCACGGCCACGACGACCAAGGCCGTGATCCCAAAGAAGTAGGTCGCCGCCGCGAGCAGCGGCAGGGTCGCCAGCACCACTTCGAACATCACCCGCCGGGTGCTCAGCCCGTCGTGGGCAAAGGGTGAAGTCGCGATCTCCAGCTTGTTGGCCGACTTCGCCATCAGGGTACCGCCACCTTTCTCGCCATGGCTTTGCCGACGCGGATGAGGTGCACGAGGGGAATGTGCGAGGGGCAGACGAAAGAGCAACTGGCGCACTCGAAGCAACTCATCACATGGTGTGAAAGCAGGCCCTCGGCCCGTTCATTGCGGACGAGCTGAGCGAGGCGCGCGGGGTTGAGGAACATCGGGCAAGCATCCAGACAACGGCCGCAGCGGATGCAGGGTTGCTCGCCGACGACCCGTTGCGGCTGGGTGAGGGCGAGGATCCCGCTGGTCCCCTTGACCACGGGCACGTCTAGTTCCTTTTGAGCCACGCCCATCATCGGACCGCCCAGGATCACCTGGCGAGCCTCTGGCTTCAGGCCGCCGCAGTGCTCGAGGACGGCCGCGATCGGCGTGCCGAGGGGGACTACCACGTTGGCTGGCCGTCGGACCCCGTCGCCGGTCACGGTGATCACGCGCTCGATGAGCGGCGTGTCGTTCTCGACCATGTCGGCGATGGCCGATGCGGTCGCGACGTTGTGTACGACGATCTCCAAATCGAGGGGCAGCCCGCCCGCGGGGACGCGTTCGTGGAGGACCGCGTCGATGAGCATCTTCTCGGCGCCCTGGGGATACTTCACCTGCAGGGCGATGATCTCGATCGAGCCCTTCTGGGAGTCGTTCTGGGAGTCGTTCTGGCTGAGGGCGGCGCGCAGGGTCTCGATGGCGTCCGACTTGTTGCGTTCGACTCCGATGTAGCCGTGGGCCGCGCCCAGTTGCTGCATGATGAGGCGCATGCCGCGAACGACCTTGTCGGCGTCTTCGAGCATCACGCGATGGTCGCAGGTCAGATAGGGCTCGCACTCGCAGCCATTGAGCACGACCGTGGTGACCTTCTTGCCCTCGGGGACCTGGAGCTTCACGTGGCTCGGGAAGGCCGCTCCCCCAAGGCCCACGATCCCCGCCTCTTGGACGCGGCGGACGAAGCCGTCGATTCGCGATGAACCGTTGGGGCCCCCCGCACCGCCTTCTGGCTTCTGCGGCTCTTGCATCTCTTGGCTCGCGAACGCATCGATGGCGATTACGATCGACTCCGCGAGCTTGCCGTTGGGGTGCGGCCGGAGCTCGACCGCCTCGACGGTCCCCGTCACCGGCGCGTGGAGGGCCGTCGAGACGAAGCCGTTTGGGTCGGCGATGCGCTCGCCCCGTTGGACGTGCTGCCCGGGGCGGACGATGCACTTGGATGGCCGGCCGATGTGCTGGGCAAGGGGCAGGACGTAGTGGGAGACGAACGGCATGCGCTCGATGGGGAGCGACTCCGTGGCCCCCTTGTGCTCCTCGGGGTGCACTCCGTGGCTGAACGAGGGCAATCCCTCTGTCGTGCCGGCGTGGGTCACGATCCTTCGACTTCCTCGGAAGTTTGCCGGCGTGCCGGCGCAGATCCACTGAGCTCGATGAGACGCGCCTTGAGCCGGGCAGCCATGGCGTCGGTCTGAGCGCTCTCGAGCTGGAGCAGCTTCGCCTCGTACTCTGCCTTCTGCGCTTCGAGTTCGGCCTGGTGTGCGGCCACGAGCTCCGACTCGACCTGCTTGCGCACGGACTCGGTGAAGGGGGTGACCAGGCCCGCGAGCTCTTGGAGAGTGCGGAAGTTTTCGTACCGCTCCCAGGACAACTCGGCGAGGCCCTCGGCGATGGCCAGAGTTTCGCCGTCGCCGTTGACGATGGTTGGTGTCCGCTGGTGACGCTCGTGGCGGCCGAGGGTGACCCAGCTCTCGATAGAGCACGGGGCTGGGGCGCCGGCGGCAAAAGGCCCAAAGGAGCTGGCGAAACGCCCCTCGGAGAGAGCCCATCGCGCAGGGGTATGGGCCTGCCCGTCCTCGTCCGTGGCCCATGCTTGGTCTGGCTGAGCGTTGCCCTCGAGGCTGAGTCGCGCGCCGTAGACCCCGGGCTGGCTCGGGTCGTAGCGAAGCAGCGGCTGGACCCGGGAGGTCACCGCGGAGTGGGCGTGTTCGACGGTCCGGTCCGGGGAGAAGCCGTGGGCCGACGGGCTCGAGGTGTGAATGTGGATGAGGGCCGGCCCCTGAAAGAGCAACGCCGCATCGAGGCCATCGAAGAGGTGCCGCGGGTGGGCGAGCGATGTCGACAGGACGAAGGCTCTGCGATGGGCCAGGGCGAACATCACGGGATCGGACGCGGCGGCGAGGCGGTCCCGCCCGTCCATGAGAAGCACCTTGATGTCCTGGTCTCCCGCGAGGAGCTTGGATAGCCCCGGGAGAGCCTGTTCCGAGAGGGCCTCGGGGCCCACGACGACGAGGAGGGGAGGGCGGCCGGCATGTTCCTCGGGGGAAAGGTCGCGCCACCTCAGGTCGCTGAGCTCACGGAGCTTCGGCTCGAGGTCCGAAGGATTCGCAAGCAAGAGCTCGGCCTTGCGGCTCGTTCGAGCCTCGTCGACGCGGTCTCGGTTCAAGCCGGCGAGCAGACCCATGGCGAGCTCGGGTCCGTTGCCCATGAGGTCCACGGCGACCGGCGCGGCGAAGGGGTTGCGGGGGAAGCGCGCCGCCCATTGCCCGACGGATTCGCCCGCGAGGACTATTCCAAAGCGCGCCCGGCCGAGGCCGTCGGCCCCGGAGCGGACGGCGTCTTCTTGGGCCTCGAGTTCCTTCGCCACCGTGACGAGGGCCTGAACCCGGTCGCGGTCGACCGTATTGCGCACCCCCAACTCGTCGAGCCGTGACACGAGCGCTCCGAGGTTCTTCGGGCGCACGGGGACCGCGGCCAGGGCCTCGTCGAGGGCCGAGAGATCGTCGCCCGACAAGGACGCCGCGAGCGCGGTCTGAATCTCGCTGCGTACCCGGGCGTTTTGGTCTCCGAGTTGTTCGATCTGCGCCACTAGGCGTCGCTCCGAGCGATGCTCGAAGGCCGCGGCGACGAGACGCAGGGCCAGGCGTTCGCCGGACCCGGCTTCCGCGAAGTCGCCGCCGGTCAGCGCCCCGGCGCAATGCCGCGACATCAGGAGTGCCGGGAGCGGTCCCACCTGGTCCGCCGCCGAGGCACGGGCGATGGTGCTGCCCGCCGTGTCCGGGAGACGGCTCCAGACCCGGAGGTGCTCTTCGCTCTGCCGCACGCCTTCGTTGGTCTGGGGGACCATCGTGATCGCTTCTTCTGCGCAGGCCGTGACGCAGCCGCCGCACGCCTGGCACGACCGGGCATCGACGGCGAGCATCAGGAACTCGCCGGTGCCCTTCTTCTCGGCGTGGGGCGCGTTGAAGAATACGTCCGTCACCGAGAGGGGCAGGCGCGCGAGTTCCCTGGCCGTTCCGTCGAAGGCCCGTCGATAGTCGGGCTTGTCCTCGGCCGAGACGCCCATCTTGTCGACGAGCCACACAAACGCCTCGTGGGCGACGTCGTTGGGGGCGGTTCCTCGCCCTGCCTTGGCCACCATCGTGTCCATGCGGGCGGCCAGCTTCGAGTGCGCCCGCCGCAGCTTGGCGCTCGCCTCGTTGGGTTCGGTGCCCGGGTCGGCCAGCTCCGCTAGGTCGGCGGCCGCATCGAGGAGAGTGCCGCCGCCGACAGCGACGCTCGCGATGGCCGAGTCGGGGCACTCGAGCCAACACTGCCCGCAGCCCGTGCACCGGCTGGGGTCGATGCTCGGGAGGTGGCGCCTGCCCCGGCTCGCGTCGTGGAAAGCCGCCGTATACGAGGGCAAGGTGCCGGCCGTCAGGAGGGGGTCGACCGTGGGCCGTGGCTCGCCCGACTCACCGCGGCTGCCCGCGAGGCGCGGGGCCAACACCGCATTGTAGAAGTGCGGCACGTTGTCGTAGGCGTCCCGGGTTTTTTCGAAACGTTCGAGAGCCATCGGCGTGACCGCTGTCACCGCAGCGGCCGACTTCGAGTCGTAGGACGCCCAGTCGAGGGCTATCAAACCCTCGGCCTCGCCGCCCTCGAGGAGCGTGGGCACGGCCCCGACGAGGGCCCCGAGGTCGTTGTCGCCCGAACCGACGACCAGCTTCTTCGTGCGTATCAGGTCGCGCCAGGCCGCCGGCAATGCGGCCCAGAGTTCTTCTCCGGCGAGCGGCGTCGAGATGAGCACTGTCCCCTCTGGCCGGAGTTCCCGGAGCGGGGCGTCGGAGCCGATGAGTCCCACATCGTCGATGATCGCGATGTGCACGGGGGAGCCGACGCCCGGGTTCTTGAAGGGCTCGTGCGCCGCGGTCACGTGACCGACGTGCACCCCCTCTTCGGCGATGAACGAGTAGGCCCGGACGTGGGGTCGATCCGAGTCTCCGATGGCCCGCGCCAGGACGGAGAGCCAATCTTCGGTAGGCTTCGTTGCCTGCTGCCAGAGTGAGAGGCTCACCGACTTCGATGGCGCGAGGTCGAGGGGCGCATCGGCGTCGAGCAGGGAGGCCGAAAGCGTGGGGTAGCCCCGTTCGAGGGACTGCAAATACACTTCGCGGGTTGGGAAACGGCTGTGCGGCATGGGGGCGGCCAGGCCGAGGTGGAGCACCGGGTGAGTGCCGACTTCGATGGTGCTCGTGCACAGAGCCGCCAGGTTGGCCGCTGCGAGGGGCTCCCCGCCGAGGGGGTAGATCGCGGTTTGAATCTCTGGGCTACCCGTCGAAAGCACCGAGCGCACCTCGCGGCTCAGGGGCAGGCTGCTCGCCAGGGAATCCGGCGACCGGTCGAGGACGACCACTGATTCTGCGGAAGAGAGGGCCGAGGCGACCGCCGCGCTTGGGAAAGGCCGGATCGCGGTGAGCCCGAGGATACCTACGCGACCGTCGGTCTCGCTGGCGAGATGATCCGCGACCTCTTCGGCGAGCTCGGTGGCCGCCCCGACGGTGACGATGACCCGCTTGGCTCCCTTCAGTCGGTGGCCCGTCGTGGTCGAGAGGGCCCGCCCGGTCTGAGCGGTGAGGTCTTCCATGGCGCGTGCGAGAATCACCTGCACGTGGTCGGCAAAGAGCAGCCGTTGGCCTGCGAGGGCGGCGACCCGATCGTTGCCGCCGAGGGCGACACCGTGGGCCACGGGGCGATCCAAATCGAACCAGGCGGGCATGCGTTCGCGGTGGTCGCCGAAGAGCATGCGCTGTGCCGGCGTCGGCGTGTCGATCAGCTCGCCGGGCTCTCCGAGGTAGAGCCGGACGAGCTCGGCGTCGGGGAGCGCGACGTCGCTCGGGGCCCAGGCGGTCTCCGCAGCATCCATGGCCACGACGCACGGCACGAGCGCCTGCTCGGCGACCCGGCGGGCGACCAGGGTCATGTCGACCGCGTGCTGAGCGCTCCTCGCCACGAGGAGGACGGCGCCGGTGGCCCCGAGGGCATGATAGCTACCGTGCCCCGCCGACTCGGCGCCGAGGCGGAGGGGGTCTACCTGGTCCGTCAAGTGAAGCACGATAGGTACGTGCCGAGTCACGAGGGCACCGAGGGGCGCCGCGGCTTCGGTGGCCCCGGCCCCCGCGAGAAACGCTGCTGCCCGCCGTCCACTGAGGGCCAGGCCGCCGGCGGCCGCGATGGTCCCGCCGTCTCCCTGGGCGGCGTAGGTCGCGACCGTCGCGCCGAATGCGTTTTGGTGTCGCGAGGGGGCGTCGGTCCTTTGCAGAGAGAAGTGGTAGAGCCCTTCGGCGATGAGGGCTTCGGTGGCGACGACGGCTTCGGAGCCCGTCAATAGAGTGCTCTGCCCGGGATGGGGCACTTCCGCGCGCTCCGACCGACCGAGGGCACGTCGCATCCAATCCGTCGCTATCGATGGCCACTTAGGCATGACGGCTCCTGCGTAGTTGGGTCAATTCCATCTCTTGGAACTGGTCACCGTGCACCACGGCGATAGCGCCCGTCGGGCAACGGAAGGTGCATTCTTCGGTCGCGCGGCTCGGGCTGCGGACGACCGCGAGGCCCCCTGTGATCTCGACGGCCCCTTCCTGGGCGTCGAGGGCGCATCGGCCACAGGCGTCGCAGGCGACCTCGCACGCGAGGCGGGCCCCTTCGCCGGCGAGGGGGCTGCTGCACTGGACGATGATCTCGGTGGAGACGGCCTCGAGGGTGAAGAGGTCGAGGGGGCACACATCGACGCAGTCGCCGCACGCCGTGCATGCCTCGACATCGACCACCGGGAGCCCCTCGTCGTTCATGTGGATCGCATCGAAGGTGCAGACCACGTCGCAGTCTCCGAGGCCCAGGCACCCCCAGGAGCAGGCGCGACCTCCGCCGTTGACCACGAATGCTGCTCGACACGACGACTCGCCCTGGTAGTCAGCGAGCCTCCGGACCGCAGACTTGCCTCCGGCGCAGTGCAGCCGAGCCGTGCGTTTTTCCTGGAAGTCGGCGTCCACTCCGAGCACCGACGCGACATCCTCGATAGCCGCGGGGGTGCTCACCGTGCACTTGCCCGGAACCGAAGCACCCTTCACCAGCGCTTCGGCGAATGAGCGGCAGCCCGGCTCGCCGCAGGCGCCGCAGTTCGTGCCCGGGAGCTTGCCTTCCACCACGTCGATGCGCGGGTCCTCGACCACCCGGAAAAATCGGTTCGCCAAGGCCAGGACGACGCCGAAGAAGCCGGCGATTCCCGTCATGACCAGCCCGGCGATCGCGATTTCGTTCATCGGGTTCTTCTCAATTGAACGGAGCGGCTTGGGCGATCAGCTCGGCAGTCGCGGTTGCGTCTCCGCTTTGGGGGGCTCCGGGGTGGATGCACCGCACGGGGCACTTCACCGCTGCGGAAACCATCTCGGCGAATGTTCCGGCGTTTACGTCGGCGATGACAGCTTGGTCTTCGCCGTTGTACTTGAAGAGCCGGGGGTTGAGGTTCGTGCACTCGTTGCACGTCGTGCAGAGGGGGGAGTCGATCCACGCCTCGTCGAAGGAAACGTCTTCGTCGTCTTCGTCCTCTTGCGGTGCCGCCTCCGCGGCGGCCGTCCCCGCTGACGGTGTCTCGGCGAGGGCCCCCTGGGGTGCCGCCGGTGCGGTCGGTGCCCGCGGGGACCGGGGAGCCGAGTCCAGGTCCATCAGCACGTCGACCAGTCGGCCCATGGCCTCTGCCGCGGCTTCTGCCCGGACCACCTCGAGCTCTTCCCGATGCTTGGCTTCGAGGCTCTCCATCCTGACGGCTGCCTCGGCGTGGGCCATTTCGAGGGTCACCTTCGTGGCGCGATGCACATGCTCGTTGTCGAGACCGCCGAGCTCTTGGAGCGTGTGCCAAGAACGCACGTGGTCGTGGGTGCCCATGGTGAGCTGCCGCGTGACGATGGCGCGAGCGAGGGACCCGTCTTCGCCGACGACCCAGATGAAGGGCAGGCCGAGGGAGGGCTGGTCGCCGTCGGCGCCGATCAGCTCCCGAAGATTGATCTGTTCGTCGGTCCAGGCCGAAGTCGGAATCACCCAGAAATGTTTGCGCAGCGTGGGCTCGAGGGCGGCGGCGTGGGCGAAGGTGAAGGCGAGGTCCAATGATTGGGCCTTGCCGTCGGCCCCCTCACAGGCGATCGGGTACGTGGGCCAGGGGCGCTCCGGCTGCGGGTTGGCCCCCATGGCGAGGCGATGGGCCCACGACGGACCGGCCCCCGGATCGTATCGAAACAAGGGCGTGCCACGACCGGCGACACCCGATACGAGCTGGAGCCAGGCGGGAAGCGCCCCGGACGCTTGGGCGACGACGGCGACCGCGGGTCGCACCGCCGCGGCCAACTCGCAGAGACCCGAAATGAGAT
>QMMC01000056.1 GCA_003647065.1 Deltaproteobacteria bacterium | reverse complement strand
TGGTGCCCGGGTCTGGGAGGAGTTGATCCACGTGCCGCTGGTGATTCACTGGCCGGGCATGGCCCCGGCCCGAATCGCCGGCTCCGTGGGTCTCGTATCCATCGCGGCCACCATCACCGATGCCGCAGGCGTGCCGCCGATGACGGGCCTCGACGGCGCCTCCCTGGTGCCGGTCCTCGAAGCTCGGCGCGGCACCACCGGGCCGGTCCTCGGGGTAACGGGCGGTCTCTCCTTCGCCGTGCACGGCCACTTCAAGTTGGTGCGTTCCCGCGGCCGAGCCGACGCCTGGATGGACCTGCTCCGCGACCCCTTGGAGTACGCCAGTGCTCCAAACGTCGGCCCCAAGGACGTTGCGCGCCTCACCACAGCCCTGACGCTGGCGACCCGAGCGCCCTCCCCCCGGCGAACGCCGCCCCCCGTCATCGACGCCGATACGCTTCGGCGGCTGCGAGCCCTGGGCTACGTAGACTGACTGGGAGAGCAAAAGCACAGGGGCGACTGGTCGAGGCCGCTATCTGACCCATGAGTCATGGAGTGAACACAAATAACTTCAAGTTGCGCCTCACCACCACCTATGCCGACCCCGACAACAGCGTGGCCAGCGTGTCCGCGGAGGTGCACGGGCTCGAGGGGTGGAAGCCCCTCGACCTGAGCACCGGGACCCCGGGGTTCCTGGTATTCGTCTACGCCGTGCTCGCCTGCCAGCACCTCTACATGCGGGTGAACTGCGCGGAGCGCGGCCTGATGCTCGAATCGGCGGTAGGCACGATCGACATGGAAACCGAGGCGGACTGGTTGATGACGAAGATGAACGTCGCCTACGAGGGCAAACTGAAGTCGGGCGCGCCCACCGCAGACGATATCGCCTACGTAATAGGCCGCATGAAGCAGTGCCCGGTCTCGAAGAACCTCAAGGAGCCCCAGGAGAGCCAGACCACCCTGAAGCTAAGCTAGCGCTCCGATCCGCTATACTGGGTGCGATGTCGCCCCTCCGCCCGGTAGCGCCCGCCGTGCTCCCGATGCTCCTGCTGCTCCCACTGCTCCTCACGGGACTCTGGAGCTGCAGCGACGAGCCGATCTCGATGACGGTGGACGTCGTCAGCGACTGGCGTCCGGGGGGCGACTTCACGAGGGTAGAGTCGACGCTCGTTCGCGGAGAGAGCCTAGAGCGGGAAGAGAGAGAGGTCCGACAGGTGACCTTCCCGGTAGCGGGGGCGGAGGACTTCCTAGGAGGGGTCCGCGTCGCCGAGCTCCTCGATGTCTCGGGAGGCCCGCTCACCCTCGAGGTGACGCTGATCAGCGCGGCCGGTGCACCGGTCGCGAGCCGCCGCCTCTCCCTCGATCTCGACCGTGACTTCGCCGCGACCGTGCTCCTGACCAGGAGCTGCCGAGATGTCGAATGCCCGGCACCGAGCGGGGCCCCCGAACTATCCGAGTGCCAGGGCGGCACCTGCGTCGATCCCCGTTGCTCCTTGTCGACGCCGGAGTACTGCCCGCCGCCGATGTGCGACAGCGACGCCGAGTGCGGCGCGCCCATCCCATCGTGCATGACGACCGGGGTGTGCAATCGGGGATACTGCGTATGCAGCGAAAGCACACCACCCGTTCCCGACAGCGGCCCCCCGCCGGACAGCGCCCCCCCGCCGGACTGCCGCATCGACGCCGACTGCGGCGCTCCGAGCGCCGGCCCCTGGTCCCCCTGCGAGGGGTTCGCGGACGTCTGCGTCGAGACGGGAGGCACCCACAGCCGCGAGGTGACGACGCCGACGTGCACTTCGGGTTCGTGCACCTTCCCGTCGTCGCCCGAGTCGGAGGCGTGCGTTCGAGACACTGACGGGTCGTCATGCAACGACAGCAACGCCTGCACGACCGGGGATGCCTGTGCTGGCGGGTCGTGTACCGGGGCGCCGGTGTCGTGCGACGACACGAACCCCTGCACCGCCGACTCTTGCGTGCCTGCGACGGGCTGCACGAACACCCCAATGGCCGAACACGCCTCTTGCGGGGCGAGCTATGAGCGCTGCTGCGGCGGGGCCTGTATCGATACCCGGAGCAGCACCAGCCACTGCGGGGGCTGCGGAATCAACTGCGCTGCCGGTTTCGCCTGCGTGAACTATTCGGGCCGGACGGTCTGCGAATGCACCGGAAACGCCCATTGCCCGGGCGGGGCCCAGCACATCTGCTCGCCCACCTACGACCTGCACTGCGGCTGCCGAGACAGCACGGTGTGCCCCAGCCCCATGACCTGCGTCGACATCGCCGGGGCGCTGAATTACTGCACCTATTGACGGGCGCCACGGCGGGCCCAAGAGCCTGTATGATTCGCTCCCGGTGGACCCCCACCCCAGGACGCAGGCTCCACCCCAGGAGAGAACCATGAGTGTCGAGTTCACCCTCAACGGCGAGAAGCGCCAAGTCGAACCCGCGGAAGGCGAATCGCTACTCACGACTCTCCGGGAGCGCTGCGACACGACATCTCCGAAGGACGGCTGTTCGCCCCAGGGGCAGTGCGGCTGTTGCCTCGCGCTCATCGACGGCAAGCCGAAGGTCACCTGTGCCACGCCAGCCACCAAGGCCGCCGGCAAGGAGATCATCACCCTCGAGGGCATCAGCGACGAGGAGCGCGAGCTCACGGCGAAGGCCTTCGTCGCCGCGGCGGGGCTCCAGTGCGGCTTCTGCATCCCCGGGATCGCCCTCCGGGCGAAACATCTAATCGACAAGAACCCGGACCCCACCCGGGCCGAAATCGCCAAAGCGATCGACGTTCACCTCTGCCGCTGCACCGGGTACGTGAAGATCGTCGACGCCATCGAGCTCCTGGCCAAGGCGCGCCGCGGTGAACCGATCCCAGAACCCGTAACCGATGGCGGCGTCGGCAAGTCCCTGCAGCGCTATCAGGGCCTCGACCTAGTCCTCGGCGAACGGCCCTACGTCGCCGACATGAAACGCGAGGGCATGCTCTACGGCGTCCTGGTGCTCTCGGACCACGCCCGGGCGCGGGTGGTGTCGATCGACACGTCGAAGGCCGAGGCCCTACCCGGCGTGCACGCAGTGGCAACGGCCGCCGACGTGCCCGGCGAGCGCTGGTATGGCCTGCTCTACGCGGACTGGCCCGGATTCGTAGCGATCGGCGAAGAGGTCCGGTGCGTCGGAGACGTCGTCGCGGCGGTCGCCGCCGAGGACCTCTTCACCGCCGAAGCGGCCGCGGCGTTGATCGAGGTCGAGTACGAGGTCCTCGAGGCGGTCCTCGACCCGGAACGCTCCATCGAAGCCGGCGCGCCCCAGGTGAACCCCACGAAACCGAACGCCATGGGGCACTCCCTCATCGCCCGCGGCGACGTGGACGAGGCTCTCGCCGGGAGCACCCACCAGGTGAGCGGCACCTTCCGCACCCAGCGCATCGAACACCTCTTCCTCGAGCCCGAATGCGCCCTCGCCGAGCCCCTGCCGGACGGCAAGCTCGCCCTCTACACCCAAGGCCAGGGCATCTTCGACGACCGCCGCCAGGTCGCAGGTTTTCTCGCCATGGCCGAGGAAGACCTCTACGTCGAGCTCGTCCCCAACGGCGGCGCCTTCGGCGGCAAAGAAGACATGTCGGTGCAATCGCAGACGGCGCTTCTCGCGAAGATGACCGGCCGCCCCGTGCGCACGACCCTCACCCGGGAGCAGTCCATTCGCCTGCACCCGAAGCGCCACCCCATCACCATGCACTACGAAGTGGGCTGTGACGCCGAGGGCCATCTCACCGCCATTCGGGCGCGCATGATTGGAGACACCGGCGCCTACGCCTCGGTCGGTGCCAAGGTCCTCGAACGCGCCGCCGGGCATGCCTGCGGTCCCTACCGCGTCGAGAACGTGCACGTCGAGGCCACGTCGGCCTACACCAACAACCCGCCCTGCGGCGCGATGCGCGGCTTCGGCGCCAACCAGTCGAACTTTGCCCTCGAGAGCTGCCTCGACATGCTCGCCGAAAAGGCCGGGGTCGACCGCTGGCAGATCCGCCGCCAAAACGCGGTGAAGGTTGGCGACATCTTCTCCACGGGGCAGATCCTCGAGAAGTCGGTCGGCATCATCAAGACCCTCGAAGCGGTGAAAGACATCTACTACGAGGCGACGAAGGCTGGGAAATCGGTCGGCATCGCCTGCGGCATCAAGAACACCGGCATTGGCAACGGCGTCGAAGAGTGGGGCAAGTGCCGCCTGGTCGTCGAAGAGGACCAGACGGTCTCGCTCTACAACGGCTACACCGAGATGGGCCAGGGGCTCCTGACCGTGCTGACTCAGTTCGCCGTCGAGGTCACGGGGCTGCCGGCGTCGGTCTTCCGACCGAAGGTCGACTCCACCTTCGCCCTCGGCTGTGGCCAGACGACCGGGTCCCGGGCGACGCTCTTTGGCGGTCGCGCGGTGCAAAGCGCCGCCGAGAAGCTGCGGGCGGCCCTCGATGAAGGAAAGGCCCTCGGCGACCTCATCGGCGAGGTCTTCGCCGCCGACATCGTCATCAACGATACGACGGGCCTCGGCGCCGACGTGCCCCATCCCAAGACCCACACGTCTTTCGGGTACGCGACGCAGATTTGCATCCTCGACGGCGACGGGAAGATCGAGCGCTTCATCGCCGCCCACGACGTCGGCCGCGCGGTCAACCCCGCGCTCTGCGAAGGCCAGATCGAGGGCGCAGTGCACATGGGCCTGGGCTTTGCGCTCACCGAAGAGCTGCCCTGCGAAGACGGCATGCCCGTGACCTTCAAGCTCCGCGAGATCGGCGTCCTGCGCGCCCGGGACATGCCCGAGGTAGAGGTCATCCTCATCGAAGAGCCCGAACCGGAGGGGCCCTTCGGCGCCAAGGGGGTCGGTGAGATCGGCTTGGTGCCCACCGCCGGCGCGGTCGCCGGGGCCCTCGCCGCCCACGACGGAATCCGGCGCATGACCCTGCCGATGAAGGACTCACCAGCGGCGAAGGCGATGAGCGTCGGCAAGATCCGCCGCGAGCGCGGGGACTGGCATTGAGCTCGCTGCCCGGGGCTGTGAACGCCCACACCCACCTCTACAGCGGCCTCGCGCCCCTCGGCATGCCGGCACCGAAGCCGCCGCCCGAGAACTTCGTGCAGATCCTCGAGCGCGTCTGGTGGCGCCTCGACCGCGCCCTCGACGCGGCTTCGCTCCGCGCATCGGCACGGCTCTACATCGCCGAAGCGCTCCTTTCGGGCACCACGACCCTCATCGACCACCACGAGTCCCCGGTGCTCATCGATGGGTCCCTCGACATCCTGGCGAACGCCGCCCAGGAGCTGGGGATCCGCCTGGTCACCTGCTACGGCGCGACCGAACGCAACGGCGGCCTCGAAGAGGCGCGGGCAGGCCTCGCCGAATGCGCGCGATTCATCCGCGACAACGATAGCCCGCTGGTGCGCGGCATGGTGGGACTGCACGCATCCTTCACGGTTTCCGACGAGACCCTCCGAGAGGCGGGAGCGCTCGCCCGAGAACTCGGCGTAGGGGTTCACGTGCACGTCGCCGAGGACGCCGCCGACGTCGCAGACGCGGTGCAACGGGGCTACGCGGGCGTGCTCGAGCGCCTGATGGAGTTGGATGCCTTGCCCGAAGGCTCGATCCTCGCCCACGGAGTGCACCTCACACCGTGCCAGGTGCGCCGCGCCGACGAGGCCGGGCTTTGGTTGGTTCAGAATCCGAGGTCCAACGAGGGCAACGGGGTGGGCTACGCCTCGAACCTCGGCGCCAGTAAACACGTCGCCCTCGGTACCGACGGCTACCCGGCCGACATGGCCGTCGAGCTCGAGGCCCTCGCCCGCCTAGCGAAAGTGAACGACGACGCGATCGACGAGGAGGGTCGTGTATCCCGGGCAGAGGCCGGGCGCGCCCTGGCGGGAGCGCTCTGGGGGAAGCCGCTCGATGGGGACGTCGTGAGCAACGGCGACGGCGCCCTCCCGACCGAGGTCGTCGTCGACGGCGGGGTGGTGGTCAAAGACGGCAAGTTGGTACGCGCAGACATCGAAGAGATTCGCGCAGATGCGGCGACACAGGCCGCGGGGCTCTGGGAGCGCATGATTGCGCTTTGACCTCCGCCGCAGACGACCCCACATCCCAATTCAGCGAAGACGTACCCCACCGTGACTCGAATCGCCTACATCCTCGACGTACTGCTGCTCTCGTTCGCCTTCGGCACGACGCTCTGGTTCTTCTTCGTGCAGTCGCCCGCGCTATTCAAGTCGATGGGCAAAGAGCGGTTCCTGCCGCTGCAAATGCGTCTGACGAAGCTGCTCTTCAAGACCCTGGCGGTAGTCGTCCCCCTCATGCTGGGCGCGACCCTGGTACACGGTCGGGACCCGTACTGGCTGCATGTCGGGACTGCGGGACTCGCGACCTTAGGAGTGCTGACCAACAACTTCGTGGTCGTGCCGCGAGCGCTGAAAGCGGGCGGCCAGAGCCTCCGGGACCTACAAAATGAGCAGGCCCCCGATGGCTCGGTCTCCGGGTTTGCTTCGGATGGTGGGGGGTCGGCAACGAAGGTCTGGCACCGCATGGTGGTGCTCTTCGTCGTGGTGATGCTCGCCGGACTGGTCTCCCACGGCATCGTACTCATGCCCGGCTAGTAAATTTCGCCGTGATTACGCGGCTCGCGCCCGGCATCACCCCCAACCAGAGACCTCCCGTCCCGGTGACCTCCCGTCCCGGTGACTTCCCTCAGCGGTGACGCACAGACGTTCCGGGTTGCCGTCCAGACTTGGGTGCGTACCTCACTCCATGCGCACGTAAATGAGTGCGCACGTAAATGGGGGAGCAATGTCCAGTCCAACCGAAGAGAGCTTCAGGGATTCCCTGAGGCCTAGTGATATCAACGAATTGAAGAGACTCGCCGATGAGGCGATGGAGCCTGACACCGTGGCGGGAGAGCGGGTCCTCTGGACCCAGATTCTCAGCGTCGCCTCGACCATGGGATCATCCCACCAAGACCATGTACTTCCGGAAGCTAGTCCCACGGACACTAGCCCTGGGCTCGTGGGTCCCACGCCGGCGCCGACATCGCGGGGCTACAAGCGATGTCGTCTCGCGGTTCACAGGGTGTCGCGAGACGGTTCCCACACGGCCAAGTGGCTCACCCAAGGCGACGACGACGACGGACGCGCTTTCATCCACGTCGACGTACCGGCGTTTCAGTGGTGGCGTGCGGTGATCACGGCGACCGAGGCGCCCGAGTAGCCCCAAGCGCCGGGGCCCCTGCTCACCCCGCGAAAACGCTCGGGAAGCGCGCCATGAACGCGATGGCGTTCTGGAGTTCCCGAAGGTCGACGCACTCGCCGATCTTGTGGGTGTTCTGCTCGATGCCGGGGCCGACTCCGAACATCGCCGGGTGCTTGACGGTGCCCGAAGTGACCCAGTTCTTCTGGTCCGAAATGGCGATCGACTCGTCCTCGACGGGGATCGGGAAGCCGACGCCGTCGGTGGAGAAGATCCACCGGTCGACCCGGGGCTCACGGCGCAAAGCGCCCTTCTCTTCGCTGCTCTCGGAGACCGCGGGAGTCACCACGCCGCGATAGGTCGTGGTCGCCGCAACGATAGCCGGATGGTCCTCGGGGGTGACCCACCCCATGTAGACCTGCGGGTTACCGAGCTCGTAGCCCGTCCAGGTCGCCTGGTCGTAGACCGGCACGGCCACCTCGACCTCGAGGCCAGCCTCCCGGGCCTTGGCCACGGTGCTGAGTGCCTCGACGTCGGCTACCGCCTGCTCCGGGGACTCACCGATGGTGAGGCGGCGATCGAAGCGGAAGACGAAACGATCCGGCACCGCGCAATCGCTGGGTGAATCCAGGGTGGCGACCGACGCGGTCCGGGTGCCGTGGCCCAGGAACGGGTCGTCGAGGAACCCCTCGCGGGCGTCGTACTTCGCGGCCGCCTCGGCGATGATGGCGCCGCCGAACTCGAGGGGGTTGAGGCCCTCCCAGGGCATCGAGCCATGGCACGAGCGACCGGTGACCGTGACTTCGATCTGCATGCGGCCGCGCTGGCCGCGGTAGATGCCGAGGGCGCCCTTGGCCGAGTCGCCCGTGCCCTCGGAGAGGATCACCACGTCGGGGATCAGCTCCGGGCCGGCGCCGGGGAGCACCTTGCGCATCAGGTACATCGGCCCGCCGCCGTCGTTGTCCTCTTCGCAGACCGTCGCGTAAGCGCGCACGATGGAACCGCGCAGCGACCCCTCGGACTGAAGCTCGAGGAGGATCTTCGTCGCCACGACCTCGGCGATGACGCCGCCGAGCTGGTCGGCGGAGCCGCGGCCGAAGAGCAGATGCTCCCACTCGTCGTCGGGGGGCAGGTGGCCGAGCTCTTTGCGCAGGAAATCGCGGTCGATCTTCGAGGCGTCGACGAGGCCGTCGTAGGAGTCGAGGCCGCCGGTCTTCTCGCGCCAGGCAGGGCGCAGCGCCTTGACCGTGTCGGAGTGTCCGTCGAGGTAGATCACCCGCTTGTCTGCCGGGGCGATACCGTCGTCCGGGTCCTGGACGGTCCAGACGAGGTTGCCGTAGTCGTCGAAGCCCACGTCATCGGCGTGACGCACGGCGCCGATCTCGACGATGCGCTTCATCAGGTATTCGAGGCGCGGCTTTTCGTGGTTGCTGAGGCCACACGATGGGTCGCCGCCGTCGTCGACGGGACGGTCCACGTAGTCAGCGGGGATGCGGACGACCTCCGCGAGGAGCTCTTGGGCCAGGGGCCGATACTGGGCGGCGAGGGCGAGGACCTTGTCGTCGAGGGTAGACATCTTCTTCATTCTCCGAGGCTCAGAGGCTCAGCCCAGCCGGTCGGCGAGGCCTTCGACCTTGCCGACGGCGAGCATCGCCATGATCACGTAGACTTTCCAGTTCGCCTCGCGGGCCACGTTGACCGTGTGTTTCGCCATGACGCCGGGGGTCACCTCGTCGCCGATGTCCGCCGGCAGGCAGTGCATGTAGAGCGCGTCGCCGCCTTCGGTGAGTCCCATGCGGCGCTCGTCACAGATCCAGTCCGTATGCTTGGCGTTGCGCTCGAGGGCCCGGCGCTCGATGTCGCCGAGGGCGTCCTTGTCGGCGGCGCGGTTGGCGGCCACGCGCTCGAGCATCAGGTCGTAGGGACCCCAGCTCTTGGGGTACACCGCGGCGGCGCCCTCGAAGGCTTGGTCCATGTCGCCGACGACGCGGAAGGACCCGCCGGACTCGGTGGCCTGCTTGCCCGCGGCCCCTACACACGAGTCCATCAACTGATAGCCCTCAGGATGGGCGAGGGTCACGTCGGCGCCGAAGCGCGTGAGCAACGTGATGAGCCCCTGGGGCACGGAGAGCGGCTTGGCGTAGCTCGGCGAGTAAGCCCAGCTGACGCCGATCTTCTTGCCCCGGATGGCGTCGACGTCGCCGAAGTGCTCGCGCAACCACGCGAGGTCAGCCAGCGTCTGGGTCGGGTGGTCGATGTCGCACTGGAGATTGACGACGGGCACCTTCTGCGCTTTGTCCGTGGCGCCGAGGTAGTCGTCGATGCCCTTCTTCACGTCGCGCATGAAGGCGTTGCCCTCGCCGAGGATGAGGTCGTGGCGGATGCCCATGGCGTGGGCGTTCATGCCGAGCATGGCGCCGGTCTCGACCGCCGTCTCGCCGTGGGAGACCTGGGTGGAGGAGCCGTCGACGATGACCGGGCTCATGCCCAGCCGTGAAGCCGCGCCGGCCCAGGCGCTCTTGGTACGCGTCGAGTTGTCGAAGAAGACGGCGTAGGCGAGCTCGTTGGGGATGAGCGCGTTGTCCGCCGGGACACCCCCGCGGCCATGATCGCGGGCCTGAAGGCGGGCGGCGACGGCGAGCAGGGCCTCGAGCTCGGCGGTGGTCCAGTCGGTCGTGAGCAGCAGGCTCTTACCGAAGAGCTTGCCGAGCACGTCGCGGTCGAGGGGCGGCAGGGCCTGAAGGGTTGGGTTCATCATGCTCATCCTCTTCGAATCGTCGTGCCAGATACGCCGTGGTAGGCGAGGACCAAGTCCTTCGGGCGGCAGATGGTAACTTCTTCTCCCCCTCGGTCGAGGAAGGTGCAAGCCGCCTCGTCCTTGGGCCCCATGCTGCCCAAAAGAAAGTGGCCGTCGTCGGCCAACTTCCGCAATTCGGAGACCGTGGTCTCTTTGATCTCTTCTGGGCTGCCGCTTTGGAAGTTGCGGAAGATGCGCTCGACCCCGGTGGTGATGATCATGCGCTTCACACCGAGGGAGTTGCCGAGGAGCGCGCTCGTGCGGTCCTTGTCGATGACCCCTTCGACGCCCCGGATGGTGCCGTCTTCCTCGCGAACCACGGGGATGCCGCCGCCGCCGCAGGAGATGGTCGTCACCCCGGCCTCGACGAGGCGCCGGATGGTCGCGAGCTGGACGACCTCTTGCGGATGAGGCGACGGCACGACCCGGCGGTGACCTCGCCCGGAGTCCTCGACCATGTCCCAGCCGCGTTCGGCCTGAAGGCGGGCCGCCTCGTCGGCTGTGTAGAACCTGCCGACTGGCTTCTGGGGGTTCTTCATCGCCGGGTCGTCGGGGTCGACCCGGACCTCGGTGACGACGGTCGCGACCTCGGCCTCGGTCCCCCGGAGGCGCAGTTGCTCGCGCAGGTCGCGTTGGATCATGTAGCCAATGGCGCCCTGGGTATCGGCGACCAAGGAGTCGAGGGGCACCTGGTGCACCTCGGCCTGAGCCAGGTGGGACCGCAGCTGCATGAAGCCGACCTGAGGACCGTTGCCGTGGGTCAGGATGATCTGGGCGCCGTGCGTGAGCAGGTCTGCCACGGGCGCCACCGCGCGCGAGGTGATCTGAAACTGGTTCGCTACCGTCGGCGGCAGAGACTTATCGAGGAGGGAGTTGCCTCCCATGGCTACGAGGATTGCGTCCATAGTGGGGCGCCGGCCACGGCCGACGGACCGGGCTGAATACCCCAGACAGGGCTAAGGGTAAAGGAGGGGAGTCGGATGGGGCCGACCCGCCGATGGAGCCGGAGACCGAAGAGATCCCGCCAATGCCCGCGTATGGGGGACCGCCGCCGCCGGAGTGTGGCGGGGGCGGGGGAAGCGCCGCCTGAACCTCCCTCGCTTGGAGAGACCCGTTGCCGCACCGCATCCCAAAGCGGCCGAGATGCTGTTTAGAAGCGTCAATCGCGCAGGTGGTTCGGACCGTCCCCTGTGCGACATCGCGCCTTTTCAAGAATCAGAAAACCTGGTGAACCAATTCTTCGTCTTCTCTACATAGTCATTTAGCAGGTTGAATGACGGTGATCTGTTTGCCGATATGCGAACCAGTGGCTCGATGAAGCCAAATACTTCCGCGAGAAGAGTCGAGTCTTCATTGCGTTCGGTATCGCCGAGAATTGGTATCTCGCCAGCGGTGAGAATGTAGCCGTGCTTTGACTCAGTGACACGGACGCCCCGAGAGGTGAGTTCTGTTGCCTCTCCGTCGAGGCCGAGCCTCTTCGCAAAGTCGTGGCTCAGGAGGGTAATCCAGTTTGCGCCCTTCATACCGTCCTGCCCCACCGCGATGCTGTCGTGCGGGAGTCGGCAGATGTCTATGGCCTCGAATCTCTTCGTCAGATCATAGGCGGCCATCTCGCTCTGATGCTTGTCATACCGAGAGCACTCGAGGCAGTAGCCCGCGATTCCCGACTGAAACGGAAATGCATCGCAAACCTCTCTGACGAAACGCGCAGCTCTCTCTGGGCCGAGAAAGTCGGGCGGGAAGCTCATGGAAATCACGTTGGCGTTCTTCTTCTCATGGCCCACGGACCCCTCTTCGCGTGCCGCAACCGAGAATTTGAACTTCGGCGCGTCCTGGTAGACATCTCCGTCCTTGAGTTCCAGATCCATGTCTGCGCGACGTGGAGCGCCAGGCTTCATCCATGAAGCCAATGTTCCGAACGTTCTCTTACCAATCGCTCGGTGCTTTCTCATGTTGGTGGTCGCGTAATATGAGAATTTGTCCGTTGGGCAGATTTCGAAGTACTTCTCGAATACTCTCATTACCGATTCGTGTTCGTATCTAAACGAACGGTCTGAGTAGAGGGTGACGTTGAAGACAAGCGACACCATCCTGATACCGTCATCCGCATGATCCAATGCGTCGAAGATGTTGTCGGTTGCGTCCATCGGTAGTGGGTTCCTCCGGCAGGGTTTGGTAGGCGCTCGGGTCATGATCACGAACCACCGCCGTCCCGTTGTAACCGTTCACGGGGTCCCGTGCGCTGAAGCCGCAGTCCCGTCCTGAATCTGCTCGGAAATTCCGCGGAACACACATTGCGAGAGATGGGACCACATACACACGAAGGAGATACACATGGTGCAAATCGCGATTATGGGAATCGGAGGACTCGTCACCCTACTCGGCATCAAGGAGATGGTCGGGGCTAAGAAGACGGACGAAGAGAAGAAGAAGGGCGAGGGCCGCGTGAGGGTCAGGATGGTCTCGGCGGCGCACGCCCCGTAAAGCGCAACGCCAGCGGGAAGGACAAAAAACTCATCATAGGTTCCAGACGCCACAGCGATCACGTCGCCCTCGGTCGCACCGGCGATGGCCGCGTTGATCGTCCCGAAGGGCCGAGTGAGGCTGCCGTCTCCGGCGGTACCGGGAGCGCGGACGTAGCGTACCGGCCGCCCCGCGGGCAGCGCGGCGGGCCACCCATCGGCGGGGCACGGAGCACCCACCAGTGCGCACCCGGCGGTCCCGGGAAAATGAGCCTCCCCTGCGGGGCAGTCCAGCTGCCCGCCCTCCGGCCAGGGGGTACACTCGGAGATGCCCTCGGCCACCGAGACGCTGCGCCAACCCGCGGGACAATCCCAACTCGGTGGGATGGCAAGACGCGGAGGCGCCGGCGGAAGCGGTTCCGCGACTGTCGGCAAGTCGATCGGGCCGGCGTCGTTGCCCCAGCCGGCGTCGGAATCGACGACGGACATCGCGTCGTCGCCGCACCCGGCCAAAGTCGCCAAGATCGCCAAGATCACTAAAATGACGAACGGCACATGGGTGACAAGAGGCGCGGTCACGGGCACAGACCATCATCATGGACCGGGCCTGGCGGCACAAGGCCCCGGGAATACGGAATCCCAGAGCTCGCAATAGTCGGAGTCAGCGAACGGACACGACGAGGTTTGATGGTAGATCGCCTGCCAGACATCCGCGCAGACTGCCGGTGGAGATCTGACCTGTAGGAATCCGAGCCGCAGTCGAACCAATCGACCTGCCACTCCACCTCGGCCTCGTCCCCGGCCGTGATGTCCAAATCCATAGCCAGGTGACGCTCGGCATCCCTGATTTCGTGGAACCCATAGCGGGCGTCGTCGCAGCCGCGGCCGCTAACCTCTACCCCGGTCTGACCGAGGACCATGATCGCCGCCGACGAGGTGCCCGAGTCGAGGGGATCGGCACCCCAGACGGTCCACTCATCGGACACGCCATCGAGGGGCATCCCCCAAGCTTCGCCTCATACGACGACTGGCCGCGTACCCGAACGCCTGAGGGGACGCACATCACCCGGAACCACGAAAAAATGCATCGGCCAATCTGGCACCAATACGGCGGTCGAGACGCTTGGCGTCCCATAATTCGGAGGTCCGATCGGTCCGTCAGCTTCCGCAGCCTCTTGGCCGCGAGCCTCCCCTTCACCTCCCCGTCATGGGGTCAGCTCGAAATTCGGGCCAGCGCTGACGGCAGTGCAAACGCCGTCGGAGATGTCACCGAAGTCGGTGCACGTCGCGAGGAACGCGTCGACCGTGTCTCCGGCGGCGGCGTCGCCAAAGAGAGGCGTCGTATCAAAACCATCGGGGGCGGCGGGGACCCTGGCGACCGATTGGCCGGGCTGGACGGAGATGTTGAACGCCCGTACGCGCTCGAATACGCCGAGGTAGAGCAGTGGTTGCGTTGGGTCTCCGCTGACAAACGCCACGGGGTCGTAGATGGAGTGGCCGGCGCCGGGGAGGGCGACCTCGGGTGGGTCGGCGAAGCCGAGGTCCGAAGCGCCCGTGGGCACGCCCTCTGTGACGAACTCGGTGATGGCGCCTTCGAGCGTGAAGCGCGTGACGATGCCAGCCCGGTCCTCATAGGAAACGTCGTATTCGAGGCGCGTCCCGTCTGCGGAGACCTCCGCGCGCGTCGCGAGGCCAACCGACAGGGCGCTTTCTCCTTGCACCGTCACATCCACGTCTCCGGTCGACCCGCGGACGCCCGGGGGCAAGAGAACCGAGCCGGTCGCGGTGACCAACGTCAGGGGCGACGCAAAGTCGAGGTCGATCGTCACGTCCATGTCGGCCACCGTGACCGAGTTTTGCGCCGTGCGCATGATGGTGCGGGAGATGCCTCGGTTGGGCGGCGGTCCGTCGTCGTAGTGAAATGCCGTGACGTCGAGTGTTTGGTCTGCGGGCACGTTGATGCGGAACACGCCCCCGGCGCCATTGACAGGACTCGCAAACGGGTGGGCAGCGCTCACGTGGAGGAGTTCGTTGATGGGGATGTCGGTCGCATTGCCGGTGATGCCGACGAAGTCGAGATCCCGCGGCACCATCAGAGCGACGTTCGGCGCGTCCGTGGCGAGGGTGACTCCGAGCGTCGCGAACACGCCGTAGGACGCCTTCCAAGCGCTCATGTCGGTCGGACCCTCGGGCACGTCCGTGAAGCTCGCCATACCGTCGGCGCCGGTCGTCTCCGTGAAGCGCTCGCCGGCCACATCGACCACGATGATCACGTCGGCGACCGGGGTATTGTCCGGGAGTGCCTGGGCGACGACCGTAAAGCTTCGCACTGCCCCCGCGTCGGGCACGCTGGTGTCCGGCGTCGAACTGTCCGGCGTCGACGTGTCGATGGCCGCGTCACTCGACGTTCCGTCGTCGCCGCAGCCCAATAGAACCACAACGACGCTCAGCGCCGCTCTCCCCACAAGTCGATACATGGCCGCTCCCCCTGAAGAATTTCAGTGACGCTATCACCAGCGGTGACCTGCGACCAATACATCATCGGCCCATAGGGCGCCTCAGTATCGGAGGAAGGTTCGACGCCGGCGCGCCGTAGTGTGGGCGGCCGGCGCGGGTCTCGCGGTCTGTGACGTCGGCAGCCCTGGAGCAGAATCATGGTCTCGAAGCTCCGTTTCGCGGGACACGCAGTGTCCGCACTCATCATCGCCCTCGCGCTCGTGGGGTGCGGTGGGGACGAAGAAGCCCCCGCCGCCGCCGAAGGCGCAAGCACCGAGTCGCCCGCGGCGACCCCGGCTGCGCCCGCCCCCGAGGCTGTCCTGGCGCCAGTTCAGGAGCGCATGATCGGCCGCTGGCCAATGCAAGCCCGCGGAGCCCTCGAAGCGGCTCCCGAAGCGCGGCGCACGAACACGATGACGATGTACTACAGCCTCTGTCGAGACGAGCCGACCCCCGAGATGCTCGAGGCGGCGGGGATTCCCAGCATGGCTCGGGCCGGCATCTTCATGATGCGGAACAAGCTGGCCGCCGGTGAATCGGACGAGGGCACCGCCCGGCTCCTCTCCGGCATGCAGCAAGTCCGAAGCCGGATGCCGACCTTCGAGTTCATCGCACCCAACGTCGCCAACGTGCACGTCGGAGGCCAGATCAAGGCGGCCACGTTCACCATCTCGAACGAGCGCGCCGAGAGCATCACCATCACCGTCGTCGAAGAGAACGACACCGATGGTCCGGAGACGTTTGTCGTCACGATGGAGGGCAACGACCTCCTCCGTCTGACGAACCCGGCCGAGCCCGACGGCGGAATCATCATCTTGGCGCGGGAGGGTACGGACGACCCGATGAACGAGCCCCACGTAAGCGCGGTCCCCGCAGGTCAAGCCGTCCCCCCGGCACTGGTCGGTCGCTGGAACGCAGATGGTGAACATGGCATCGACACCGAGTTCCGAGCGGACAAAGCCTACATCCTGCACGGCACCTCGCCCCTCGAAGGGCACTTCTGGGTCAGCAGCGCCAACGGCAATGACATCACCATTCGCACCCAGGTCGGCCCCCTGCCTCACCAGCTCGCGGACACCATCGAGATCTCCATCGATGGCACCACCTTGAACTGGCACAACGTGGGAACCGACTCTCGCACGACCTACACGCGCCTGTAATCGAGGAGGGAGTTGCGTCCCACGGCGACGAGGATTGCGTCCGCGGTGGGGCGCCGGCTGCGGCCGGGGCAACGGACTGAGTGCCCTGGACCGGGCTACCGGTAGGGGGCAGGGGCCGTCCGTTTCGACGAACTGCAGAAGTGCTGCCATCCGACGCGAGAGAAGGTTTTGACCCTCCGCGCCGTACTGAGGGACAACGCGATTTGCGGCGGAAACACGCGACAACCAGGACGGCGCATGGGCAAGTACGACAAGTTGAGTGAAGCCGAGCTTTTCGAGGCTTGGGCCGCGGGGAAACCCGGTCCCCAGACGCCAGTTCTCAAGGCGCTCGCGGCCAAAGGCACGACGACGGCGGCGGAGTTCATCCATGGCTGTATCTTCAAACAGTCCACCGGCCGAGCCGCCAAGTCCGTGATCAAACAACTCGCCGCGGTCGGTGACGCATCAGCGCCATTCATCGCACGGCTCATCGCGCAGCCGGATGCCGTACAGGACGCGCGCCCCGACGAATGGAAGCAGCTCCTGCGCGACCTCGGCGACGCGGGCATCGCCGCATGTCGCGCGGAACTACAGACGTGCCTCGAGGCCTACCGAGCGTCGTTCGCCGCCCTCGACGAGGAGCTGCTTTCGGCGCCCGAAGACCTTCGCCCGGTCGCGAGGAAACGCGCATTGGCGGGGTTCAGTGGCGGGTCGGACGCTGAGGCGGCGCTCACTGAAGCAAAGGCGCTGCAAGCGCTCTGGGCACCGCACCTCGACGCGGCTTGGGTCAACTGGACGGCCGCGTGGCAGACCCGCAATCGGGTGCTCTCGAACCTCGCGATCGCAATCGAGACTCTCGGCTCCTTGGCTGGAGAGACCTTCGAGCCACGGCAAGTCTCCGAAGGAGGAAGCCTGGTCCTCGCATCGGTCTGACCCTGCGCATACTCCGGGGACCGCCGCCGCCGCAGGAGATAGTCGTCACCCCAGCCTCGACGAGACGCCGGAAACCGAAGAAATCCCGCAGACGCCCGCCTATGGGGGATCGCCGCCGCCGAAGTGAGGCTGGGGTGAGCGACGCCAGCGTGCATCTCGCTGCACACCTCGGTGCACCGAGATGCGCAGGCGAAGCCACTTCTGGTTCCGGCTCGTGACAGTTGGCCAGAGTTTCGCCGGCGAACCGCTTCGGCATGCCACTTGCGACTGAGTCGAGCCGGGAGGAACGAAGATGAAAACGAACATCACCGTATGGCTCGTGGCGAGCCTGTGCGCGTCCGGCTGCATGATGCAATCACATGAGCGGTTGGAGCCCATGTCGGCTTCCGCCGAGGAGGATCCCGCCCCTGCCGGGCCCGCCGAACGCGAGACGACCGACGATGCCGATGGAAGCGCGCCCCCCTACGAGGCGGTGCTCCCGTCGCACAACGTCGAGATCGCGAACGCGCTCCTGGTCGGCGACCTGGGCGAGTACGAGGACTTCGTCGCGCCTGCCACAGAGGTCTCCGCGCAAGCGTATGGCAGCTCTACCATGATCGAAATCCACGGCGGTGACGACTACTGGGTCATGACCAGGCTCTCCTTTGAGGGGGGGATCGGGCACGAAGACCTCCGGATCGGTGCCCACATCGAATTCGGCACCGAGCATTGGGATGCACCGGTGGGCGCGCTTCATGTCGCAGCGCTCGGCTGCTCGGGACCGACGCGCGGCACGTGGACCTACGACCAAGACGCGACCAACATCGTCATCGACGTCGAGGAAGGAGCAGGCCCCGAGGACCGGATCCTCCGATTCACAGCGACGTATGAGTACGAAGGCCGAGAGCAGGTCGTGGAAGGCTCATTTGAATACCGGGTGTACTGAGCGCCAGAAGACGCCCCGACGAGAAGCGGCATGCCCATGAGAGCGCATGGGCGCCGCATCGCGCCCGCTCGAACGCCAGCTAATCAGCGGCGTGGGGGAGCTATTCCGGGACGAACGTGGCTCCCGCCGGGTTGATCCGACCTCGTATCTCGAGCCCCCCGGTCCCGGACTCGACCAGAATCCGCAGCTTCGGCCCCTCTGGATTCGGGTCGCGGACAGACCAGGTCACCTTCGCGCCGTTGGGATTCTCCATCAACTCCACGGCGACGCCGGCCGCGAGGCCCCCAGCGACCCATGTATTGAATCGGAGTTTCACCCCCATGCCTCGGTCTCCGAGTTCGAGCACGTGACCGAAGGACGTCTCCGGGTCGTCGAGGGACGCCGGTGCCTCCACCTCGGGAGGAAGGCTCGCCCTGAAGTCTGCAGCTGGACCGATTAGACCTATCGGTGTGGCGTCTTCCGAACCTCCAGAACACGCAGCTACGAACATGAAAAGCAGTATCACCATCGGGTCTCCCGGCCGGCCTGAGATTGGACGAGAACACTATCATTGATTCACACGCTCTGCGGTCTGGCTGACGGTCTACGGTGGACACCCCCGCCCGCACAGCAATACTCCCGCCCATGGAGAACCGCCTGCCGGTCAAGGTGTACTACGAGGACATGGATTCCCTCGGGGTCGTCTACTACGTCAACTACCTCAAGTACTTCGAGCGGGGCCGCACCGAGCTGATCGCCGGCCTCGGCAAGACGGTCAGCGAGTGGAACCAGGAGGGTCACAACTTCGTGGTGTTCAACATGAACATCACCTTCCACAAGCCCGGTCGCCTCGGTGACGAGGCCGAGGTGCTGACCGAGATTGTCCCCGGCAGTGCCTACAAGCTGAAGATGCGCCAGCGCCTCTACCGCGGCGACGAGCTGCTCACCGAAGCCGATGTCATCGTGGTCTGCCTCGACGGCGACTTCGAGCTCCGAGAGCTTCCGGAGATCCTCACGGTCTGGGACGACGAATGACCGACGAAACGAAGGTCGGCTCCGACATCGCTCCGGAGGACTGCCTCGCGGCGACCGAGTTCGTGGACAGCGCGCATCCGGACGTCGTCGCCTGGGCCCGCGATCGCATCGGCGACGCCGCAACAGACCAGGAGAAGGCGTCCCGGCTCTTCCTCGCCGTCCGCGAAGAGCTTCGCTACGACCCCTACGCCGTCTCCCGAAACCGCGCCGACTACCAAGCGAGCGCCATCCTCACGCAGAAGAACACCTTCTGCGTACCCAAGGCGGTGCTCCTCGCGGCCGGCGCCCAGGCCGTCGGGATCCCCGCTCGCCTCGGCTTCGCCGACGTCAAGAACCACCTCTCGAGCGACGAGCTCCGGGAGGCGATGGGCACAGACCTCTTCGTCTATCACGGCTATACGGAGCTCTTCATCGACGGACGGTGGGTCAAAGCGAGCCCCGCCTTCAATGAGAGCCTCTGTCACTTCTTCGGCGTCGAGCCCCTCGAGTTCGACGGGGTGCACGACGCGCTGCTGCAGCCTTACGACCAGGAGGGCGAGCGCTGCATGGAGTACGTGCACCACCGCGGCGTCTTCGGGGACCTGCCCTTCGAAGAGATCCGCGACGCGTTCATCGCGACCTACGGCATCGACGGCTTCTGAGGCCCTTCCCAGGGCCTCTGGCCCGAGGCGTCGACTCCTCGGTGCATTGTGCGCATCCGCGCTTTGGGCGAGCATGCATGCATGCCTTCCCCGCGTTCTTACTTCGCTACTTCCGCCTTGCGTCTCTTGCTCTCAGCCTGCCTGCTCGCGGCCCCGGCCGGAGTGTCTGCGGATTGGCCCATGGCGCGCCACGACCGCCTGCGCACCTCGACCGCCGACGGGACATCGAACATCGATCAACCCGCGGCCTCGTGGCGCACCTACCTCGGCGGCTCTCTCGGGCGCGAGCAATACCTGACCTTCGACATCGACTCCGACGGCAACCCCGAGGTCCTCTTCCTGATGGGCGGCGCGCTCCTGGCCAAGACCCCCCGGGACGCGGTGCGGTGGGAGACCGAGGCCCTCGACCTCACCCGAATCGACGGTCTCCACGACCTCGACGGAGACGGCGCACCGGAGCTCATCGCCAGCGCCCGAGCCGGCCGGCTCCACGTCATCCGGCCGACCGACGGTGCCGTGCTCTGGACGCTTCCCGCTGGGGTCGTGGGCAATATGGGCAACGTGCGCTTCGCCGACTTCGACGGGGACGGCGTCCTGGACCTCTACTTCGCGGACGCCGCGTGCGGGTCGACGGGTTCCCTCGGGGACATCGCCGAGGCTTACACCTTCGCCGCCGACGTGGGCTCACCGACACGACTCTTCGCCCTCGAACGCGGGCGCCGGGACTACATCTGCGGCGGCCGCGATACCATCGTGGATATCGACGGCGACGGAGTCCTCGAGGTGGTCGCCCAGGGTCGTTTCTACTTCTACATCTACTCGACGACCGACGGGTCCTTCGAGTCCGAGTCCGAGAACGTCGGCTCGATCCCCTACGGCCAGGCGACAACGGTCATGGCCGACGTCGACGACGACGGCCGTATGGAGTTGATCTGCTCCACCGAGAACAACTACGCACCGCCGGTGAACTCGCGGAGAGTGTTCGTGATGGACTGGGACCCGACCTCGACGACGTTGGTGAAGCGCTGGGAGCGCTCGGTCGGTAGCACCCTGAACGACCGCCACGGCTGGGGCCCGGGGGGCGTCTTCGACCTGCTGGGCGATGGGTCCACCGAGGTCGTCACCAGTTTCTACACCGGCAGCACAGACAGCTGGAGCACCGTCGTGCTCTCGGGCGCCGACGGCACCGAACTCGACGCGGTCCCCGTGGGCCCGTTCCGCGGCCTCGTGGACCTCGACGCCGACGGCACGCCAGAGATCCTCAGCGGCGACGCGGAGGTCGGCCTCCACGCCTATGGCTATACGATCGCCGGGGGCCTCGAGAGCATGTTTACCGCCCCCGGGACGACGGCCGTTCTGGTGCGCGACGAACCACGCCACCGAACGGGGTCGGCACGCACCCGAGCCCTCAGCCTCGACATCGACCGAGACGGAACGGACGAGCTCATCGCTCTCCGGGTGGTCGCCGGTCGCGCCACCGAGCTCGTCGCCCTCTCTGGCGCGACGGACCCGCCCACGGAGGTCGCGAGCCTGAGCATCGACGCCGAGGTGAAGCTCCTGACCTTCGAGGTCTTCGACAGCGTCACCCGCGATTACGCGCAGATGGTCGTCGCCCGGTCGGACGGATATATGTGGGTCCTCGACGACAACCTCCAGCCCACCAACGCATCCACGACGGGAGAGATCTCGCTCCGAGGCCTGCGCATCGGGGGCTACTACAGCGGCGTTCGCGGTATCGGCACGGCGCCCATCGCGGCAGACCTCGACGGCGACGGGGCCGCAGAGGTCCTCGTCCGCGATAGCCGCGGCGTGCTCCGGCGCCTCGGGCCCGCGGGCGCGACGCTGGTCGAGCCGCCGACCTTGGACTGGGAGATCCCGGGGGCGGTGCTTCCGTCGATCGTAGACCTCACCGGCGACGGAACACCCGAGGTCGTTCTCGGCGTGGGCCCCGACCCGCAAAAGCTTCGGGTCGTCTCGGCCGCCGATGCCTCGACGATCTGGGAGACCGCCGTCGGCACGTCGACGCGCCGCTTCACCTACGACATCGTCGCGGGCCAGGTCGGTGGGGACGCGACCCTGGACCTGGCCTACCAACTCTACGAGACCTCCGGCGGCACGGTGATCATCAACGTGCTCGACGGGTCAGACGGCAGTCCTCTCTGGTCGTCGGACTTCGAGACCGTCGTCGCCGGCTCGGGCCTCGGCGCCAGCGCCCTCGCGGACTACGACGGAGACGGGGCCCTAGACGTGCTCGCGTGCCCCCGGAACCTCTTCATGTGGCTCTCGGGCGCCGCCGGCGCGACCCTCGCGAGCGTCGACGCCGGCTACCCCAAGCACCCCATTTTCCACGACATCGACGCAGACCCGGCGCTCGAAGTCCTCCCATCCGGCGGCGTCTACGGCGTACGCGCCTTCGAGAACGACCTCACGTCCATTTGGTCGGACACAGCCGATCTGCATACGGCGGTCCTCGG
>QMMC01000055.1 GCA_003647065.1 Deltaproteobacteria bacterium | reverse complement strand
GTCCGTAGGGACGCTCGAGTCGAACCCGGAGTCCCCCACGCCGACGTCGGCGTCCCGAGGGCAGCCGACCCCCGACACGCACTCGCCGGGGCACATCGAATCGTCTGCTTGCACCGAGCAGGCCCCGGCGATGCACTGATAGGCGGCGCAGGGGCCGGGCGGCGGAGGGCAGTCGCTACTGATCGTGCACCCGGGCGCGCCCGAGTCCATGCCCGCGTCGACGGCCCCGCACTGCCCGTCGCGGCATTGGTCGGCGGAGCACCAGGGCGTGCCGGTCTCCGCCTCGAGGACGAGCTCGATCGTTTCGCCGTCGGCGAGGGGCAGCTGGAAGTTGACGCAGGTCGACGCGACCGGGGTGCAGTTCGCATCGAGGGCGACCGCCTCGAATCCGTAGAGGCCCGGCGCCAAGACCGGGACCGCCGCGGTGTTGGCGGTTACGTCCTCTTCGTAGAGCAGCTGATCCCCGGTACAACCATTGGCCCGGACCCGGGCCACGATGCGCACGATGCGCCCGGACTCGACGTCCGGGGCGGAGTTGATCAACCAGGTCAGGCCCCTCGGTTGCTCGCAGCCGAGGGCGAGCACGCAGAGGAAGAGCCTGGGCAGGAAACGAAGCACGGGGATCAGGATATCAGTAGGGGGTGGGGGGCGCACGTATCGAGGCGCGGGTGAGCTAGCCCTCCTGGGCCTTCGCCAGGGTGCGTATGTCGAGGAACATCGGTCTCGTGTCTCCGTGGTGCGCCCTCATCGGAGGGGCCGTGGCTCAGTTGCGGATCAATTAGGGCTTTCTTGCCGGACGGCTGCGGGGACTCGCCGGACAAAGAAGAACGGGGCGACGCAAAGCGCCGCCCCGTCATCACCGAAGTGTGCTGTGGTTCAGCGGCACTTCTTCTTGCCGGCGCGGCCGCGGCAGACGTTGGTGCAGCAGTCTGAGTTCGAGCCGCAGGAATCGCCGATGGCGGCGAGCTCGCAGGTCGTGCCGCCGCCGCCTCCGCCGCTGTCGCAGTCCGAATCGGCCGCGTCGACGAGACCGTCGCAGTCGTCGTCGACGCCGTCGGCGTCGCAGGAGGTCTCGACGACTTCCTGGCCGGCGGTCGGTACGCAGTTGTTGGCTTCGGTGTCGCTGAGGAGGTAGCTGACCGCGTCGTAGGCCTGGACGAGGCCGTGGCCGAAGTCGTCATTGCGGCCGCCTCCGCTGAGGTCGTCAGCGGTGGCGATGAGGGCGGTGCGCACCTCCTGGGCCGTGGCGGTCGGGGCTGCGCTCCAGACGAGGGCGGCGACGCCGGCGGCGTGGGGGGTGGCCATCGAGGTGCCGTTGAAGGTGTCGTAGCCGCTGGCGGGCCGCACCATGGAGACTGTGAGGGTGCTGCTCTCGCCGGGGTTGGCGAGGGCGTCTGCGCCCTGGGTGTCGCTGAGGGTGGCGGACGGGATGCTGAGGGTCCGACCGCCGCCGAGGGTGGCGCTCAAGGGGCCGGACTCGTTGTTGTAGACGAGGACGCCGATGGCGCCGCCGCGCCTGGCGTTGTCGACCTTCTTGCGGAAGCTCTCATCGCCGCGCTGGCAGAGCACGATTTGGCCCAGGAATTCGTTGCGCGCCGGGCGCGAGTTGCAGTCGCCGCCGTCGGCGAGGGTGCCGGTGACGGTGGCCTCGATGGAGCCTTCCATGGCGCCGGCCTCGAAGGTCTCGGTCGTCGTCTCGAGGGAGTTGGTTGCGCGGTACGGGACCGTCGAGAGCACGGACTCGCCCGGGGCCGAGAGCTCGACCTGGGCGTTGTACTGGGAGAAGTCGGCGCGATCGTTGGCTATGTTCGTCGCGCCGATCGAGATGACCGAGGCGTACGACGCCGGGTAGGAGAGGGCGGTGTTGCCATCGTTGCCGGCGGCCGCGAAGGAAAGCACGCCGTCCGCGAGAGCGGCGTCGAAGGCTTCTTCTTCCAAGGAGCTCGCGCCGCCGCCGCCGAGGCTCATGTTGATGACGCTGGCGCCAGCGAGCACACAGCGGCGGACGGCGTCGATGAGGTCGGAAGTGTAGGTCCAGCCGCAGTCGGTGCCGCTGAAGACCTGGACCACGTGGATCGGGACGCCATCGGGAAGGACGCCGACGACGCCTTTGAGGTTGCCGCCGGTCGCGGCGATGGTGCCGGCGACGTGGGTGCCGTGGGCGCACTCGCTCGTATCCCAGCCATCCGGGTAGCCAGTCACGGTGTTGCCCTGAAGGTCTTCGTGGTTGGCGTAGTACCCGCCGTCGATGATGCAGACCATCTTGGTCTCGTCCACCGGGCTGTAATCGGCGATGGTGACCAAGTCCGCTTGAACCCGCCCGATGCCCCAGGTCGGGGTCTCGGCCATCGGCCGGCGCACTTGGTCCTGCTCGATGCGCACGATGTTCGGATTGCGGCGCAGGGCGGCGATGGCCCCGTCCGGGAGGACGGCGGCGACCAGGTTGTGAGCCGGGAGCTCGAGGGCGATGGCTCCCCCGGCGGCGCGGATGCCTGCGATCCCTCGGCCGTAGTCACTGACCTTGATCAGAAATCGGTCGTTGCTCTCGGCCCTCAAGGCCTCGCCGGCGCCGTCTACATCTGGGTGCGCTATGGCGCACGCGCTCGCGAAGGTGACCAGCAGCGCGACCAGCGCGGTCTGGATGCTCTTGTTCTTCATGCTCATCCCCTGTGCCTCCCACGGGTGTCGTGTGGGAGATGTGCGGAGGAGTAGCAATATGTATGCTCAGGTGCTCGGCTCTTTCCGAGCCTCCGGGGCGATTCTCTAAGTCATGGAGATTACGACTGAAAATCAGACGCAAAGAGCCTTTTTGTCCCCATCTACGGAGTGGCCGGAGTACCAGCTGGTTGGAACATTCCGTACACACTGGCCCGAGAGGCCTTCTACCGACAGCTCTCGGGTGGGCCGTCGTTGCCGCCTCCGCGCTCCCTTGTCGGTATTGGTTTATGGTTTTATGGTTCTAGTGTGAAGACGACCCTCGAGATCCCCGATGAACTCTACCGCCAGGTGAAGGCCCTCGCGGCCTTGAGCGGCCGGACGATCAAAGACCTCGTCAACGAGGTGTTGCGCAAGAGGGTCGAGGAAGAGCGCGCGATGTCGGGGGAGCGGGGCTGGCGCAGCGTCTTCGGCAAAGGTCCTCCCGAGCAGGTCGAGCGGGTGCAGGCCTACCTGGACGAAGAGTTCTCCCGCGTCGACCTCGATGAGTGGCAGTGATCCTCGATACCAACGCCATCTCGGCAATATTCGCCGGTGACGAAGGCGTGGCCTCGGTCATCGACGGTGCGGTCAGGCATCACCTGCCGGCGATCGTCCTCGGCGAATATCGATATGGCCTGAAGCGGTCGCGGAAGCGGCGGAACCTCGAACTCCTCCTCGACCGCCTCGAAGAGCAGTCCATCGTCTTGGTCATCGACGGGGTTACTGCGAGGCACTACGCCGACGTGAGAGAAGCTCTCAGAAAACAGGGGCGTCCCATCCCCGAGAACGACGTGTGGATAGCCGCCCTCGCAATCCAGCACCGTCAGCCGATCGTCAGCCGGGACGCGCACTTCGACGTCGTCGAAGGGGTGAAGCGTATCTCCTGGGCGGGGTAGAGCCGGTCCGGCGCCCCTTCCTACGATTCGGGGAACTCGGCGTCGATCATCTCGTCGAACCAGCCCTCGGGGCGGAAGCCGGACATGCGCCCGACCTCTTTGCCGCGCTCGAACATGATGAGCGTTGGCGTCGCCCGGACCTTCAGGCGCGAGAGCAAGGCGGGCTCGGCGTCGGTGTTGATCTCGACGACGCGGACCCGGCCGTCGTGCTTGGTCGCGACGTTGACCAGCACCGGCACCAGCTTCTTGCAGGGCGCGCAGCTCTCGGACCACACGTCGACGATCACCGGGATGTCGCTCTTGACGACGAGATCCGAGAACGCAGCCATTGTACGAACGGGTGACGGGGTGACTTTAGGCCCGCCGCCGAAGAGATTGCCGAGTAGACCCATGTGGAAGAGCTTGGGTCGTTTTGGGGCCAGGGCAAGGCCGCGACCTCACAGGACAGGGCGCGCCCAGCTGTGGCCGCTATTCCCGACGTGGCTGCGCTCCCAATCGCGCGGCTCTCACTCGGAACGCCGGACGCTTCCATCGGCCCGAACCCGAAGCGTCTGCTCGGGAGTGGTGACGATGATCTCGTCATCGGCGGTGAAGAGCGTGATGTCACGGCTGCGAGTGAGGGTGTCGAGGGAGAAGCCGCCATCACGCGAGCGCCAGATGGTTCCGTTTTCGTCCACGAGCACGCAGACCCGGCCGATGACGGCGACCTGGGTATAGGCGATGCCCGCGGCCGATCTGCGCGTTCTCCACGTTTCTCCGCCGTCCTCGGTGCTCCAAACGTGACCCCCGTCCCCGGCGGCGATGCCGAAGTTGGACGCGGGGTCGAAGGCGAGGGCGCGAGCCGCCTGTGCCCATCGCCACGGCCCTGCCTGCCACGTCGCGCCTAGATCGTCCGTGTAGAGCACACCCGATGGGGTCCCGGATCTCCCGTCCACGGAGCCCGCATTCCGAAAGACCGCGACGATTCGACCGGTCCAGGGAACTCGAGCGAAGGCGTACGAGGATTCGAGGACAGTTTGCCATTCGCCGAACTCGAACCCCGAGGGATGCCACACCCGGCAATTGAGGAGGTCGGTGCCGAAGTGGCATCGCGTTGGGCTCAGCGTGACCGAAGCGTCCCCTCCCAGGTCGATGGTCTGCAGATCGGTGGGCTGAGCATCTTGGGCGACGACCCCGGTGGTGATCACCGTCGCGACCAGGGGCAGGGCTGCCAGCACCAGGAGCCGTGCTCGTTTCTCCGCGCGCTTACGCCGTTGCATGGCGTCCTCCTCCATCTCTGAGGATAACACCCGGACCGCGCCCAGGGTCAGCTGACCGTCCAGACCGTGCCCTCGGGGGAGTCGAGGAGCTCGACGCCCATCGCGGTGAGTTCGCCGCGCACGGCGTCGGCGCGTTCGAAGTCCTTGTCGGCGCGGGCCTGGGCTCGCTCGGCGATCTTGGCTTCGACGGTGGCCGCTTCGATGCCCTTGGCCGCGGCGCGGCGGTCGCGGATGCCGAGGAGGACTGCGTCTGCATCCTTGGTCCCGAGGCCGAGCTCGGCGTCGAGGCGCTCGAAGCCCAGGTTGGCGGCCTCGACCCAGCTCAAAGGGGCCTTGCCCTTCTTGCCCTTGGCCTTCTCGGTCAGGTCGTTGACGGCCTTGAGGAAGGCGCTCGCCTCGGCGAGGGCGGCCGGGAAGCTGAGGTCTTCGTCGAGGGCTGCCGCGAGCTTCGCCGGGAACTCGCCGAGCTCTTCGGGCAGCGCGTCGTCGCGGGGCACGATGCGCTTTGCGGGGATGTCGGCGAGGCGCTTCTTGGCGTTGTAGAGGTATTCGACGCGGCGCTCGGCCTCCTCGAACTGCGGGAAGCCCGTGATGTTGCCTTCCTCGTCGACGGTCCAGTCGAGGTTCAGCGGCGCCCGGTAGTGGCAGGTGAGGTTGAACCACCGGACGGCCTCGGGCTCGACGCGCTTGTAGAGCTCCCGGGCAGTGAAGAAGTTGCCGAGGCTCTTCGACATCTTCTCTTTGTTCACCTCGATGAAGCCGTTGTGCATCCAGTACTTCGCCATCGGCTTGCCGGTCGCGGCTTCACTCTGGGCGATTTCGTTTTCGTGGTGCGGGAAGACCAGGTCGAGGCCGCCGCCGTGGAGGTCGAAGCTGTCGCCGAGGTGGGCCATGCTCATCGCCGAGCACTCGATGTGCCAGCCGGGGCGGCCTTCGCCCCAGGGGGAGGACCAGCTCGGCCCGTCGCCGGCGTTGCCCTTCCAGAGGGCGAAGTCCTCGGGGCTCTCCTTCTTGGCTTGCTCGGTGTCCGCGGTCCGGCCGCTCGCGCCCGACTGGTGGTCCTCCATCTTGCGATGGCTCAGCTTGCCGTAGTCTTTGAAGGACTTGACCCGGAAGTAGACGTCGCCGCCGGCCTCGTAGGCCGAGCCGTTGTCGATGAGGCGCTGGATGAGCTTGTGGATGTCGGTCAGGTGCTCACTGACCCGGGGCTCGATGTCCGGGTCGATGTTGCCCACCGCCCGCATGTCTTCTTGGTAGGCCGCCTCGAAGCGCTTCGCGAGCTCGGCCGGCTCCTCGCCGTTCTCGACGCTGCGCTTGATGATCTTGTCGTCGATGTCGGTGACGTTGCGGACGAAGAGGACCTTGGTGCCGTTGGCCCGGAGGTGACGCACCAGGATGTCGTAGACGATCGCGGACCGGGCGTGGCCGAGGTGCGCGTAGTCGTACACCGTCGGGCCGCAGTAGTAGATCCGGGCGAGGTCGGGATCCGCCGGCTCGAAGGTCTCTTTTTGGCTCGTGAGGGTGTTGTACAGGCGCAAAGTCATGGGCCGGCACTTGTAACGCAGGGTCGGGGGATTGGCCACTCGCGGGCACCGCCCGGGCCGGGCCGAACGACGACCCCGAGGCACTGGGGATCAATCTCACGAGAGGCCTACGGCCCTAGCCAAGTGGCTCACGGACTAGCCGGCCGGTGCGCCCGAAACGTTACAGTTTTCGCGGCCCTCCGTTGGCATGGCTCTGGCACTTCGGCGTTATCGGCCACGGCCGCGCCGGAGAACCACCATGATGACGACGACCAGAGTAGCCCTCGGGATGATGATCGCGCTCGCCCTCGGCGGGTGTGCCGCAGAATTGAAGGGCCCGGGCCTGCCGGGCCCGGATGTCGCGGGCAAGGCCGACTTCTCCGATCGGGTGTCGATCGAGGGCGAGCTCGTCCTGGCCGAGACCGTCGATGGGCTCGTCGCGGAGGATGGCGGGGAGTTCACCGAAGACTTCGAGTACCAGGGATTTCGGCTGCGTACTCGGGGCGGCTCGAGGCTACGGGTTGAAGTTACCCAGCGGGGGACCGTTCGGGGCCTCGACACCGTCTTGTACGTCTACGGCCCCTACGGGTCTGGCGGCTACCAATCTCGCCTGGCGACGGACGATGACGCCGGTTGGGGAAGCCTCAGCCGCCTCGACGACCTCGAATTTCCCGAGACCGGCGACTATCTGGTGGTCGTGGGTACCCACGACGGGATCGGCCGAGGTTCCTACAACCTCGAAGCCACCTGCCTGACCGGTGACTGCCTGGACGTCGAGGTTCCCGTGACCTGTCCCGGGAGCGTCGAAGAAAGCATCTACGAATGCGTCAATGAGTGGATCGCCGAGGGGGACTACACGGACACCCGCCGAGAAGGGTTCACGGCGTGCACCGACGCCGCCGACGACATTCACTTCGAGACGGTCTGCGGGGCCTCGTCCAGCATCGAAGCTTGGTGCCTGGCCGGCTTCGACGCCTATCGTGACACCGTCTTGCCCGCTTGCGTCACCGCCCTCGACCCCGCGTTTCCGGAGGACACGGACCCTCTCGGCTTCCGTTATCGCGGCGGCCTCGGCGCAGACATCGACGCCCGCCTCGAGGCGACCGAGAGCGCGTGCTGCGGAGCGTCCGCCGTCACCGCAGAGGTCATCGCCCCGACCTCCGGCGAGGCGGTCACCCTCGCCTGGGTCGTGGACTCGGTCCGACAGGCCGAGGACATGCCGAGCCTCTGGCAGACCAACGCCGAGACCGACGTCGCCGCCTTCGACCGCCAGGCCGTCAGCTACGACCTCGCCCCCGGATTCGTCGAGTTGCTGGAAGCAAACGCCGGGTCCAACTCGTTCCGTATCGGACACCTCGACGCGAACTGGTACGCCGCGGCCGGGGCCGAGGCCTGGGAAGATTTGTACATCTTCTACTTCGACAACGGCGTCGTGACGACGGTTCGGTTCAGCGCCGGCGAGACCTGAAGAACGCGCCGCGGTGGCGGACCCTGCCGATTAGGGACGGGCCGCCCCGAGGTGCAGCAACGCGGCGGCGTTGTCGTGAAGCACACGACGTCGGGCGTCGAGGTCGCCGTCGGTCGCGATCAGCACCTTCGCGAGGCCCGTGGCCTGGTGATAGAAGGGCCAGTCGGTCCCGAAGACCACTCGGTCGGTCGGGGCGTCATCGACCAAGCGTCGTATGTTGGTCACTGACTGCGACGCGAGTTCGAGCCAGACGTTGTCGTATCGGTGGGCGAAGGCGAGGGCCTCTTCCATCTGAAGAGCGCCCGAGTGCCCCAGGACAAATTGCGTCCCCGGGCTCTCGGCGATGGCGCGTTCGTAGTGACGCACCTGCGAGAGGTAGCGCTGGAAGCGGCTCTCGATGCCCACTGGCCCGCAGTGGAAGAACACTGGCAAGTCTCGTTGGCCGCATGCGCGGTAGAGCGCCATGCAACGTTTGCCGTCGGGTCTTACGAGTTGCACCGCCGGGTGAACCTTGATGCCACGGGCGCCCATCGCCTGCTGTTGGTCGAGCTTCGCCTCGATGTCCCGGTCGAAGGGATGCACGGAGCCGAAGGCGATGATGTCGTCTTGTCCCTCGGCTGCCCGCATCCAGGTGCGAGCGTTGTCGGACAAGCCCCGGGGCCAGTCGATGGGCAGCAATACGCTTTGGTGGATCCTGAGCTCCCCCATCTCGCGCACCAGGTTCGGAATCGTGTGGGTTGCCCGCATCCCGCCAGAGCGCAGCGCACCGAGGGAGAGGTCACGGGTCATCTTGCCCATGTCGTCGGGGGAGAAATTGCGGTTCAGGTACACGTCGAGGTCGAGGGTACGGCCCTCCGGCAGGTAGTGCTCGGTCGGGCGCGGCGCGCGGCTCAGATCGATCTGCGTCGGCCTGAGATACGCGAGCGCCAGGTGGGTGTGCATGTCGATAGCCTCGGGGACGGCCGGGTCGGCGACCACGAGGCGCCCCTCCGAGACGTCGAACCAAGGAAGGCGGGCGAGGTCGCGGAGGTTCTCGAAGCGCGTGGGGTACTTGGGCACGGCGCCGATTCTACGTGAGGTGGAGGTCATTCGGGAGCGTGAGTCCTCGGCCCTCGACTGACCCCTACGGTACCCAAAGGCCGAAGAGCCCCGTACCTTCGTGAAGATGGATGACGACGGCCGCCCCCTTCGCTACGCCTACCTGCACGGCTTCGCCTCGAGCCCCAAGGCGACCAAAGGTGTCGCCCTCGCCAAAGCCTTTCGGGATCGGGGTCACGACTTCGAGCTCCCGGACCTCAACCAGCCGGCTTTCGAAGGGCTCAGCCACGACGCCTGCCTCGGCGCCCTCGACGCGATGCACCGGAACCGGGCCGCGGACGATGGCGCGCGTTGGTGCCTCATCGGGTCGAGCCTCGGCGGCTGGCTCGCCGCCCGGTGGGCCGAGATGCACCCTGCCAGGGTCGAGCGCCTGGTCCTGCTCTGCCCGGGTTTCGACCTGCGCGACCGCTGGCCCGCCATGCTCGGCTCCGAGAAGATGGCCAAGTGGGGCAGCGAGGGTGAGCTCTATATGCCGGACGCCTCCGGCGTGTACGCCCCGGTCCACTACGGCTTCTACATCGAGTCCCTGCGCCAGCCGGGGCGCCCCTCCGTTCCCTGCCCGACGCTCATCATCCACGGCACGCGGGACGAGACCGTGCCGATCGAGACATCTCGGAGCTACGTGGCGGACCACCCGGGGATCGAACTCATCGAAGTCGATGATGACCACCGCCTCGGGGCGTCGATCGACCGCATCACTTGGGAGGCCCTCTCGTTCTTCGGCCTCGTGGACCCGGCTATCGACGGGGCGTAGGCGGACAGTGCAGTGAGCATAATCGGCGCCACTATCCACCAAAGTGGCGGCTGTTCTGTCCACTTAGAGGGACATGTCTGCTCAAAAACCGGAGTGATTTCACGACAGTCGTGCCGGGACAGCGGCTTTTTGCACTCGGCACGGTGTTCGCAAACGAGTTCCCCCGAACCAGGAGGACGACGTGGGCTCTCGCGGATTCGGCAGCAGTCATATCGGAGGACGCAGCAACAACGAGGACTCCCTCCTCGTGAGCGATGAGCTCGGGCTCTACGTCGTCGCTGACGGGATGGGCGGCTACGAGGGGGGCGAGATCGCCTCCTCGACCACGACCGAAGGTCTACACCGCTTCTATGACATCGTGGGCGTGAACGGCGATGTCGGCATGCGCACCGCCGGTTCCGGCGGTCGCACGGTCGCCGAGGACATGATGCGTCTCGCGATCCGTCAGGCGAGCCACGATGTCGAACGGCGCCGCCATGGTCGCCTCCAAGGCATGGGGACGACTGTCGCCGCCGTGCTCATCCGCGATGGCGGGGCCCTCATCGCCCACGTCGGAGACAGCCGCGTCTACCGGATGCGCCGGGGCCTGCTCCAAGCCATGACCGAGGACCACTCGCTCTACGCCGAGCTCCTCGCGGCGGGCGGGATCGCGGCGGGCATGACGGTCAACAAGAACATGATCACCCGCGCCGTCGGCGTGCCCGGCGCGTCTCGCCCGGACGTCCGCCTCGAAGAGGCGCTCTCCGGCGATACGTTCATGATCTGCAGCGACGGCCTCACGGACGTCGTCGAGGATGGCGACATCGCCGAGGTCCTCGCGGCCTTCGACCCGAAGCTCGCCGCCGAACAGCTGGTCCAGCGGGCCTGGATCAACGGCGCCTCGGACAACATCACCTGCGTCGTCGCTCGCGTATCGTGAGCCCCGGGGCGCGGGTCAGCTGACCTTGGTCTTCGCGCCGGCGACGGTCAGGACGCGTTTGAAGTGCTTCTTGTCGACGGGCTGAATGCTGAGGCGCTGGCCCTTCTGGATCAGCAACATGCCTTCGAGGGCCGGGTCGCCCTTGAGATCCCCGAGGCCGACGAGCTCGTCGAAACGTTCGACGAACTCCACGTCGACCAGGAT
Source organism: Deltaproteobacteria bacterium (assembly GCA_003647065.1). Lineage (GTDB taxonomy): Bacteria > Myxococcota_A > Polyangia > Polyangiales > B10-G4 > B10-G4. The sequence goes on along the minus strand of QMMC01000055.1, from coordinate 11,412 downwards.
CCATCGCGGGTCGTCCTTCGATGACTTCGCATCGAAGTACTTGGACTTCTTTTGAAACTGAGTGGGGTCGGGGTAGGGCGCGCTGGCGACCCGGGCGACGCCGGCGGCGCCGGGGGGCTTCGCGTTCGAGTGATAGAAGATCACGAGATCGCCCACCTTCATCTCGTCGCGCATGAAGTTGCGGGCCTGGTAGTTGCGAATCCCGTCCCACTCGGCCTTGCCGTCTTTGGCGAGGTGGTCGATCGAGTAGACGTCGGGCTCGCTCTTCATGAGCCAGTATTTGCGAGGGCGTGACGGCATGGCGGGTCCTTAACCTAGTGTGGGGTGCAGAGTCACGGAAGGGAGTATCGCGACGGACCGCGGTTTCCCCGCAAGGAAGGAAGGCGATGGAAATGCACAGCATTTTCGAGGTTTCCTGACGTCGCGGGGGAGCCGCGGAACGAGCGAGAAACCTTCAGTGGCTTTGGAGCCCGCACTAGGGGCTGGCCATCTGTCGAGGGATGGCGAGGTCGATGGCGACGGGGTAGTGGTCCGAGCCGCTGCCCGGCAGGAGCTCTCCCCCCATGGAGCGGGCGCCTGCTCCGACGTAGACGTGGTCGACGCGCATCGGGGGGATCGCCAATAGCTTCGCCGGGGCGGTGTGGCCGAAGCCGTCTTCCCCGGCGATCCAGGCGTCTTCGAGGGTCGCCGTGAGCTGGCGATGGAGAGCGTTGTAGGGCGTGGAGTTGAAGTCTCCGGCGACCACGATGGGGCCTGCATCTACGGTCCGAGCGGCGAGCATCGTGAGCAGTTCGTCGCCGCCCCGGTGGTGCACGGCGTAGAGGTCCGGCGTGAAAGGCGGCATGAGGTGCACGCAGTGGACTTCGACCGCCGTGCCCTCGACGTCGACGGTGGCGCGCAGCTGGGGTAGGTCGGCCAGGGAGTACTCCTCGACGTTCGCGAGGGGCAGCCGAGAGAGCAGCGCGATGCCGAAGGGCGAGTCCTCAGGAAGCACGTGCTGGTGCGGATAGGCGGCTGTGACATCGATGGCCTCGAGGCTCACCGCCCAGCCGTGGGTCACTTCTTGGAGGCAGATTACGTCGGCGTTGGCCCCGAGGAGAGAGGCGATGGCCCCCGAATGGTTCGTATTGCCAACGTAGAGATTTGCGGTGACCACTCGGAAGGGCAAGCCCTCGGGATAGGTCGCGTTTTTCGGCAGGCGCTCTTGTGCCACCGGCCACGACGCGGCCAGGGCCCCGAGGAGGGCGAACGGGATGAGGATGCCTTGGCGTCCGAATACCGAGGCGGCGAACCCCACGATCGCCGCTCCGGCGAGCCACGGGAGCACCATGTTCGCGACGACCAAGGGATACACCGGATCGACTGCCAGGTAGTGGGCCCCTCCCACGACGATCCCCGACAGGGCGGTGAGCCACACCGGTATCCACAGCCTCGACCGGGGCGGGCGGCGACGTGAGGCCCGCGGGTCCGCCGGGGGCGGCGGCACGAAATTGGGAGGGCCCTCGTCGTTGAAGGTCATCCGTCGAGGAGCCCCAGGTATGCGTCGAGGATCGCATCCAGCACCGGCGCCGCCCGGCCGCTGAGCTTGTGAGTGACGACGTCCGAGATGTCGGTCACCCCGGGGTTGATCTCGACCGTCGGGATGCCGGCACGCTCCGCCATCAGCACCGGCTCGGCGATGTACGGGAAGAGGCTCGACGTGCCGATCGAGAGCACGACGTCGAAGCCGCGGTCGAGCTCGCGGTTGAGGGTGCGGATGGCGTCGTCCGGGAGCATCTCCCCGAAGAGCACCACCTCGGGCCGAAGGACGGAGGCGCACTGGGGACAGTCTGGCGGTATGTCGAGCTCGCTCCAATCGAGCACAAGCTCTCGATGGGGGCACATCGTGCAGTGCAGGCGATGCACGTCGCCGTGAATCTCGATGACGTTGTGTGACCCCGCCTGCCCGTGGAAGGCGTCGACGTTTTGGGTGAGGGTCCAGACTCGACTCATGCGCCGCTCGAGCTCGGCGATTACTTCGTGGCCGCGATTCGGACGTGCCCCGAGCAAGTTCTTGCCGATTTGGTCGAGGTACTTCCAGACGAGCTCCGGGCGCTTGCGGAACATCGGGCCCGAGAGGGCCTCCTCGATGGGGATTCCGTCGGTGGTGTCTCGAGCTTCATAGAGCCCGCCGACGCCCCGGTAGGTCGGCAGCCCGGAGTCCTGGCTGAGACCCGCTCCGGTGATGAAGAGGGCGCTCTTGGCTCCTGCGAGGAGCTTGGCGACGGCGGCCACCGTCGATGGGTTGACGCCTTGCTTCATTTGTCTCGCATCAGTCTCGCATCAGTCTCGGAGCAATATCCGGCGCAGGACGACGATTCGCCGCGCCTGTTCGGCGTCCAGGAGGCCCTTCCGTTCGAGGGCGAAGAGGACCTGGTACTCGGCGTCGAGGGGCGGGAACGAATCCCGGTCGAGCTTCTGCATGCCGCCCCGGAGGAAGCCCTCGCAGAGTTCGATGTATTCGAGGAAGCGGTGGTGCGTCTTGGGATCCATCGGTGATTCTCTCAGCAAACTCGCTCAGCGGCGTGCGGCAACGGCCCGGGCGTGCCCTTCGAGGCCCTCGAGGCGCGCGAGGGTTTCGAGGAGGTCGGCCTGGGCGTGGATGGCGTCCTCGGAGTAACGAATCAACGAGGTGCGCACGACGAAGTCGTACACGCCGAGGGGCGAGGCGAAGCGCGCGGCGCCGCCGGTGGGCAGTACGTGGCTCGGGCCGGCGGCGTAGTCCCCGGCGGCCTCCGGCGTGTGGTCTCCGAGGAAGACCGCCCCGGCGGCGTCGATTTCTTCGAAGAGCGCCTCGGGCTCGCGCACCTGGAGGGCCAGGTGTTCCGCCGCCAGGGTGCTCGCCACCCGCGCCGCCTCTTGGAGGTCGCCGACGACGAAACAGAAGCCCTTGTCCCGGACCGAAACCTCGGCGATCGACCGCCTGGGAAGGTCCGCGAGTTGCGCCCCGACCTCCTCGTCTACTCGGTCGGCCTGGGCCCGGCTGAGGGTGATCAGCAGCGGGTAGGCGTCTTCATCGTGTTCGGCCTGGGAGAGCAGGTCGGCGGCGACCACGGCGGGCCTCGCCTCGTCGTCGGCGACGACGAGGATTTCGCTCGGACCGGCGATCGAGTCGATGTCCACCACGCCGAAGACCAGGCGCTTGGCGCAGGCGACGTAGATGTTGCCGGGGCCGACGACCTTGTCGACGCGCTCGACGGAGGATGTCCCGTAGGCGAGGGCTCCGATGGCCTGGGCACCGCCTAGGTCGACGACCTCGGTCACGCCGCTGATGGCGGCGGCGGCGAGGACTTCCGGAGTCGGCCGGGGAGTCGCGAGGACGATGCGCGGCACGCCGGCGACCGACGCCGGGATGGCGGTCATCAACACCGTCGATGGATAGCGGGCCTTACCGCCGGGGGCGTAGACGCCGGCGGCGCGGACCGGCCGGACCCTTTGGCCGAGGACGATGCCGTCCTCTTCGTAGCGGAAGCCGGTGTCGCGTTGGTGTTCGTGGTACCGGCGGATGCGCTCCGCGGCCGCGGCGAGGGCTTCCTGCACTTCGGCGGGGGCCTGGGCGGCCTCGGCGCGCCAATGATCGTCGTCGAGGCGGACGGCCTCGAGGGCTCGCCCCTCGAAGCGCTCGGTGAGCTCGCGAAGGGCTTCGTCGCCGCGTTCGCGGACGGCCCGGAGGATCTCCCGGACCGCGGGCTCGACCCGCTCGAGGTCGGCGTCGCCGCGCCGTGAGAGCGCTTGGAGAGCTTCGTCGTAGGCCGCGTCGCCGCGCTCGTGGATCTGGAGCATCGCCCGCACGCTGTTAGCAACTCAGCTCGGCGCTGTCGAGGCGGGAGCCTCGCCGGCACCTTCGGCACCCTCGGCGTGCGGCCGTGCCTGGTAGTCGCGGCGCAGTTGGTCGAGCTCGAGGAGGATCTGCTCCCTTTCGATCACCAGCTTGCGTACGAGGCGCCTGTTCGAGGAGAAGAGGGTGCGAGTCACGATGCGGCTGGAGTAGCGGGCGAGCTGTCGCCGGTAGCGGATCCACCACATACCGGCGAAGGGCAGCGTCATGAGATAGGCCGTGGTCACGACCCAGGAGCCCGACGCGGCGTAGGCGAAGTAACCGAAGAGCGCGTAGAAGGCCCCGTGGATCCCGGTGCCGGCGACGATGGCGGTGATGGCTCGCATCGCTTCGTCAGGGGCTCGCATGACGAAGCGCCGGGTGATGCGTTGGGGAATGAACGCGTGCACCAGGCCGTAGAGCGCAACGGGGCCGAGGGCGACGGCGTAGAGGGTCATCTTCAATGCTTCACGGCGCGCCGACAGGGTCTTCGGAGGACGGTCCAGGAAGTCTCGATGGAGGCTGACCTGGGCCAGGTGCTCTTTGTGGCGGCGAATCGTGCGTTGCAGGCGCTCGACGGTCTCTCGCCGCTCCGCCTCGAAATAGCTCACCGCGTCGGCGATGGCCTGCTGGGCCACCATGAGGTCGTCGAGATGTTCCTTCGGTTGGGTCACGCCCTTGAGGCGGTCGAGCATCTTGCGCCGCTGCCCGCGCACGTCTGGCATGCGGCCCATCACCTCTTCGAGGATCGTCGCGGAGTAGAGTTCGGCGATGTCGCGAACCAGTTCGGCGTGGTGCTCTTCGTGCACGTGGACGGCCTCGGCTCGAATGCCCTCCTGAATGCGGTCCGTCATCTCCCGGGCCGCTTCGCGTTCGTCGGCTTCGAAGGCGGCGCGGAAGTCACGGGTGTCGATCGGCTCGCCGAAGCGCACCAGAACCCGGGTGAGGTAGCGGTCCCGATCCTCGAAATTGAGGCCCACGGGGATGATCTTCACGCCCAGGGTCCAGTCGTTTTTGGCCTCCGCGCCGAGGGCGATTCGCGCCGTGCCGGTCTTGATCTCTCGGACGTGGCGCTCGGGCGCGTTTCGCCCTTCGGGGAAGATCCCGATCGTGCCGCCTCCCTCGAGGACTTCGTAGGCGGCCCGGAAGGAGTCCGCGTTGGCATTGTCGGGAGCGGAGCCATCTTGCGGGCCATCTTGGCGCCGGTAGAGGGGGATGACGCCGGCGTTTCGGAAGAGCAACGACACCGCCGGGTTGTCGAAGAGACCGCTTCGGGCGAGGTAGCAGATGGTCCGCGTCGTCTGGGAGCCCAGGACGACCGTGTCCATGATCGAGTTCGGGTGATTCGCCGCGAAGATCACCGGGCCCTCTGCCGGGATGTGTCGCTTCCCCGTGGACTTGATGTCGACGAAGTAGAGTTCGAGGCCAAGAGTCAGCCCGCGGCGGAGAGCGCGATAGAGGAACGCCATCGCCCCTCCTAGACCCAATGCCGTTCAATTGCGTCAGTCGCCGAGCGCGACCGCAGGGGCGGGCCGAAGGAATACCAAAGGTATTTCGAGGTCGGTCCCGAGGACGAAAGCCGGCGAATGGCGTGAGTGAACGGCATTGCCCTAGTCCTCGTCCGGGTCGTCCAGGTCTCCCCCTAGGTCCTCGACCGCCGACTCGATGTCTTCACGCATGCAGCCGAAACAATCTCTACGGTTGAACAGGTTGCCGCATTGGTTTCGGGGCGCGCGGTACATGCGCATCACGGTGGGCAGCGCCTCCTCGGCGTCGAGGTCCACCAGCTCGGCGAGGAGCGCCTGCTTTTCGTCGCATACCCGGGTGTCGATCATCTTCGCCGTGATGCGCGCCCAGTCCGGCACCTCGCTCACTGGCTCGTGGCCGATGAGCCACCGTGCCGCTCGCCGTCGGTCCCGGAGGCGCTGTTCGGACTGCATGGCCCCGACGCGCTCGATCACCGCCGGCGGGATCGGCGCCGCGGGGCTGAGCAGTTCGCCGATGAGCCCGGGGGAGTCTTCGGTCGACTTCGGGTCCGCGGGATCGTCGCCGCCGCCGAAGGCCACGGTGGCGATGGTCACGAGGAGCGCGAGGGCGGCTATGCCAGCGCAACCGACAGCGATTGCCTTCGTCGGGAGCTGAGCCTCCGGCGTGGCGAGCATCGTTGGCGCCGTGCCGGGGGCGGCCGCCTTGCCGGGGCCGGGCGCCTTGTCCGGGGCGCCTCGGGTCGTCGGTATGCGGCCGGTGGGGTCGACACCCTCCGCCGGCATATCGGTGAAGCTGGCGCGGATCGCGTGTTGCCGGAGGAGGTCGCGAACGACCGACGCCGAGCCCGGGCGGTCCGCCGGCTTCGACGAAAGCAGCGCCCCGACGAGGGCACCGAGATCCTTGGGCATCGTCGTGTCGTCGCTTGCCGCCACCACGTCCTGGGGCGTTACCGTGAGCTGCTGCGTGACGATCGCGGTCAGGTCGTGCCCGTCGTAGAGCTTCTGGCCGACGAGGAGCTCCCACAGGCACACTCCGAGGGCATAGAGGTCGGCACGAAAGTCGACCTCTTCGCCCATCGCCTGTTCGGGAGCCATGTACCCGGGGGTGCCCATGACGGTGCCGACCCGGGTGAGGCTCTTCCCGGGGGCGGCTCCCGCAGGAGCCTTCTTGCCCTCGGTCATGACCCGGGCGATGCCGAAGTCGAGGACCTTCGCGAGCAGTGAGCCGTCGTCCCGGGGTTCGAGCAGTACGTTGTCGGGCTTGAGGTCCCGGTGAACGATGCCAGCGGCGTGGGCCGCCGTGAGGGCATCGGCGATTTGTGCCCCGACGTCGCACACCTGGGCCCAGGGCAGTGCATTCCCGTCTTCGATCAGGTTGCTCAGGCTCTCGCCCCTGACGAGCTCCATCACGAGGTAGGCGCTGCCTTCGGGGAGGGTCCCGAAATCGAGGGCGCTCGCCACATGGGGATGGTCGAGCTGGGCGCTGGCCATGGCCTCCCGGGCGAAGCGCGCGGCGAGCTCCCCGTCTCCGGCGAACTCCGGGTGGATGACCTTCAGGGCCACCCGCTTGTGCAGCTTGAGGTGTTCGGCGACGTAGACCGACCCCATGCCGCCCTCGCCGAGCAATCCCTCGACGCGGTACCGCTCGTCGATGACGGTCCCGATCATGGGATCGGCGGCCGGTGACGCCGGGGGGGTGGCGCTGTCCGTGAGGTTCTCGCGGGTCACTCGAAGGCGCTGTGGTTGATGAGCTCGTAAAGCGCGGTGGCCTCGGGGCCCCCGAGGGAGGCGAAGCGTACACCGAAGCCGGTCGGCCCGTCCTCCGAACTATCGACGACCCAACGGACTTCCCCCGCAATTTCGAGGGGCTCCCACGCCGTCGGGGCTTTGATGGAGACCCGGATCGGGGTCCCCACGGGCAATAGGGTCTCGCATTCGACGAATGCGCCGCCGAGGCCGAGATCGGACGTCCGCCCCACGTGGGTCAGGGCCGCCCCGGGGTGGTCGCGGCGAACCCGAATCTCGAGGGTGACCGATTGCCGCTTTGCCCGCCGGTGGTGGGAGTCGTCGTCTTTGGCGACCATGGGGACCGCGAGGATAGCATCGCCGGCGCGTTCCGAGAGTGGCCTCTGAGAATTCACGTCCACCGTCGCTTTCGCGTATGCTCCGGCGATCTGGGGAGGAATACGCTTGGCACGCCATCATATCTTCGCATCGGTCGCCCTCGTGGCGGCGTTCTTGACGATCTCGGTTTCCCCGGCAGCGGCCCAGGGGCGAGGCGTCGACATCGAGCGATTCAGCCCCGCTCTCGACGCCCAGGGTTTCCTCGGCATTCAAGCGACCCGAACCCCCGGTCCCGGCCGGTGGAACTTCGGCCTCGTCATGAACTACTCGATCGACCCCCTGAAGGTGAAGTCCCCGGACGTCGGGATCATCGATCACCGGGTTGGCGGGAACTTCCTCTTTCAGATCGGCCTCGGCGGTCGCTGGGCCCTCGGCGTGGATGTGCCCCTGGTGGTCTATCAGGATACGAACTCGGACCCGCTGATGGACGGCCTCGGGTCCATCCCGAGCACCGCCCTTTCCGACCCCCGACTCATCCTGCGCTATCGCTTCCTGGGTGAGGACTCTACGATCGACCGCGAGCGGAACGAGGGCGAAGGGGTCGCGATGCATGGCGCGATCACGGCGCCGTGGGGATCCGACGATTCTTTCGCTAGCGAAGAGGGAGTCACCACCGAGTTCGGCTTCATCGCCGACTTCCACGTCTTTGGCGCCGGCATCGGCGGCCAAGCCATCTGGCGTCACCGCACCGAACCTCAAACGATCCTCGGCACGCGCTTCGAGGACGAGCTCGAGTTCGGCGTCGGCTTGAAGATTCCGATCCCCGTCACCAGCGACTTCCTCAGCATCCTCGAGGTCCGCGGCATCCACGATACCGCCGACTTCACCGGGCCTCAGATGGCCATCGAGGGGGACATCGGCCTCCGACTCATCCGCGGTGACCTCGCCTTCACTGCGGTTGCCGGCACGGGGTTCTCCGGCGGCGTCGGTTCCCCGGCCTTCCGCGGAATGCTCCATATTCACTGGGCACCCCGGGTTCGGGATGCGGACAACGACCACATTCCCGATGACCGGGACGAGTGCCCGTTCCTCCCGGAGGACTTTGACGGCTTCGAGGACAGCGACGGTTGTCTCGACCCCGACAACGACAACGACCTCATCCCCGACCCCGACGACCGCTGCCCGAATGTCGCCGCCGAGGAAGGTTGTGACGACGACGAAGACGGCTGCACCGACCCGGGCTGCGTCGCCGGTGTCGTTGCGGCGGTAGACCAGTGTCCGGACCAGGAAGAGGACGTGGACGGCTTCCAGGACGAAGACGGCTGCGCTGACCCCGACAACGACGGCGACGGCATCCTCGACGACGCCGACGAGTGTCCGAACGAAGCCGAGGACATGGACGGATTCGAAGACGAAAATGGCTGCCCGGACCCGGACAACGACGGCGACGGCATCCTCGACGAAGCCGACCAGTGCCCGAACGACGCCGAAGACATGGACGGTTTCGAAGACGAAGACGGTTGTCCGGACCCGGATAACGACCACGACGGGGTCCTCGACGCCGATGACCAGTGCGCCGACGAGCAGGAGACCATCAACGGCGTCGATGACGACGACGGGTGCCCCGACCGGGGAGGGCGCAGCCTGTGGCGCCTCCAAGGAGAGCGGGCATCCGAAGATGTCCGTGTCACTGGAAACGTCCGTTTTGGTCGCGACGGCGCGATCGTCGCCGGCAGCACCAATGCGGTCGACCAGCTCGCTCGCCACATCATCGCCCTCGGGGGGCCCGTGAAGGTCGCGATAGCCGCGGACGAAGAGGCGCGGCGCACCTCGCTGACGAGCGCCCTCACCGAGCGGGGGGTCCCCGCGGACTCGGTGGAAGTCGTCACCGACAGCGCCGCGCGGGGCAACCGAGTGGTGGTCACGCGTAGTCCAACGTCGGATGATGGAGCACAGGGGAGCACGGATGCCCCTCGGGGCGCGGATCCTGCGCCGGCCGCCGAGTGACCCCCGCGGCGCGTGAATAGTTGCGCGCCGCCGACGTCGATTTGCGACAGACCGTTGACGTTCTGCGTCCGGTCTCCGCATGATTAATCATCGAACGTCCGATGCCCCGTGGTTTCACATTCAGAGTTCGTCGCGTTCCCGCGGTCATCGCCGTGGCGCTCGCCGTCGTCGTAGGCCTGGCCGCGTCGGTAGCGCCGACCCACGCGCAAGACCGAGCCGCCCTCACCAGGCATCTTTCGAACCGACGCTCGGATTTTCGATTGAGGGTCCAGGCTGCGTTTGGCCTCGGCAATCTCCGCGACGCGCGCGCCGTGCCCGCGCTCTCCGGTGCTCTCCACGATCCAAACCCCGCGGTGCGCGCCGCCGCTGCGACGGCCCTCGGGCGCATCGCCTCGCCGCGGGCCTTGCCCGCTCTCCGAACCGCCCGTCGCGACTCGTCGGCGGCTGTGCGCATGCAGGTCGGTCGCTCGATCTCGTCAATCGAAGAAGCGCGCGCCGCCGCGGCGGCGGCCGAGTCGTCCACTCCCGGCTCTTCGAGATCGAGGCGTTACGGAGCCGCTCCGACCATCTCGATCATGCCGCGCGCCGATCGGATCCAATGGCCCCGGGTGCGTTATGTCGTGACCCTCGGCGACATGGAGAATCGTTCCAACTTCGAGGGCAATGGGCTCGAAACCACCCTGCGTGCCGAGGTGACTCGGGCGCTCCGGGTACTCCGCGGCGTGGCGGTCATGCAGTCGGAGATACACCTCGACGACCGGGCTCGCCGCGAGATGCGGCGCCGGCGCCTGCCGAGCCTACGTCTCGACGGCAGCATCGCGGAGGTGCAACGCAACCGCCGCGGGCGGGACGTTTCGGTCCGCTGTGAGATCAGCCTGATGCTCCTCGATGGTCGGCGTCGAAGCCTTCGAGGCGAGCTTCGGGGAGCCGCGACCGGGACCGAGCCGAGGCGCCGGGACCGCGCCCAGCGCGCCGAGCAAGAGAAGCGGCTGGCCGAGAGGGCGCTTCAGGGAGCTGTCCGAAGCGCGATGTCGAACGCATCCCAGGCCCTGGAACGCGCCGCCAATCATTGATTCGACGGCGCTCTTGGTCCCCATTTGCCCCAAGTCACGTCTATTGGACGGTGACGCTTTTGGTGCACGCCGCGGATCTGCTAAGAATGGGCGCGTGATGTTGCGTTTCTGGCCAGCCCTCGCTCTCGTCGTCTCCTCGGTCCTCGGGTGCACACCCCAGGGAGACCCAGGGATCGGCGCCGACGGTTTTCGTGATGACTTCGAGCGGGAAAGCCTCGGGGACATCTGGCACAACACCGGCGGCAGCTACGAGATTCGAGATGGCGAGCTGCACATCCGCGGAGCGCGGAACAAACCCCTGTGGCTCCGCCGGGTCCTGCCCCGGGACGCCCGGGTCACGGTCGACGTGCGCAGCGAGTCCTCGGAGGGAGACATCAAGCTCGAGGTGTGGGGCGACGGGTCGTCCCGAGCGACCTCCGATAGCTACACGGCCACCAGCTATGTCTTCATCTTTGGTGGGTGGGGCAACTCGAGGAATGTGCTCGCACGCATGGATGAGCACGGGGACGACCGAGTCGTGGGGCAGCAGAAGACGGTCGTCCAGAGTCAGGTCTATCATCTGAAGGTGGAGCGCCTCGGAGACACCGTGACGTTCTTCGTCGATGACGAACTCATCGCCACCATGGAGGACGACGAGCCCCTCGAGGGGCGCGGCCACGACCACTTTGCTTTCAACAACTGGGAATCGGACCTCTGGTTCGACAACTTGGTGATCGAGCCACTCTAGAGGTCAGAGCCCCGGGATGGACGCGCAAGAGTTCGAGATAGCCCTGAAGGAGTGCGAGACCCGTCTCGATCGGCTGCGTGCGCTCTTCGAGCAGTACTTTCAGGGCATGGAGCGTCGAGAGCCGTCGGTCCCCAAGAAGGAGCTCTTCCGGCGCGTGCAGGCGCTTCGGCGAAACGTGCCCCGCAACACCGCGCTGCG
>QMMC01000054.1 GCA_003647065.1 Deltaproteobacteria bacterium | reverse complement strand
GGTCCACGTGACCCTGGTTCCTCACATCGCCGCCGCCGGCGAGTTGAAGACCAAGCCCACCCAGCACTCCGTCAAGGAGCTCCTCGGCCTCGGCATCCAGCCCGAGATTCTCATCTGCCGTACGGATAGGCCCCTGCCGCGGAGCCTCAAAGAGAAGATCAGCCACTTCTGCAACGTGCCCGTCGAGGCCGTGATCTCCGCCGCCGACGTCGGTGTCATCTACGAGTTGCCCATAGCCCTCCACGAAGAGGGCCTCGATACGCAGCTCGTTGAGATGCTCAACATCTGGTCCCGGCAGCCCGATCTCAGCGCCTGGAACGAAACCGGTGAGAAGATCCGTGAGCCGAAAAACGGCGTGGTCTCCATCGCCATCGCCGGCAAGTACGTGCACCTCAAGGACTCCTACAAGTCGCTCCACGAGGCCCTCGTGCACGGCGGCCTGCACAACGACGTGAAGGTTGAGCTCACCTACGTCGACTCCGAGAAGATCACCCGGGACAACGTCGCCGATACCTTCGACCGCCACGACGCAATCCTCGTTCCCGGCGGTTTCGGAGATCGCGGCACCGAGGGCAAGGTCGAAGCCATTCGCCATGCCCGGCTCACCGGCATCCCCTTCTTCGGCATTTGCCTCGGCATGCAGATGGCCGTCGTCGAGTACGCGCGCAACGTCTGTAGCCTCGAAGGGGCCAACAGCGCCGAGTTCGACCCGGACAGCCCGAACCCCGTCGTCGACCTCATGCCCGACCAGCGCGGTGTGAAGAACAAGGGCGCGACCATGCGCCTCGGCGCTTATCCCTGTATCCTCGAGCCGGGCTCGATCGCCGAGAAGATCTACGGCAGCCGAGAGATCAGCGAGCGCCACCGCCATCGCTTCGAGGTGAACAACGAGTTCCGCGAGCAGCTCGAGACCGCAGGCCTCTCGCTCTCTGGGCTGAGCCCCGACCGCCGCCTCGTCGAGATGGTCGAGCTCGCCGACCACCCCTACTTCGTCGCCTGCCAGTTCCATCCCGAGTTCAAGAGCCGGCCCCACGACCCGCATCCGCTCTTCAGCCGCTTCGTTGGCGCGGCGCTTACCCGTCGCGATGCCCGGGGCACCGAGCGCGAAGAGGCTGCCGAGCAGTCCGACAGCAGCATGGTCCACTGAGCCACGTTGCCCTGACGTGGTGGTCCCCTCGCCGGATCACTGACAGGGATGTCGCACTTGGGGCCGGTTTTCGTCGTTTTCCCTAGTGTTTCTTGCTCTGGGCAAGTGGGCACGGGGCGTGCAGTCCAGCCATGAGCGTGCCGTTGGTTCGCCTCTACGACACTTCGGTACTACGCTGCGGTCCAAGCTTGTACTTCCCTCGAAGGATTTCGGAACGATGAGGATGCTTCGCTTTTCCATGCTCGTAATCACTTTGGCTCTGCTCACGGCCCTCGCGGCCTGCGGTGATGACGGTCGCGGCACCGGTGACACCGGCACGCCGGACACTTCGACGCCTGTCGATAGCGGCGGCGACGCCACCACCCCGGTAGACTCGTCCGTGGTCGACACGGGCACGCCTCCCCCCGACGGCGGTGGTACCGGGACCTGCGGCGGCGACGCCTGCGACATCGTGACCGGCAGCGGTTGCAGTGCCGGCGAGAGCTGCAAGTTCCTCGCTCCGATGGAGGGTGCTGACGCGACCGCGATGTGCGTGGTTGGGGGCATCGCCGGGGACGGCGCGGCCTGTACGACCTACATGGACTGCCAGGAAGGCCTTGCCTGCGTCCGTGACGCGGGCGCCGAAATGGGTATCTGCCATCAATACTGCTGCCCCATGGACCCGGCCGCCGACTCCCAGTGCCGAACCACCGGGCAGACCTGCCGGACGACCTTCACCGGCACCGACGTGGGCTTCTGTTCGTTCCCGGATGATTGCGACCCCGTCGCCATGACCGGCTGCGATGCGGGGCGGGCTTGTTACCCCGGCCCCGACGGGACCTTCCAGTGCGCGGCCCCCGGCCCCAGCGTCGAAGGGGACATGGGCTGCATGTTCACGAACGACTGCGCGGCTGGTCTCGCGTGCCTCTCCAACGTGTGTCGCCGTCTCTGTGACACCGGCTCTGGCGACGGCTGCGGCACGGGCCAGACCTGCTCCGTGACGCTCACCGGCTTCGAAACCCTCGGAGCCTGCGACCCCGTGCCCGGCGCGAGCACCTGAGGGGCGCCGCCGCCCGGCGCGTGGTATCGCCAACCGTAGCGACCAAGAGGCCATGGGCGTGAAGTCGACGCACGAAATCATCGTTCGAGAGAGGGCCCCGCACCGAGGTGTAGGGCCCAGCGGCGCTGCGCGGCTGCTCGCTGTTTTCGTCCTCGTGGCGGTCTCGGGGCTCGTGGCTGCCTGCAGCGACGACCCCATCACGCCGCCCCCGATGGATTCGGGTGTCCGGGACAGCACCACCATCGTCGATGGCGGCGACCCGGATACGACCGTACCGATGGACGCCGGCACCGACGCCAGTCTGCCGGACGCGGCCCCCGCGACCTGTGCTGGCGATTGCACTCCGACCGGCGACGCGACTTGTGGTGACGCGGGGGTATGTGCTCTGTCCGCTGCCCTGCCGATGTGCTTGTCCGAGGTCGGGACGAAGGTCGCGGGTGCGACCTGCGAGTCGACCTTGGATTGTGTTCCCGGCCTCGCTTGTTTCGCTCGGGGCGCCGAGGCTCACTGCGCTCAGGTCTGTTGCCCGAGCGACGCCCTCGAGGCCTGCCCGACCGGCGAGACGTGCACCGGCTCCGGTGTGCTCATCGACGGCTCCTCCACGAGTTGGTGGTCCTGCGTCGGTGCCCGTAGCTGCGACGTCCTCGACCCCGCCGCTGCCTGCGAGGCCGACGAAGCCTGTTACATCGTGTCCCCGGACGCCGATACGAACTGTCTTCGTGCCGGTGCGCAGGAGGTCGGACAGCCCTGCGCGCGACAGAACGACTGCTCTTCGGGGCTCTTCTGCTCCTCCGGCGGCGAATGCCTTCGCATCTGTGCCATCGGCGCGACCTCCGGCGATGGCGCCTGCCCCACCGCCGAGGGCGGCTGCCAGGCGTATCCGCACTCGCCGGACGGTAGCGGCGTCTGCACCGCAGAGCTCTAGCGTCAGGTGAGCCCGGCGAAGCGCTCGAGGAGGGATGGGCCTGCGGGGGTTTCCCGGAGGTCGTCGAGCAGCGCGTCCGGGTCGTGGCCCTCGTCGCGAATGATGATTCGCCGGCGCTCGATGTAGGCGCGACTCACCGCGGCATCGAACTCCGGGTGGAACTGCACCGACCAGGCGCGGGGGCCGATGCGATAGGCGTGGTTGTCGTCGCGGGGGCTCGTGGCGAGGTGGACCGCACTCGGAGGCAGGGCCAGTACCGCCTGCCGGTGGCTCGCCTGAAACCGCGACCGAGGGCTGGTCGGCCCGAGGAGGGGGTCGGCCTTTCCCGCGGCAGTGAGCGTGACCTCGATCGTTCCCACCTGGCGCCCGTTGGGGTTGTCGCCGACGTGGCCGCCGAGGGCATCGGCGAGCAGTTGGTGTCCGTAGCAGATCGCGAGGGTCGGGCGGCCGGCCCGGACCACCTCGGCGAGGAGCTCCGCCGAGCGCACGCTCCAGGGAGGGCGGTCCGTCACCATCGCGGCCGAGCCCGTTACGATGAGGGCGCCGACCTCGCCGAGCGGCGGCAGCGCCTCCCCGGCTTCGGCGTTGACGACCCGGACGCCGGCCCGGCCGAGGCCGAGGCCCGTCGCGATCCAGTCTTCGTAGTCCCCGCGCTCGCGGGCGAGCTCCTCGAAGGTCGAGCCGGTCTTCAGGATGACGATGCGGCGCCCCACCTCCCGATGATACAAGAGCTTCGTGGACCGCGTCGCAACATGCCTGAATCACCCCCGGCGGGAGGCCATTGGGGTCTGCGTGAAGTGCCGCGGCCAGATGTGCGGCGAATGCGTCACCCGGGTCGACGGCATCAATTACTGCGTCACCTGCCTGGCGCGCCTGGCTGACGCCGAAAAACCCAGCGGCGCTGGAGCGTCCATCGTCGTGCCACGGGTCCTCGCGCCGGCCTTCGCGATGGCGTGGCTCTTCCTCTTGACCCTCTTGGCCTGGGGCCTCGTAGAGGTCGTTTTCCCGGGAGGATGAGGTGCGGCGGGATCTGCGAGCCGAGGGCCCAATCGGGGCGGTGGACGCGTCGCTCGCGGCGCTGCGCCAAGGGGGCCTCGGCGCGGCGCTCCCGGCGATGGCCGGGGGCCTCGTGGCGAGTCTGCCCGTGCTCTTCGCGTTCTACCTCGAGCGCGTCGAGGGGGTGCGATCGCTTCGTCCGCTCCTCGGCTTCCTGCTGGTCCTCGGCTTTTGGGGGCGCGCCCTCCTCGGGGCCCGTGCCGCTCGTCGCGCCATCAAGGCCCTGTGGCCCACGCTTCCTCTCGCGGCGGACGGTGGACAGCCGGTCGATGTCATTCGCACGGCGTCCGTCGCCGGAGTGGGTCTCTTCGCCTATCTCTTTCTCTTTGCCGGGGCGAATGCCATCTGGCCGGGGCTCGTATTCTTCATCCTGCCGGTCCTCGTCTTTCGCGGCGTCCTGGCACCGTCGTGGGTAGCGAGCGCCGCGACGAGCGATGCGGGGGGTCTTCCCGTGTTCTTGGCGGCCGCCGAAGACAACGGCGGACGTCGCGTCCAGGGGCTGCTCATCGAGGCCCTCCTCCTCGCCGGCACCGCGGTCTTCGCCCTCAACGTCTACGCTTTCGTCGCCGTCGGTCTTCTGCTCGTGCGCTCGTTCCTGGGCATCGACCTCGCGTCCGTCGACGCCTTCATGTCGCTCCGGAACCCCCTCGTCGGCGCCGCGATCCTCACCACGGCATTCATCGCCTTCGAGCCCCTCCGGGTCTCGCTCGCGGCCTTCGCCTACGTAGACGTGCGCGTGCGGCGCCGGGGCCTCGACCTCGCGGCGGCCATCGACGACGCGGTCGCCGCCGCGGCAGGGCGGGCAGGTCCAGGCGGGCGGCCAGGGCCTTCTGCCGCCACCGGAGGCATCGCGGCCGTGCTCTTCGTTGCGTGCTTGGTAGCGCCCCTCTCGCCGACGTTCGTCGCTTCCGCCCAGGTCCATGGGGCGTCCGACCCCGTAGCCGCTTCGGACCTCCAGCACGACTCGGAGGTGCGGGCACAGGCTCGGGAAATCCTCGCCCGCCCCGAGTTCATCGAACTCGAAGACCCCGAAGGACGGGATTTTGGTCGGCTGATCGCCCAGTTCCTCGACTGGCTCGCGAACCACCAGCCGGACGCCGACTTCGATATGGGCTCGGGCTTCGCGTTGCCGATGCCGCCGATGGGGCTCTTCCTCTTCGCCGGAGCGGCCCTCCTGCTCATCGTCGTGGCCTACCTCTTCGTCAGCTGGCGGACCGTTCCGAAGAAGGCCGTGGTTCCGGGTCCCACTGACGAGGGCACCATCGACCCTCGTGAGCGTGCGCCCGAGGCCCACCTCGACGACGCCGCGGGCCTCGCCGCCGGCGGTCACTTTCGACAAGCGCTGCGGTCGCTCTACCTCGCAACCCTCGTCGCCCTCGACCGGCGCCGTCTCATCACCTTCGACCCTGCGAGGACCAACTGGCACTACCTACGCCAGCTCCCGCAGGATGCGCGGCGGGGTGACTTCTCGCGCTTCACTCGGCTCTTCGACCACAAGTGGTACGGCGACGAGCAGACGACGCGGTCGGACTACGATGAGTGCCGAGCCCTCGCCGACCGGATCGTCGCTCCGGGAGACGTCCAGTGAGCCGTGCTGCGACGCGGCCGCTCATGCGCGCGGGCATCGTCGGCCTAGTCCTCGTCGGCCTCGGTCTCGGCGGCATCGTATGTCAGCGGGTCGCCGCCCGCGGTCGCTACGCCGTGCCCTACTCGACCTACGGGGCGGGGCCCCAGGGTGCCAAGGCGCTCTACCTCTACGCCCGCGGGGCGGGGCTCTCGCCGACGCGGTGGGCCCGGGACCTCATCGAACTGCCGCCGAGGGGCATGCTCGTCGCCGTGGGTGGCTGTGATCAGATGCCGAGCCGGCCGGTCTCGCGCTACGAACGCGAGAGCTTGCTCGCTTGGATCGACCGTGGGGGCGTGCTCCTCGTCGCGGGCGCGCCGGACTATTTGTGGGATGGCGCGGGTATCACCCTGACCGGCGCCGCCGACTGCATGCCCGCGGGCAGCCTCGCCGAAGCCCTCGCCGCCGCCGACCGGGGCGAAGAGCAGGACCCCGAGGAGCTGGTCAACGGGTTCGCCGAGGACCCCGACGCCGTCCTCGCCCGCCTCGCCGGAGAAGACGAAAAATCCGTGCCGGTGGTCACTTCACCGCGGGGCCTGCTGTCGGGGGTTGGGCCGACCCTCCTCGACGCCCCGGGCACCATTCACGGGCCGGCCGATGCCGAGGTGTTCCTCGCGTCAGGCAAACCCGAGGTACCCCACGGCGTCGTCGTTCGCCGCGGCGCCGGCGCCATCGTCGTCCTGTCGAGCGCGAGCCTCTTCGAGAACGACGCCCTCCTCGATGCAGACGGCGCCGTGGTCTTCGCGCGCCTCGCCGAAGCCTTCGCCTCGGGAGGTCCGGTGATCTTCGACGAGTATCACCTCGGCGTCGGCGAGCGCCGGTCCCTCGCTCGCTACGTGCGTGAGGTCGGCGGGGCCCCGGCGGCCCTTCAGTTGCTCTTCGTAATCGGCGTGTTGCTCTTGGGCCTCGGCGTGCGCTTCGGTCGTCACGAGGCCGCTCCTCCGCCGATCCCACCCGGTACGGCGTCGTTCATCGAAGGGGTGGGGTCGCTCTATCGCCGGACCGGAGACTCCACGGCGGCCCTCTCCCTGGTCGCCCGCCAGGGTATCGCCGACGTCGCGGCCCATCACCACGCGCCGAGCGTCGATCCGGTCCGCCTGGGCCAAGAGCTCGACGAGCGTGGCCATGGCGACGCCGCGCTCTCCGTGGCACGCATCGCCGAGCTGATGCACGTCGAGAGCGTCTCGGCCCGGGCGCTGGTCGACTACGTGCAAGAGATCGACGGGCTCGTCGCCCGCGCCACCATGAAGGAACGGAGAGACCGATGAGCACAGGGGATACGGCACCGACCGCAGAGGCACAGGCTCCAGATGTCCAGGACGACCAAGACGTCGGCGAGCTCCGCGTCCTCCGCGACGCGGTCCTCGGCGAAGTGCGCAAGATCGTCGTGGGCCAGGACGATGCCCTCGAGGGTCTCCTGGTCGCGCTCATGGCCCAGGGCCACGTTCTTCTAGAAGGGGTCCCCGGCACGGCCAAGACGCTCATGGTGCGCGCCGTGGCGGCGGCCCTCGGCCTCGACTTCGGGCGCATTCAGTTCACCCCCGACCTGATGCCCTCGGACGTCATCGGCACCAACATCTTCGACCTGTCGAACGGGAAGTTCCGCCTGACCCAGGGGCCCATCTTCACCGAGCTCCTCCTCGCCGACGAGATCAACCGCGCTCCGGCCAAGACCCAGAGCGCGCTCCTCGAGGCCATGCAGGAGCGGCAGGTTTCCATCGATGGGACGCGCCATCCCCTGAGCCAGGACTTCACCGTCTTCGCCACCCAGAACCCCGTCGAACAGGAGGGCACCTATCCCTTGCCCGAGGCCCAGCTCGACCGCTTTCTGCTCAAGATTCGGGTCGGCTACCCGAGCCAGGAGGAAGAGGACCGCATCCTCATCGGGGGGGTCGCCGGCGTCGGTTCGGTCGACGTCGTGGGCGCGGGCATCCAGCCCGTCGCCACCCGCGAGGCGGTCCACCGGGCTCGGCTCATCGCCTCCCGGGTCCGCGTCGAGCCCCAGGTCCGCGCATACATCCGCGACCTGGTGCGAGCGACGCGCAGCTCTCCGATGGTCCTCCTCGGCGCCGGCCCCCGGGCTGGCATCCATTTGATGGTCGCGTCGCGGTGCATCGCCGGCCTCGAAGGCCGCGCCTTCGTCACCCCCGACGACGTCGTACGCGTGCTGCCGTCGGTCGTCTGCCACCGACTGATCCTCGCCCCCGAGGTCGAGCTCGACGGCATGGGCGCCGACCAGGTGATGGACCGCATCGCGCGCACGGTGGAGGTCCCCCGTTGAAAGAAGCGCCCTCGTCGAAAGAAGCGCGGTGGGTCTTCGGGGGGCGCCTTCCGGCGCTGGCTGCCCTCGGCCTGCCCGTGGCCTTCCTCGACGCGGGCACGGGCCTCGGCCTCGCGACGGCGGCGGTCTACGACGCGGCGCTGGTCCTCGGGGCCTTCGTCGAGGGGCGGAGCCTGCGCCGGGATGCGCCGACGGTGCGCCGGGAGATCGGCGGGCGCCTGATGCTCGGCGCGCAGAACGACATCACCATCCACCTCGAGAACCGGACCGCGCGGGCGGTGCGGGTGGTGGTTCGAGACGACCTGCCCGCGGGCTGGGTCGCCGATCCGCCGGAGCTGAAGCTCACCCTCCCGCCCCACGCTCGCCGCGAGGTCAGCTATGCGGTCGTCCCGCCGGCCCGAGGCAAAGCCTCCTTCGGAGACCTGCACGTGCGCGTGATGGGTCGGGCGCGCCTCGGCGCGGCGATCGTCACTACCTCGGCCGCCGAGGAGGTGCGCGTCTACCCAAACATCCTCGGGGCGCGCCGCTACGACCTCGCCGCCCGCCTCGGGGACCTCCGCCAGGTGGGATTCCGGCAGATACGGAGCTCCGGCGGGGGCGGGGAGTTCGAGCAACTGCGCGAATACGCCGGCGGAGACTCGTTCCGCGACGTGGACTGGAAGTCGACGGCGAAGCGTCAGCGCCCCGTGACCCGGGTCTACCGTCAGGAGCGCAGCCAGCAGGTCATCATCGCCGTCGACGCGGGGCGCATGATGGCGACCCGCCTGACCGCGGACGGGGACCACACCGCGATCAGCAAGCTCGACCACGCCATCAACGCCGCCCTGCTGGTCGCGTGGGTGGCCTTGCAGAAAGGTGACCGGGTCGGGGTGCTCGTCTTCTCGGATGTCGTTCGCCGTTTCGTGCCGCCGGGGCGCGGTTCGGTGCAGTACCGGCGCATCCTCGAGGCGCTCTACGACGCGCCGGCAGAAAAGACCCACGTGGATTTTCGGCGCTTCGTCGAGTTCATCAAGCTACGCGTCCCCAAGCGCGCGCTCCTGATGATGTTCACGGACCTCGTCGACGAGACCCAGGCCCGCCCCCTCGTCGACCACCTGAGTCTCCTCCGCCGAAAACACCTGCCCGTGTGCGTGACCATGGAAGACCGCATCGCCCGAGACCTCGCGACCATGCCCGTGACGACCGGGCGTGAGGCCTACCGCCGGGCCGCCGCCGCCGACCTCCTCGCCGAGCGCCGCGGCACCGCCGCCCACCTCCGCAAGAACGCCATCGACCTCGTCGAAGCCCCCCCCGGAGAACTCTCGGTCGCCACGGTAAACAAGTACCTGGAGATCAAGGCGCGCAATCGCCTTTAGGGGGGACGGACCGAACTTTCGAAACTTCTCGGTCTTTTCGGGTCCGAATGATCACGGGCCGTACCCCACTGCAAGGCCCCGGCGATTGTTGCCCGCTCGTCCATGAGCCTCGAATAGTTTCCGCCGCGCTCTTGTTTTGTCTGCTCCTTGGCTGAATGTTCTGGTGCTGAGGGCCGTCATCATCCGCCCCTGTTTACGGAGTTCGGGAG
This sequence comes from Deltaproteobacteria bacterium, assembly GCA_003647065.1. Taxonomy (GTDB): domain Bacteria; phylum Myxococcota_A; class Polyangia; order Polyangiales; family B10-G4; genus B10-G4. The sequence continues at coordinate 12,718 of QMMC01000054.1, read as the reverse complement.
AGCATGAAGAAGTACATCGGCATAGCTGGTATCGCCCTCGCACTCGCCGGGATTGGCGCCCCGACCCTCGGTTCTGCCCAAGAGGGTCAAGAAGGCCAAGAACGTCAAGAGGCTGCGGCCGAAGTCCGAGGCCCCGAGCGTTACGCCGGTACCTACCGCTTCAGTCAGTCTCGGTCGACGGGGCAGGAGATCATCAACCAGGCGATCGAACGCGACACCGAAGACCTGAACTTCGTGATCCGCGGCATCGCCCGGGGCAAGCTCGAGGGCAAGAACCCGATTGTCAGCACCATCGACATCGCCGTCCGCGACGGGAACATCGTCATCCGCCTCGACGGTCGCCGTTATACCGCCCCCGCTGACGGTACGCGCACCACCGCGATCGACCCGGCCGGCGATGAGGTCGGGCTCACCCACGCCTACCGCGACGGCAAGATCATCCAGACATTCCTGTTCGACGGCGGCCAACGTCGCAACGTCTTCTCCCTGCGCCGAAGCGGGATCCTCCAGTACAACGTCATCGTGACCGCCGACCGGCTCCCTGGTCCGGTCCGCTACGGCTTGCATTACCGCCCCACCCACTGAAGCAGAGCTCATTTCGGTGTCTCAGAGTCCGAGGGACTCGGCGGCCGCGGCGACGGTGGTCTGTACGACCCGCGTCGAGAAATCCTGATTCAGGGCGTCGACGGAGTCCGGGCCGGTCGTGCAGTGGTAGGCGTCGTAGCGAAACTCGCTCGTGTCTGTGAGCATCATGGCCGGATAGCCGCGGTCCCAGAAGGGCGCGTGGTCGGAGCGCCGGAGGTCCCCGATGGCCGGGTTCGATACTAGCGAAGTCGGGACGACGATGCTGATGACCGGCAGGCCGAGGCTCATCCCGTGGCGTTCGAGGAGACTGACGGCCTCGGACGCCGTCTCGTCGGCGATGACGGCGAGGAAGTCGCCGCGTCCTTCCCGCGCGTCGACGGCCCGGGCCGCCTCCGGGAAGAGCAGCTCGAAACCAGCTGGAAAGGATTGGGCGCCGGGGTTCTCGTCGACGAAGCCGACCATCTCGAAGTTGTAGTAGGCGAGGATCTCTTCGCTCGCGGCGGTAGCCCGCTCGGCGTAAGCGGTGGACCCGATGAGGCCGAGCTCCTCCTCGTCCCAGCAGGCGACGACCAGCGTCCGCGGGAAGTCCTGCATCGCGAGGACCCGGGCGGCTTCGAGGGTCGCGGCGACGCCCGTCGCGTTGTCATCGGCCCCGGCGCAGCTGGGGATGTGGTCATAGTGAGCACCGACGAGGACTCGGCTCTCGGGCTCGGCAGCTCCCTCTTTGACGCCGATGACGTTCACGCCCGTGCCGTAGTCGTAGCGCTCGACGGTGAAGCCGAAGGAGGAAAAGCGCTCGGCGCAGAGGTTTTGGACCGCCTGCCAGTGTGCATTGCCGGGGGTGCGCACCTGGGCGATGAAGACGAGGTCTTCCTGGTACCGGTTTCCCTCGACACATCGCGCGAGGCCGAGGGCCGAGTCGGTCGCACAGGGCGGCGAGGCGCCCGTATCCCCGGCGCCTCCCGAAGAGTCGTCACCGCAAGAGAAGCAGAGCGGCAGAAGCGCAAACGCCAACAGATGAGGAGTCCTCATGAGGGCAGTGTATGGCAGAAAACGCGCTTCGCGCGCGTGGAGACAGAGAGAGCTTCTTTCGAGTCCCCGCATCCGTCGGGGTATGGACCCGCCGGCCGGCCGTTGCTAGAAACCCCGTATGTGCCGCGCGGCGATCTTGTGCATGGCCCTCCTCGTCGGCTGCGGGGCCAAAGGCGGCCTCGTCACCGACGAGGCCCGAGACGGCGGTGTCGACTCCTGCAGTCCTCCGTCTCGAGTCCGTGGGGTCGTTGGCACCGTCGATGGACCGACGTGCTCGCTCGAAGGTCGCGACGAGGACGGGCGCGTGCACCGGATGACGTGCACGGTTAGTGGCGCAGGCCCTGCGCTCGAGTTCGAGGGCTGCATCTGGGTCACCGATGGCGAGACCGTCTGCGAGTGCGACCAACCCGACTGGGCGAATACCTGTCCGGGTGGAGTACCGATCTGCGCTCCGTGGGCCGCCTCCTTCGATTTCGCGTCCGATGTCGTATTCGAGCCTTGAACGTGCTCCCGTGGCCGCGGTGTGCATCTCTGGCCGGAGGCACTAGAGTCGCCGGGTGTCATTCGACTCACTCGGTCTTTCGGAGCCCCTACTGCGTGCGGTGGCCGACCAAGGCTACACCGAAGCCACCGCCATCCAGGCCGGGGTAATCCCGGCCGTTCTCGGCGGTCAGGACGTTTGCGCGACCGCGAGCACGGGGTCGGGGAAGACCGCCGCGTACTTGTTGCCGCTCCTCGAGAAGCTGGCTCAGGACGGTCGCCCCTCTGGGCCGCGCCCGACGAAGGTTCTCGTCCTCGTGCCCACCCGGGAGCTCGCCGTCCAGGTGGGTGGGTCGATCTCTACGTACGGCCTCCATTTGCCCGCGCCCCCCAAGCATCGGGTCTTCATCGGCGGGGTATCCATCAACCCGCAGATGATGTCCCTCCGGGGCGGCGCCGACATCGTCGTGGCGACTCCCGGACGACTCCTCGACCTCGTCGACAGCAACGCGCTCTCGTTGGCGAGCGTATCGACGCTGGTCCTCGACGAGGCGGACCGACTCCTCGACCGGGGATTCGCCGACGAAGTCCAACGCGTGCTCTCCCTCGTCCCGGAGTCTCGCCAGACTTTGCTCTTCTCGGCGACCTTCGGCCCCGGCGTCACGGAGATGGTCACGTCGGTATTGCGCGACCCCATCCGCGTCGACGTTAGCCGCGAACCTGCCGAGGTGCCGGCGATTCAACACCGGGCCATCGAGGTCGATGCCCGGCGCCGGGCCGAATTGCTCAGCCTCTTGATCGACGAGGGCGACTGGAGTCGCGTGCTCGTCTTCGTCGCCACGAAACACACGACCGAGCACGTCGCCCGGCAGCTTCGGGACGCGGGCATCAACGCGGCGGCCTTGCATGGAAAGCTCAGCCAGGGCGCCCGGACCGAGGCCCTCGACAGCTTTCGAGACGGCGAAATCCGTGTGCTCGTCGCGACCGATCTCGCGGCCCGGGGCCTCGACATCGCCGGCCTTCCGGTCGTCTTCCAATACGACCTTCCGCGGTCGACCATCGACTACATCCACCGCACCGGCCGCACCGGCCGCGCGGGAGAGACCGGCCTCGCTATCTGCTTCGTGACGGCGGAAATGCACGCCCACTTCGCGCTCATCGAAAGACGCCACCGCCTCGATATCGAACTCGGCCACATGGACGGCTTCGAGCCGATCGAGAAGCCGCCGCTCCTTCCCCGGACCGGCGGCGTGAAGGGCAAGCGCAAGAGCAAGAAGGACAAGCTCCGCGAGGCCGCGGCGCGCGCCGCCTCGAGTACGAAGGACTAACCGCGCTCACCGCGCTGCGTTCTCAGTCCTCTTTGGCGTTCCCGTCCTTGCCGTTCGGCGCCTTCTCCATCGCCGCCTGGCGGTCCTCTTCGGCGCGCTTCTTGGCGGTGTGGGCGGCGAAGCCCTTTTCCTGAACCTCGTCGTCACCGTCGTCGTTGGGCTCGTAGGCGTCGAGCTCGATGAGCAGGCGGGCCAGGAGGCCGTCGACCATCAGGTCGCGCTGGGAGTCGGTGAGGCCCTTTTCGGCCCAGTCACTGCGGATCTGGTCCCAGGCGCCGCGGTACTCGCCGATGACTAGCTTGTAGTGCTCGACCTTCAGCCAGATGCGGCCGTGGTTCTTGACGTAGATGGCGACGAGGGACGCGACCGAGGCTCCGGTGAGGAGAATGCCGATCGGGCCGCCGACGACGACCCGGAGCAGGAGCGCCAGGGCCGCCGCTCCGGCTGCACCGGTGAGCAGCTTTTTGCCTGCCTCGGGGGACGCGACCTTGTCGAAGGCGACTACCCACGTCTCCTTGGCCGCGAAGAGCAGGGCCAGGAAGTTCACCTTCGACTTGGCTCCCCCTTCCCAATAGGTTCGGATCGCCGCTTTGAGGAATCCTTCGTAGGACTCGTATTGTTCGGTCTCGCGCCCGCCACTCGCCATGGGGGGGAACGTAACACCGCCTGAGACGTCCGACATCGGGCGAGATCGAGCAAGATGCGGCAAGATGCACCAAGATGCACCAAGATCCAGAGGGAGGCTTCTGGAGGAAATGACCGTACAATTGCCACCGATGAGCACTTCCTCTCTGGGCGCCGTGGTTGCCGGGGCGATTGCCCTCTTTCTCGCGGCCTGTGGCTCGACTCCGGTTCCGCCCGTCGGGGCGGGGGGCGGCGATGCCGATGAGGCCACGGTTTCGGACGCGCCGGGGTCGATCCCCATGGCCGATCTTCCCGCCTTCGGCCTCGAAGGCGTCGAGTCAGAGGTCGAGGTGCCGCCGGCCCTCGAAGGCCCCGCGCCGCGGGTCACCAGCCTCGCCGAAGCAAGCGCGGCGTCCCGCGCCGGGCACTACACCCCCGCCGAAACGTTTCTCCGTGGCATTCTCGATGGCGCGGAAGGGCCCCGGGCGCGCCTCGCCCTCGGACGGATCCTCCTCGAGACCGGTCGCTACGTGGACGCTGCGGCCATGGCTCGTCGGGCCGCCCGCGGTGCCGCCCGGGACCGCGACCTGCGCGTCGCCGCCGAAACACTCCGCGGCGAAGCCCTCGGACTCACCGGTGACCTCGACGAGGCCGAGCGTGTGCTCACCGCCATAGCCGCTGAGGCGGGCGCGCATCGCGCCAACGTGATCCTCGGCCGCCTGCTCCAGCGCCGGGGCCAGGGGCCCGCCGCCGAGGCGGCCTTCATGCGCCTCATCGGTGCCTACAACGACCGCTCCATCGCCGCCAACGACGGCGAGGGGCTCTCCTACGTGGCCCTCGCGGCGTGGGGCCTCGGCAGCTTTCAGGACGCCAACGACGCCTTCCAGGAAGCGACCCGGGCGGACCCTGCCCGCGTCGAGACCCAGGTCGAATGGGCGGCGATGTTCCTCGAAAAGTACGACGCCGGCCACGCCGAAGAGAGCCTCCGCCAGGCCTTCGAGCACAACCCCGACTCGGCCCGGGCCCACGCCTTGATGGCGCGCATACGCATCGAGCAGCGCTTCGACTTCACCGCCGCGACCGCCTATTCGGAGCGCGCCCTCGGCATCGACCCGAACCTCGCGATGGCCCACGTGACCCTCGCCGGCATGGACCTCCGCGACATGGAGTTCACCGCCGCGGACGCCCACTTGGATGCGGCCCTCTCCGTCGACGCCCACAATCTCGAAGCGCTCTCGGTCCGCGCCGCGGTGCGCTTCCTCGCGGATGACGTTTCGGGGTTCGAGGCGGCGAAGCGCGAGGTGCTCTCGCGCAATCGGTCGTTCAGCCGCATGTACACCCTCATCGGGGAGTACGCGGACTGGGAGCACCGCTATCCCGAGATCGTCGCCATGGCCCGGGAGGCGGTCACCATCAATCCCCGTGACGCCTTCGCCCACGCGACCCTCGGCCTGAACCTGTTGCGCATGGGCGACGAAGAGAACGGCCTCGCGTCGCTTCGGGAGGCCTGGCGCCGTGACCGCTTCAACGTACATGTGCACAACACCCTGAACCTCTACGACGAGGTGATCGACGTCGAGTACGAGTCCTTCGAGGCGGCACCCTTCACCTTCCGAATGCACAGGGAAGAGCGGCCTTTTCTCGAGGGGCTCGTCACGCCGACCTTGGTCGGCGCCTACCAGGACATGCGCCGCCGCTACGGCTTCACCCCGGAGGGCCCTTTGCGCATCGAGCTCTTCGCGAACCCCGAGCACTTCGCCGTGCGCACCGTCGGCCTGCCGCGCCTCGGAGTTCAGGGCGTGTGTTTTGGCAAGGTGGTGACCGCACTCTCACCGCGCGCCGGTCAGTTCAACTGGGGGCAAATCACCTGGCACGAGCTCGCCCACATCTTTCATATCCAGCTCAGCCGCAACCACGTGCCTCGGTGGTTCACCGAAGGCTTGGCCGAGTACGAGACGATCATCGCCCGCCCCGAGTGGCGCCGGGAGGAAGACCACCACCTCTACCGCGCCATCGCGACTGGGACCTTGCCTGAGCTGAGGCGCATGAACCAGGCCTTCACCCACGCGAAGAGCCAACAGGACGTACTCACGGCGTACTACGCGAGCTCGCAGATCGTGAAGTTCATCGCGGAGCAACACGGGTTCCCCGACGTCGTCGCCATGCTGCGTGGGTGGGGCGAAGGGCGCCGGACGCCGGAGGTGATCCAGCGCGCCCTCGGCATCGACATCGACCAGCTCGACCGCGACTTCCGCAGCGACGCTCTTCGGCGCATGAGCGCTCGGGCCGGCGACTTCTCGGTGGACTTCGCGGCGTACCGCGACCTTCGTGCCTTCGTCGACATGGCCCAGGGCGCTCCCAACGACATGGAGGCCCGAGCCGCCCTTTCGGCCGCGCTCTTCGCGCATGGCGAGCGCGACCGGGCGAAGACCGAGGCGACCGCCGCTGTTGCGGGCGACGCGGCGAACGTCGTCGCTCACTACGTGCTCGCGGCCGTCGCGATGACCTCTCGGGAACCCGAGGCGGCGGCCGAGGCCGAGCGGCACCTCCGGGCGATCCTCACCGCCGGCAAGGACGGCTACGACATTCGTCTCATGCTCGCCCAGGCGGCGGCCCGGCGGCAGGACCGGGCGGCGACCCGAGAGCACCTCGAAGCCGCCGCCCACCTCGATGGCGACCGGTCCGGGGCCTGGCGGGCCCTGCTCCAGCTCGCCGACGAGAGTGACGACCAGGCCCTCCGAAATTACGCCCTCGAACGGGTCGCGACCCTCGAACAGCACGATCGTGGGGCCTGGGTGGCCTGGGTCACCTCCCTGGGCGAGCGCGCCGGCACCGAGAGCCAATGGCGGGAGCTCGCCGTCGCCGCCGAGTCCGCTCAGTTCGTGGCCCCCGGGAGCGCCGAGGTCCACCGCCTCCTCGGCCAGGCTCGTCTCGAGCTCGGGGAGCCCGCGCCGGCCCTCGCAGCCTTCGACCTGGCCCTCCTGGCCTCCCCCGAGGCCCCCGCCCCGATTCACCTCGGCCGGGCCCGGGCCCTCCGGCGCCTCGGGCGGCGGAGCCAAGCTCGGGCTGCCGCAGACGAGGCCGTACGCCTCGATCCAGAGCTCGCGGAGCAGGCCCGCAACCTCGGAAACTAGGGCGTCGCGCCCCCGACACCGTCATCGGCGGGGGGTGTCGGCTGGCCGTCATCCCCAATTACCCCAGCATCTTCGGCTGTTTGCGGTGGGGTACCCGGCCGTGCCCGGCGGTCGGCGTAGACCGCCCAGGTGCTGAGGGCAGCGATGATGACTACGGCCGCGAGTAGGCCGAGGACCAGTCGGGTTCCGTTGGGGGAAGGCTTTCCAAGGCCTTCCGCTTCGGGCAGCGGGGGCATGTTGTCCTCTGTCGGGGTGCTCATCTCGTCTTCAGGCCAATCTCGGGGCTCGCGGGAGGTGCCCGGGGGCAGGGCTCCCAGGTCGGGCACCTAGTCTCGGAACCTAGCAGCCACCCCCCGGAATTCGAAGCCCCGGGCATGGCCTCGTCCTTGATGCGGGCAAGCGCTTCCAGTACTGAGGTGACCATCGTGGCTGACCCCCTATCCCTCTTCTGCCGATGGGCTGTAGTCGCTGCGATCACCGTGATCAGCAGGTGCACCCTCCATCACAGCCGCCAGGCCATCGGAGCCGACGCTCTCACCACCCCGGCGAGCGACGCCCACTTCGTGACCGAGGAGGACGCGGGCCTCGCGCTCCTCGGCGTACTGGTCCTCAGCGAGCCCGACCACTACGCGGTGCTCATGGAGCGGGCCCGGCGCAACCACGGCTGCGCCCGCCTGAGCCACGCTCAGCTCGACTACTACACGGACCACTGGCTGCTCGTGGGTTTCCCGATCGCGAGACTGACCGCAATCTGCGAACCCCGCAGCGTGCCCGCGGCGAGTGAGCCAGACGCCGCCGCCGCCGACCGGGAAACGGGAACGGAAGCGGGAACGGAGACGGGAACGGGAACGGAGACGAGAACGAGAACGGAGACGGGAACGGGAACGGGAACGGAAGCGGGAACGGGAACGGGAACGGGAACGGGAACGGGAACGGGAACTCTGCGGTAGCCGTGCAAGGCGGAGCGGACGCAGTCCGTGGAGCTGCACGGGTACCGCAGAGTGGACGCATCGAGCGTAGCTCGATGCTAGTCAACAGCCCCGCCGCCGCGCCGCCCATCCCGGCTGGCGAACGGCACCGAACCCCGAAGCGCCATCCGACCCCGAATCGGAATCAGCCCCCTAGTCGCCTGCCCACGCGCCGCGTCGCTCGACTAATCGCAGAGCGCGAGGTGGTCCGCGATGTACGCGTCCACGGCTGCGTCCGCCGCCGCATCCCATGGCCCCGCTTCGGCCAACCCGATGACGAGCACGAGGTAGTCCGTCGAGGCCGTGACCGCGTCCTCGGCGGATTCCCGCAAACAAGCCCTCACCGCCTCGGCCCCCTCCGGCCTTCGGCACTCGATCGTTCCGTTGAAGATGCTGTCATCGGCCGTGGTGTGCCCGATCTTGGCATCCTCCCGCCCGTGGAACTCGATGTCGTCGGTCAGGAAGCCCTCGTCCCGTGCGATGTAGGCCTTGATCCTGATGACGCAGCCGGCCGCGCGATCGCGTACCGAATGGGCCTCGCTATGAGAATCCTGAATCAGATGCAGCCCCGCGCCGACGAGGGTCAGCGCCCGGCGTCGATCCGTCGCCCACCCGTCCACCGCCTCGCGAGTCAGCCCCCGAAGCCTGGCGTGCGCCGAGGCCGCCGCCTCTTCATATGAATCCCGGCTCGAGAGCAGAAAGTGATCTGCCTGGAGATCGGGATCGTTTGTATAGTCTAGAATCTCCGCGACATAAGCATGCAGACCGACGTTCAATTGGATGAGCAGCTCCCGGGGCCAGTCGACCCGCCGATTTCCGTCGAGGATGATGTCGGCTTCGCCTTCCGGGAAGCGCGACGCCTCGGGCAGCGCATCGTTGGCGAAGAGAGTGATCCATTCGTGGCCCGCGAAGATCTCCGCCCGGGAGACCGTGCAGTCGCCTCGCGAAAAGAAGGGTCGTCGCACTTCGAGGGGAGGGCAGAGGTCGTAGACGTTCGTGCACGGCGCTGTCACGACGAAGGTCGATGCGAGGGCGAGTCGCTGAAGCACGTGCATGAGGCGAGGGCGGGTCATCGGCAGGCACAGCGTATACCCGTTTTTTTCGGTTTGTTGGTGCTCTCGGCGCTCATCCCCGGCGCCGCCCGCGCTCAGGAGACGGCCTATCTCCCCGAGAGCTGGGATCTCGAGGTTCACGACCGTTGGATCGTCGGCACCACGCTCTTCGCGACCGATGAGACGACCGCCGTACCCGAACTCCCGAGAGACCTGCTTTGGGGCCTCTCGGTCGCCCACCGTTGGAGCTGGTTCGAGCTGGGTACTGTGGTCGCGGCGGGCCTCAACTGGGGCGACGGAGCGGAGCAGATGCGCTGGTACGCGTCACTGACCCCCCGGGCGGCCATCCCGATAGTCGACCTCGGTTTCCTCGACTTCGAGATCACCTATGGTGTCGGAATCAGCGGCGAGGTGAAGCTCGCCGACGACTATGCGCTCCTGCACGTCACGCCCGCGGAGATCGGTCTTCTGGTCTGGGACCGTGGGAGCTGGCATCTCACGGTCTTCGGCAGCTTTCGCGTCTTGGTCGCCGGCTTGCGCATGGATGGCCTCGTCGGGCAGGCCGGGGCGATCTACCCCGAAGTGACTAACGCCCAGCTCGCCAAACTCGAAGAGCGACGCTTCGGTTTCACGGCGGGCATCGGCTTCACGAGGGAGCTCTGATGCGGGGCGCCCCTCTCATCGGCGGTCTGACTGCGGTGATCGCCCTGCTCCTGATCACGCTGTCGACGATAACCGCCGCCGCGAACGAGACGGCCCCGCGCACACCATCCGGCCGCACGATCTACTCCCCCGAGGAGACGTTCGAGAGCGCCGTCGACCAATACACGCGCCGCATGATCATCGAGTTCGCGACCGGCTTCGCCACCGAAGGCAACCTCGCCGTTGGCCTCGGCCTCTTGGTTCCTCGCGCCGGGGGCCTCGAGCTCTGGGCCCACTTCGGCCTCGAGGCCAACCCCTCGCTGCGCTACAGCGGCGGGGCCCGGTACGTTTTTGGGTTCGGCGCCTTTCGTCCCTACCTGGCCACCGGCTTCACCTTCGCGGACCTCTACGCCCAGGGCAGCCTCTCGACCCATCTCTTCGCCGAGGTAGGCCATCAGTTCGTCGTATTCACGACCTACCGAATCAGCCTCGGCGTCGGATTTCGGGGCGTCCTCGACGTCTGGCTCAAGGGCAACTCGCCGCACCTCGATGGCACGACGGACCCCGCGTGGGTCCAGGAGCAGCTCGACTCGGCGAGGGGGTTCTTCCCCACGCTCGCCCTTCGCTTCAGCCGCGCGTTCTGAGTTGTGATCGCCCCATGCGTGTTTCGGATTCGCCCCCTAGGCCAATCGCGACTACGATCGCCGTTCCGTGGGCGCCCCAGGCAAACCCCGGCGCAGACAGCGCCTGTCGATACCGAACCGAATCTTCCTCGGCTTCGCGCTCCTGGTCCTGAGCTTCGGGGGGGTCTCCGGGGCCAGCGTGGTCCAGCACGACGAGACGGCCCAGACCCTCCAGCTCCTTCACGAGGGGTACCTGCCCCTCGCCCTCACCGTCGGCGAGGCCAAGGTCACCCAGGCCGTCTTCGGGACTCTCCTCGACCGGGTGATGAGCGAGCGCGACCCGACCGCAACCCGCAACTGGCTGCAGGCCGGCCGGCAGGTTCGACCGACGACCATCCGCCGGGGGCTCTACGGTGTTGGCCGTGCGGCCGAACTCGAGCCGGGTCCTCTGGACCGGGCCGCCCTCCGGGCGACGCGCGAGTCCCTCGAGCGCGTCGCGGTCGCCTATCGCGAAATCGACGCACGCTACGACGAGCTCTTCGAGGCCCTCGACGGCGAAGATCAGGACCACGCCAGCCAGGTCCTCGACCAGATTCGCGATCAGGAGCGCACCGTTCAGGCATTGCTCCGCGATGCCCAGGGCACGGTCCAGGAGCGCATCGCGCTTCTGAGTGCCGAAGCGGCCGAGCGTGAGCGGCGGGCGGCGGTGCTGCTCGGCGCGCTGACCGGCCTCGGCTTGCTCTTGGGCCTCGGCGTCATCTTCGCCGTGCACCGGATGCTCACGCCCCTGCCGCAGCTCATGGACCGCGTCGCGGCGGTCGCCCGGGGTGACCTCTCGGCCAAGCTCGAGCCGCGCACCGACGACGAGCTCGGGCGCCTGGCGACGGAGTTCGAACGCATGGTCGAGGCCCTCGGGGCTCGTGACCAACGTCTGCGCGAAGCCGCCGAAGCCGAGCTGCGCCTGCAGCGCATGCAGGAGCAGATCGTCACCGCGCTCTCCGCCGCGGTGTTGGTCATCGACGCCGAAGGCCGGGTGCGGACTGCGAATCCCGCGGCTGGCCTGGTGCTCGGAGTGACGGCGGACGCGGTAGGGGAGCCGCTTCGGGAGTCGGGGCTCTTCGAGCACGTGCCGGACCTCGAAGACGCCATCGCGCGGGTCGAGGGCGGGGCACCGCGCGCCATGCTCGCGGCGGTTCCCGCGGGAGCGGCGGGAGACGCGGAAGCGGACGCGGTGGTGAACGCCGTCGTCACGCCCTTCGGCGGCGTCGACGGGACGGTCCTCGTCGTCGCCGAAGACGTCACCGAGGAGCTCGCGACGAAGGCCCGCCTCATTCACACCGAGCGTCTCGCAGCGATCGGCAGGATGGCCGCCCACGTCACCCACGAGGTGCGCAATCCACTCTCGAGCATCGGCCTGAACGTCGAGATGCTCGAGGAAGAGCTCGAGGGGGCGGGGCCCGAGACGGTCGCGCTGATGCGCGCCATCACCCGGGAGATCGATCGTCTCACGGGCATCACCGAGGAGTACCTGCGCCTCGCGCGGCTCCCCCAACCGCACCTCGAGGCCGAAGACCTCGGCACCATCATTCGCAGCGTCGCGACCTTCGTCGGTCGTGAGATGGAGGGCAGCGGGGTGTCCCTGGACGTGAGGGTCGCCGAGGACCTGCCCCAGGTGGCCCTCGACGAGCAGCAGATCCGCCAGGCGTTATTGAACCTCCTCCGCAACGCTCGGGAGGCGATGCCCGAGGGGGGCCGGGTCGAGCTCGAGGCGACCGCTTCCGGCTCCGGGGTGACCTTGACCGTGAAGGACCAGGGTCAAGGCATCCCCGAGGCTCAGCGGCGCCGAATCTTCGACCTCTTCTATACGACCAAGGAGCGCGGCACTGGCCTCGGTCTTCCGCTCACCCGACAGATCGTGGTAGCCCACGGCGGCACCATTCGATGTGAGGGCGGGCCCGGCGAGGGCACGACCTTCGAGCTGGTCTTTCCGGCGGCGAAGGACGTCGGTGAGGGCCACGAGCCACCCGCGCAGACCTTCGGCGCTTACCGACGCGAATAGAGGAGACAGACCCATGAGTACGACGCGCCACGATGGACGCGGGGCCGACACCCTTCGGCCGACGAAGATGGATCTCGGTTTCCAGCGCTTTCCCGAGGGCTCGGTTGTTTACCGCTCAGGTGACACCACGGTCCTCGTCGCGGCGAGCGTCAAAGAAGACGTGCCCCCGTGGATGGGGGGCAAGGGAAAAG
>QMMC01000053.1 GCA_003647065.1 Deltaproteobacteria bacterium | reverse complement strand
TCGGTACTCTGAGCTCAGTCTTTCGGCGGGACAGCGTGCGTCTTCGTCTGGTAGTTGTCGGCGACGCTGGTGACGAACTGAGCGACCAGCCCGTCGGCGACCCGCAGGCGTCGGCTCAACTCCCGGGCGATGTTCATGATGAAGAGGGAGTAGTTCTTGATGTCTTTCCGGTAGAGCAGGGCGTCGACGTCTTCGGCCGTGATCACCAGGGCCATGGTGGGGGCGACCGCTCTCACCGTCGCCGATCGCGGCTGGGGGTCGACGATGGCCATTTCTCCGAACCAGTCGCCGGGCCCAAAGAGCGCCACCCGAACTTCGGCCCCGGCCGAAGTCTCCTTCACGACCTCGAGCTCCCCGCCGATCACCACGTACATTTCGCGGGCGGTGTCTCCCTCTTGCACCACGATCTCCCCCGCTTCGATGTGGCGCGATGGCAATTCGCGGGCGAGGTGGGCAAGCGCCTCGTCGGTGAGGCCGCCGAAGAGGCCGACGCCCCGGAGCATGGCGGTGCTGACTTTGGGGGGCGGCGGAGCTTCGCTCTTGTCGCTCATAGAGCGCATCGTCCAACGTTCTGGCGGGACAATTCAAGAGTTGCCGGCTCGTTGGTGCTTTACGGCTCCCGACCTGAACGGCTAACCTGACGGGCTATAAGGGGTTTTCGTCGAAACCCCACCCCCCGAGGCCATTGCCCAGCCCCGACGCCATGGATCTGCCCCGTGAGTTTGGGGCCTACACCCTGCTCAAACGCCTCGCGGTGGGCGGCATGGCCGAGGTGTATGTGGCCAAGGCCCGGGGCATCGGCGGCTTCGAGAAGTTGGTGGCCATCAAGGTCATCCATCCCCGCCTGAGCGAAGACGAGCACTTCGTCCAGATGCTCGTGGAGGAGGCGAAGCTCACCGTGCTCCTCACCCACGGGAACATCGCGCAGACCTTCGACCTCGGCTGCATCGACGAGACCTACTGCATCGTCATGGAGTACGTGGACGGTGCGGACACCTACCGCATCCTCCGGCGCTGTGAGGCGCAGGAGCGGCAGGTGCCCATCGACATCTGCGCCTACCTGATGAGCGAGGTGATGAATGGCCTCGACTACGCTCACCGAAAACGAGACTCATCGGGCAGGCCACTGGACGTCGTGCACCGCGACATCTCTCCGCAGAACGTGCTGGTCAGTCACACGGGGGAGGTGAAGCTCGTCGATTTCGGCATCGCCAAGGCCGCCCTCCGTACCGGGCAGACCGAAGCCGGCGTCATCAAGGGCAAGTACTACTACATGTCACCGGAGCAGGCGTGGGGTGACAACGTCGACCAGCGCAGTGACATCTTTTCTGCGGGGGTCGTGCTCTACGAGTTGCTCACGGGAGAGATGGTCTACCAGGCGGACAACATCCCCGCGCTCATCGACAGCGTGCGTAAGGCCGAGATCGTCCCCCCGTCGTTTCGCCGCCCGGAGATTCCGACCGCCCTCGAGAAGGTCGTGCTCCGGTCTCTCGCGAAGAAGCCGGAAGACCGCTACCAGAACGCCCACGAGATGGCCCAGGAGCTGTCCACCTTTCTCTACACGGTGAGCGCCTCGTTCACCGCCCAGCGCCTCGCGGACTTCATGGACAGCCTCTATGGCGAGGAGCCGAAGTCCGGCCAGCGGCGCGCCCCGACGGACCCGGTCGTGCCGGTTCCCGCGACCGCAGAGCTCCAGTCGATGAGCCGAGCGGAGTTTGCTCCCCGGGTCGAGAGCGTGATCTTCGACCTCGGTGAGGTCGACGACGACGTTGACCAGACTCGGGCGGACGTCACGCCCTATGTCCGCGACTCCGACGAGCACACGTTGCAACTCGGCGAGGTCGAGCCCGTGGCTCCGCATCATCGGTCGATCGACGCTGAAGACGACGACGACGAAGACGCGACGCAGGTTCACGACAAGGTAGCCGCTGACCACTGGGAAGCGGAGACCAGCCGCCGGGATGATGACTGGGAGGACTCCACCTCCGTCGACGAGGGGGCCCTCGAGCGGTCCCGGCGTGCTCCTCAGCCGAGGATCCCCCAAGCCCCGCCAGGGACGCCCCGTCGCCAGATCCCCCGGCCGACGCCTCCGGCGCGCCCGTCCGCGAAGCCGCCTCCCCCGGCGCCAGTCGTGATGCCTCCGCGGCCGGCCCCCGGCGCCCTCGCCGCGAAACCGTCTGCGCCGCCCCCGCCGCCCCCGCCGCCCCCGCCGATCGCCGGAGCGTTCGCTGCGCGGCCTCTCGTTCCACCCCCTTCTCCACTCCCCGCCGCCCCGGCACCTCTGCTCGACGTGGCGCCTGTGCCCGTCGGGCCCGGTGCCATCGCGCCGGCTCCGGTCGGCCCTGGGGCCTCCCCGTCCAAGGCGCCTGTGCCCTACGGTCATTCCCCCGGGGTCCCCCTGCCACGGCCCCCGGCGTACCACGGGGAAACCCTCACCCTGCCTGCGCAGCTGGCTCGCCAGCGCATTCGCCTCGCCATCATGCTCGGAGCCGGACTGAGCTTCTTCATCCTCGTCGTCAGCATCGCTGCCCTGGTCTTCAGTGGCAGGGAGCCAGATGCCCGGGTCGAGATCATTTCCGTTCCAGCCGGGGCCACGGTGACCCTCGATGGTCGTGCGCTCCCGGGCCTGACGCCCCTGGTCATCGAGGAGGGCCTCGACCCAAATCGCCCCCAAGACATCACGGTGACGCTCTCGGGCTATCACCCGTGGGTATCGACGACCGATGGACGGCCCCAGCAGATGGCGGTGCTGAATCGTCTGCGTGCCGCCCTTCAGGTGCAGACCGTGCCCCCCCAGGCTCACGTTTGGGTGGACCAGATGCTCTACGGTTCGGCACCCGTCTCGGTTTCGAATCTGGATATCGGTCGGGAGATCGTGATCATTGCGCGGAAGGTCGGGTACGAGGATGCCGAGCAGACCATCACCATCACCGCGGATGACCTCGAGCCGACGCTGACTCTGACGCTCCCGGTCGTCCCTGAGCCCGAGCCCTGAGCCTCAGAGTCGGTCTTCGCCGAGGATCGCGTTGTCGATCAGCCGCGTGCCTCCGATGTGCGCAGCGACCACAATCAAGATCGACGAGGCCCCGTCTGGGACGGGGGCCAAGGTGGTCGGGTCGACCGCTTCGACGTAGTCCACGGTATCGAAGGCGGCGGCGACTTTCTCCCTCGCGGCCTCGGCCAACGTCCCGGGGTTGCGCTCGCCGTGTCGAAAGAGTGCGTCGGCGGCTCGGAGCCCCTCGACGATGCCCGTCGCCCGCTTCCGCTCGTCGGGGGCGAGGTAGAGGTTGCGTGAAGACAGGGCTAGGCCGTCTTTCTCTCGGATGGTCGGGGCCGCGACGACGCGAGCGCGAATGCCCAGGTCCGTAGCCATTCGATGGATGACCGCCTGCTGCTGGTGATCCTTGCGCCCGAAGACCGCGATGGTCGGGGCGGTGAGACAAAGAAGCTTGGCGACCACCGTGGTCACCCCGTCGAAGTGCCCCGGTCGATGGGCGCCTTCGAGGTCAGTGGTCATGCCCGACACCGCGACGGTCGTCGCGAAGTTCGCGTCGTACATCTCTCCATCGTCGGGCACGAAGACGACGTCGACGAGGGCGCCGGTGCACGCTTCGATGTCGGCGGAAAGTGTGCGCGGGTAGCGTGCGAGGTCTTCGCCTTCTCCGAACTGGAGGGGATTGACGAAGATGGTGACGACCACGAACGTCGCTCCCTCTTGCCGAGCGCGCTCGATGAGGGAGAGATGCCCGGCGTGCAGCGCGCCCATGGTGGGCACGATGCCGACGGTCTTCCCGGCCTCACGGGCGGCGTCGCAGGCGCTTCTTAGCTCGGCCCGCGTGCCCAGGAGCCGCGGCGGACTCGTCACGGTTCAACCCCGCGGGCCGTAGCCGCCGGCGAGACCCGGCACGTCCCCAACAGCGCGCAGGGGAGTCTTTTGCGAACTGGCGTGGAAGCTGTGGTCCTGGGTCGGGAAGGTGCCCGCTTTGACTTCGTCGCGGAAGCGAATGGTCGCCTCGGCGCCAGCGGTGAAGAGTTCGGCGTAGCGCTTGACGAACTTCGGCTTCAGGTCCGGCGTCAACCCCAAGAGGTCGTAGCCGACGAGGACCTGTCCATCGCAAGAGAGGCCCGCGCCAATGCCGATGGTCGGGATGGTGAGGGCAGCGGTCACTCTCGCTGCCAGGGTCTCCGGTATGCCCTCGAGGACCACCGCGTAGGCGCCCGCATCTTCGACCGCGAGGGCGTCCGCGAGGATCAGCTCTCTGGCGTCGGCGGATTTGCCCTGGACGCGGAATCCGCCCATGGCGTGCACCGACTGAGGGGTGAGACCGACGTGGGCCATCACCGGGATGCCGGCGGTGACGATGGTGCGGATGGTCTCCGCCATCGCCGTACCGCCCTCGAGCTTGATGGCGTGGGCGCCCCCTTCCTTCAGAAAGCGGATCGCGTTCTCGAGGGCGCGCTCCGGCGAGACCTGATAGCTGCCGAAGGGCATGTCGCCGATGATGTGCGCGTGCTTGGCACCGCGGGCGACGGAACGGCAGTGGTAGATGACCTCATCGACCGTGACCGGCAGCGTGTCGTCGAGGCCCTGGACGACCATGCCGAGCGAGTCCCCAACCAGGATTGCGTCGACCTCGGCGTCGTCTGCCATGCGCGCGAAGGTGGCGTCGTAAGCCGTCACCATCACGATCTTGTCGTTTGCGTCTTTCATGGCGCGGAGCGCGGGTACAGTTACCCGGCGCCGCCGCTTCGGGGCGGAGTCCTTCATGGATTCTCTCTCTTTGCGTCTGTGGTCACGGCCGGGGGGATCCCCGGTCCACGCCATGTCAGCCCGAACAATCTAGGACACGGGCGGTCCAGACGCAATCCCAGCGAAGGGATGGACTTTTTTACGATGTTTCGCGGATTCGCCGGGGCCTCATCGCGAGGGCGATGGCGCCGATGGGGGTCATCGAGGCCATGACGGTCCACATGATCGTCAGGCGCGTCTCGAGGGCCTCGAGGTCGGGGACGAGGAGGACGTCGAGGGCCTCGCGGGTGGCCTCGGGCGATGAGTGAATCCGGGTCAGGGTCACGGGCACGGTGGCCGCCGCGAAACCGAGCGTCAGCGCGACGGTCAACCGGAGGACCCACGCGAGGGTTTCGTCGTCGGGCACCTGGTAGGCGCCCACGGCGAAGACGGCGGTCGCCACCGCCGGGGCGAGGGCTACGCCCCAGCTCGGCAGATACCCGCCCATGAAGACGGCGAGGGCCGCGCCGCAGGTGATGCCGAGGCCCCAGCCGAGCGGCTCGCGGCGCATGGTCAGGCCTCTTCGTCTTGGGTTTCGAGGGCGGCGAGGGCCTCGGCGATGGCGGACCCTGCTTCGGTGTCGTCACCGACGAGGGCGGCGGCGCGTTCGTACATGAGGCGGGCCTCGTCGGTGAGCCCGAGCTTCCCGAGGACCCGCCCCGCTTCGCGGTGATAGACGATGTGGTTCTGGGTGTCCGCGCCCTGAGAGAGCACGCGGTAGAGGTCCGCGGCGCGCTCGAGACTCCCGGTCTCTTCGTGCAGCTCCGCGAGCTTCATGGAGGTGCGCACTGGGAAGTTGGTGATCTTCTCGCTGGTGAGGAAGTCGATGGACGATTCGAATACCTGAATCGCCTCGTTCACCTGGCCGTTTTCGGCGAGGGAGAGACCGAGCTCTTCGAGGATGGACCAATCCGGTCGGTCTCCCATCATGTCCGCGGCCATCTGCAGCACCTCGACGGACTCGGCGGGCTGCTCCTTGTCGCGGAGGTAGACGCCGAGGGTCAATAGCGGTCGCGGGTCTTCGTCGAAGAAGGCGGCGGCGTCTTCGAGCTCGGCGATGGCGCCTTCGACGTCGCCGCGGTTGTCGAGGAGTCGGGCCAGATTGCGATGGGCGGCGAAGCGGCTGTCTCCGCCTTCGTCGTCATCGAGTTGCTCCAGGAAAGTCCGGAAGGCCTCTTCGGCGGGCTCGTCGTCTTCGTCGATCATCCGGGCGCGGCCCACCTCGAGCCACAGGAACCGGGGCGCCTCGGCCTCCTCGAGGATTGCTTCGAGGAGGGGACGAGCGCTCTTCGGCTCGTCGCTGAAGAGCGCGAGGAGCGCGTCGTTCAGGCCGTCGCCGTATTCGGCGTACTCCTCGTCCTGGGCGTCTTCCCAAGTCCCAGCGATGGTCGCGAGGCGGTCGGCGTCGGTGACCTCGACCTCGACCGCGGCGGTCACCGCGTCGGCCTTCTCCAACCCGTAGAGCAACTCCTCGGCGCGGGTCCGGAGGGCCGCATCGATGACGACCTCGAGCGCGCCCTCGAGCTCGGCCCGGGCGAGGTCGAGGTCCCGAGCTTCGATGTGGTCTTCGGCCTGTTCGATGCGTCCCTGGGCGATGCCATCGCGGCTCGCCTCGATGCGCTGGGCGAGCTCGGCGCGGGCCGACTCTCCGTCGCCCTTCGCCTTTTCGAAGGCGCGTTCGAAGACGAGCTTGGCCTGGCCATAGCGTTCCGCCGCGAAGTGGGCCTCGGCCTCGGCGCACAGATCATCGAGGGATTCGGAGCCAAAGAGCTTCTTCAGGAAACCCATGTCAGCCCCCCCTCTTGACCTTGCGGTCGTAGCGCTGGACCGCGGCGTTCTTGAGGGGGCCGGAGACGTTTCGGCTCTTGCTCAGGGTCTTGAGGTCGTGGGCGCGCATGTGGGAGAGAAACTTGAGGGAGAGGGCGAAGGGCGTCTTCGAGTTGAAGACCAACGCTCGTTTGACCTCGTAGTTGCCGACCCACTTCTTCTTGTTGCCGATGTAGCGGAGGATGTCTTCGCTCATCTCGCGGCTGTGGGCGATGCCCGCGGCTTCGCCGGCGGTCATCTTCGGAGAGGAGATGGCCGCACGGGCGATCGCCTTGTTCGTATCGCGGACGAGGATGGAGCGGGCGGCGGCGCCTCCGATCATGGCGAGGCGGATCTTCTCCTGCTTCTCCATCCCGTCGATCATCATGCGCAGAGGCAGGTACTTCTTCTTGGTCTCCTCCGTGCCCATTTCCTCGCCCTCTTCGTGGGCGTCTTCTTCCCCGTCCGCGACCAGTATTTCCTGGAACTTCAGGTCGTCGGGGAGAGGCTCGTCACCTTCTTCGGGCTCCGGGATGAGCTGGCCCTGAATCGCCTCGACGTGGTCGTGGAAGGCGGGGATGCCCGCGAGGACGACGCCGTTACGCGCACACAGCTCGATGAGGCGGTCCGCGGTGCTCATGCGCGTGTTTTCGTTCTTATAGAGCGACTCGATGATCGCCGGGGCGGCGAGGATGCGCTGCTGGTTGACCGCGATGGCCTCGCTGATGCGCTCCGAGCACTTGAGCGCGATGCGCGCGATGGTCTCGTCCGCGGTGTCGTGGTTGAGCACGAGCTTTTCGATGACCGCGTCCCGGCCGACGAAGCGCTCCCCGATGGCGTCGAGGACGAGCCAGTGCATGTTCTCGCCGCACGCGCCGAGCAGCACGCCCTCGGGGAGCCCGGTCAGGGTCTTCTCCGCCGAATCGGCGATGTTCTTGTCGGCATCGGCGCTGAGCTGCACCAGCAACGTGATGAGGTCCGCACCCTTGACCGGGACGAGGCCCTTGGCGGCCATCATCCGGGCGGGCCCTGGGGCCGCCGGGTCGCCGAAGCGCCGGATCCCCTCCGGCAGTTCGGTGACGGGCAGGGGGAGCTTCTCGATGGTCATGGCGGGATAGTGCCGGGGTTCGCCCCGGCATGACAGAGGAAGAGCGCTCAGAGCGACGACCGGTTTGGATGTGCGATGAAGTCGTGTCGAGAGTGGTTTGTTGGGCGGCTCGTGGGGTCGACGGCAGGGTACCTCCCCTTTCGAGAGTCCGCGGGACGGACAGCGGGCCGCTATCGGCGCGAGATCGCGCGGCATCTAAGCCGGCCGCCGCTCTAGCGCCCCTCGAATACTGGCGGTCGTTTTTCGAGCAGCGCCGCGATGCCCTCGTCGGCGTCGCGCGTTCCGAGGCTGGCGGCCTGAGCATGGGCCTCGTCCCAGGCCGCGGCGCGGACGTCCCAGGCCATGAAGCGCCTCATGCTGCGTTTCATGGTGCGTACGGCGTAGGGGGCCGCAGCGGCGATTTCGGCTGCCCGCGTCATCGCCGTGGGCAACACGTCGTCCGGGTCCAGGGCTGCGTTGAGGATGCCCATGCGCGCCGCTTCGTCGCCCCGGACCAGGCGCCCCGTGAAGAGGAGGTCTGCCGCGTGGGCCGCTCCGGCGATGCGGGGCAGCATGTAGGAGATCCCGAGCCCCGAGTGCAGGCCGAGGCGAGCGAAGTTTGCTCCGTACTTCGCCTCCCGGTTGCCGAAGCGCAGGTCGCAGAGCAACGCGAGGCCGAACCCTCCGCCGACCGCGTGGCCATTGAGGGCGCCGATCACCGGCACCTCGAGGTCGACCACTTCGAGGAAGGGCTCGTACATGGCGTAGGAGCGCTCGTGGGGCTGGCGCGGAGTTTCTCCCTCGAGGGTGAGATTCGATCGTAGATCGGCCCCGGCGCTGAAGCAGCTTCCTTCTCCGGTGATCACGACAGCCCGCGCGCTGTGGTCGCCCCGGGCAGCCCGCAGAGCCGTCCCGAACGCCTCGAGGAGCTCTGGCGTCATGCTGTTGCGGGCATCCCCCCGGGCGAGGGTCAGGACTCCGATCCCCTTGCGGGACTCATAGCGGACTGCTGGTTTCATGGTGACGGCAGGGTAACGCGACGTTCGCCCTGAGGAAGCTGATGAATTTCAACGGAGAATCGGAATTTCATCGCGTGGACTCGACCTACGGTCGTGTCATAATGCCGAGCGCGGCGTGCGATGCGACCTCGAACCACTAGGTGAGGCGCTCTTATTGGGGTTTACGTGAACAGGTCTTGGCTTTTCATCGCGGCGCTCACGCTGCCCCTCTTGGTTTCCCTCGCCGGTTGTGGTGACGACTCGACCGTGATCGATGCCGGCATGGACGGAGGAGACGCCGCCCTCGATGCCGACGCCGGGCCCGTCATTCCCGACGGGGCGGAGCTCTGCGAGACCGACGCGGACTGCGATGACGGGATTCTCTGCACCAACGATGGGTGCCTGGAGATTGGCATCTGTCGCCACACGGCCGACAACGCGGTCTGCGCGAACGACGTCTTCTGCGACGGCGTCGAGATCTGCGACGCCCGGGCCGGCGGCTGCGTCATGGGTGACCCCAACGCCTGCAACGACGACGATGTGTGCACCCTCGACCGGTGCGACGAGGCGTCGAAAACCTGCCAGCAGGTGCCCCGCGATTTCGACGGCGACGGGGCCGTCGACTGGCACTGCGACGGCGGGACGGACTGCGATGACCGAAACCCAAATCTGTCGCCCCTGACGAACGAGATTTGCGCCGACGGCGTCGACAACGACTGCGACGAAGTCATCGACGAGGCCGACTGCGGTAGGTCCCCCCACGATACCTGTGATGACCCGTTCGACGTCAGCGCTGGCGGGCGGTTCTTCGTGGACAACGAAGGCGCCATGACGGACTACGGGCTCTCCTGTGCTGGCATGCGGACCGACGTGGTGCTCACCCTCACCACCACCGAGGCTCACGACGTCACTATTAGTGCGGACGGGGCGGGGGTCACCGCGGTGTCGCTTCGCACGACCTGCACGGATATGGCGACCGAGGTCGAGTGCGAGAGCGGCTTCCCCGGCGAGGCGCGAATCCGTTCCCTGCCGGCCGGTTCTTACTTCGTCATCGTGAGCGACTCGGGGCGCGGCGAGATCGAGATCGAGGTCGACCTCGTCCCTCCCACGCCAGCCCCCACCAACGAGACATGCAGCGCCCCCGAGGATCTGACCGGAGGCGGCGCCGTGTCCGGGTCCTTCCTCGACGTTGACGACGATTACACGATGCGCTGCGGCTTCAGCGGGCAGGCGGACCTCGTTTACAGCTTCACCACCACGGAGATTCAGGACGTCCGCGTGACCCTCGTCGGCTCATCGGGCGATACGATGAACTTCGCTGTGCAGAGCGTCTGCGGCGACGACGCGTCCACCTTGCGCTGCGCCCGGGGGACCCCCGCCGGGTCGGTCGTCCACGAACTGCCCGCGGGGACCTACTACCTGCTGATCGAAGGGCCCTCGTATCGCGAGGTCGACTTCACCCTCGACGTGGAGATTCTCCCGCCGACTGCAGCCCCGGTGGGCGATTCCTGCGACACGGCGGTACCCCTCACCGTCGGTACGACCGAGCTCGGTACCCTCGCCGACAAAGAAGACGACATCGAGATTTCCTGTGGCTTCTTCTATCGGGATGCGGTGCACAGCTTCGAAATAACCGAACGCCGCGATGTGACCCTCACCGTCGATGGCGGGGGCACCTTCATGTACACGTCGGTGCGCACGACCTGCGACGACGATACGACCCAGCTCCGCTGTTCGAGCGGCAACCCGTCCCGAGTGCGGCTCCGCGACCTCGCCCCCGGGACCTATTACGTCATCGTCGAGTCGTTCCGGGGCACGGGGTACAACATCACCGTCGAGACGTCGGCGCCCACGATGGTCACTCCCGTCACCGGGAACGAAGACTGCGGGACCGCTCAGGTGGTGCCGGAGACCGGGGGGCTCTTCACCGGCACTTCCTTGGGTGCCGTCAACGACTACGAGACGAGCCTCTGTGGGGCGTCGGCCCGGGCCCCCGATGTGGCCTTTGAGCTCACCCTCACGACAACCAAGCGGGTCATCGCGAACACCGATGGCTCCAGCTTCGACACTGTCCTTCACGTTCACGAACCGGTCTGCGCGAGCATGACCGAGCGCTACTGCGACGACGACGGCGGTGACGGGTCGACCAGCTTGATCGACGAGACATTGACTCCGGGGACCTGGTTCTTCGTCGTCGATGGTTTCGGTACCTCGGCCGGGGGGGACTATACGTTCGAGGTGCAGGTTCTCGACCCATGACGGCGGAGCGGTTGCATGCCCGGTAGTTTCACGAACCAATGGCTCGTTCTGATGGTTCTTTCGTCCTCCGTGCTTGCATGCACGGCCGGGGGCGACGGCCCATCGGTCCCGGATGCAGCCTTCGATGCGCGCTTCGACACGGGCTCGGACGCGCGCCCGGTGGATGGCGGGGGGCCGGAGCCGACAATCGATACCTGCACGGCCTCGAGCATCGACTCGACCATCGGCAACGCCTGTGCCGGTGACACCGAGTGCGATGACGGGTGCTTTTGCAACGGCGTCGAAGGGTGCGTCGGCGGGACCTGTGCCGCGGGCACGGACCCCTGTCCCGATGAAGTCAGCTGCACCGCAGATGTGTGCCTCGAAGAAGTAGACCGGTGCTTTCACGACCCCCAGCACGAGATGTGCGGGGACGGCGATGCCTGCAACGGGGTCGAGGTCTGCGACCTAGCCGCCGGGTGCCGCGTGGCGTCGCCGCTCTACTGCAACGACGAAAACTCCTGCACCGTCGACGCCTGCGACCCCGCGGTGGGCTGTTCCCACGTTCTCCGGGACCTCGACGGGGACGGTTTCATCGACGGCCGCTGCGGCGGCGACGACTGCGACGACGACCCTCGCTTTGGGCGGAACATCTATCCGGGGGCGACCGAAGACTGCACGAACCGCCGCGACGACGACTGCGACGGGCTGCGCGACTACATCGATGCGGATTGCGTGCCGGCGAATGACACCTGCGCGAGCGCGGAGCTGCTTCCGGGGCCCGGGGTCTACTCTGGGGCGACGCGGGGGCTTCTGGATGACATCTCCCTCGCGTGCAAGACGACGGGGCCCGACGCGGTGTACCGCTTCACCCTGACCGAGATGCAGGATGTGCGGATCTCGCTTTCTGGTGGAGGCACCGGCGCTGCGATTGCGCTCCGGCCTTGGGCTTCTTGCGCCACGGGGCCCGACGAAAAATGCTCGAGCACTGCGCCGGCTACCATCCTTCGGCGAAGCCTCGGGGCGGGCGACTACGCGATCATCGTCAAGACCTCGTCGGGGGCGCCCTTCGACCTCGCCCTGATGTTCGACGCGCCGACGCCGATCCCCCCCGTCGACGTCTGCAACGCCTCTACCGAAGACGTGTCGGCGGGCGGCACCTTCACGGGCATGTTCGTCGAGGTCGAGGACGATTATCGGCTCTCGTGCCACAGCTCCAGCACTTCCTACCGTGACGCGGCCTACGTCTTCACCATCACCGAGGAAAAGGACGTCACCATCACGGCGTCGACCAGCGCTGGCGGCTTCTCTTCTACCTACGTCTCCCTCCTGACGGACTGCGCGGATGCCGCCACGACCATTCAGTGTCTCAGCGCGAGCGCTCCGATGCTTCGGCGCCGCGGGCTTCCGGCGGGCACGTACTACATCCTCCTCGAGTCGAGCACGACCTCGGCGACCACCTGGTCTCTCGACGTCACCATCACCCCTCCAGTGCCGCGCATGCCGGCCGACGCGTGTTCGAGCGCCATCGACATCACCACGACCCCCGCGTCCGTGAGCCTTGCGACCCAGGAGTTCGACGGGGGGACGGGCTGCGGCGGCACATCGAGCTTCTACCGAGATTCCTTTTTCTTCTTCGACCTGGCGACGACCCGGGACGTGACCCTCACCACCTCGAGTGGTTCGTTTCACTACGTCTCCCTCGGCACCTCGTGCGGAGTCACGGGAAGTGAAATTCGCTGTCGCAGCGGCTCCGGCACCCTCACCAATGTGTTCCGCAGCCTTCCCGCGGGGCGCTACTTCGTCGCCACCTCGACTTCGACCAGTTCGGGAACGGCCAGCGCGTCGATCACGACTGGCCCGCCGACCCCGATCCCGCCGAACGACCGATGCTCCGGTGCCATCGAAGTCGGCGGCGGCTACTCGAGCGTCGATACGACGATAGACTTCGAGGACGACCTCACGGGCTGCTCCTCGGGTACCCGGCCCGACGCCTTCTACCAGGTAACCCTCGCAGCTCGCCAACGGGTGCTTATCAGCGCGGACCGGGTCACGGGGACCGGCAGCCTCTACCTGACCCTCCGAAACACCTGCGGAGCCGGCACGAACCTGGCCTGTGATACCGGCGACCCTGGCGTCATCTCCCAGACCCTCGACGCGGGAACCTACTATTTGATGGTGGAAACATCGAGCTTCTCGACGGCCGGGGACTACCGCCTAGACGTGGTAATTCTGCCCCCCTGAGCCTCGCGGTCGCGGTACCGGGCTGCGGAAATTTTGCGTCATCGACCTTCTCCGGGTTACGCGAGATGTATGGCAAAGCGCGGAGAACGAGACAGCGGCGTTCGGCCCTTTCCCTTTTTTAGGGCGGGAGTCAGGGCGGATCCCAGCGTCGGGGCGAAGCCCGTCTTGGTACTGGAAGATGTCTGCAAATTCTTCCGGCCCGACGTTCCCACCCTCCGGTCGGTCAATCTGACCGTCGAGCGGGGCGAGTTCCTCTTCATTACCGGACCTAGCGGCGCCGGCAAGAGCACCCTCCTGTCCCTGATTTATCGGGCGGAGACTCCCGATGACGGGCGCATCCTCTTTTCGGGTCGGGACATCGCCCGCCTCGCGCCGAAGTCCATCCCGTTCCTTCGACGAAACCTCGGGATCGTCTTTCAGGACTTCAAGGTCGTGGACCACTGGACGGTCTTCGAGAACGTGGCCGTTCCCTTGGAGATCCTCGAGATGCCCCGGCGCTTGGTGCGCTCTCGGGTCGCCGAGGCCCTCGAAAGGGTGGGCCTCGCCGGCAGGGGAGGGGAGCGCACGGAGAACCTCTCGGGGGGCGAGATGCAGCGCGTCTCCGTCGCCCGCGCCATCGTCACCGAGCCGGCCCTGCTCCTGGCTGATGAGCCCACGGGCAACCTCGACCCCCACCTCGCCCTCGACATCCTCACGCTCTTCGAAGAGATCAACGCGACCGGCACGACCGTGCTCTTCGCGACCCACGACCACTCGCTCATCTCGAAGCGCAACCATCGCATCGTATCTCTCGATGAAGGTCGCGTGAGTGAAGCACGGAGCGGACTTCGCAGTTGGCCCCGCCGGGTGACCGACGCCGCGCACGACGGAGGAAAAGCAGCGTGAAGCTCAAGACCGCCATCACCCGGGCCCGCCGCGGTCTCCGGGAAGACCTGACCCTTTACGTCGTCGCGGTGTCCAGCCTGGCCGTCGCGTTCCTCTGTCTCGCGGCGACTCTCCTCGCGGTGCAGAACCTCGGGGGCCTCGCCGACCATTGGGGCGAGAGTCGGCGGATGACCGTCTACCTGGTCGACGGCGCGCGTCGTACAGATGTCGAGCAGTTGATGCTCCTCCTCGACGGCCTTCCAGAGGTTCGTTCGGTCTCCCACGTAAGCTCGCGTGAGGCCCGAGACTCGTTCCTCACCCAGACCCGCCTCGAAGGGGACCTCGGTGATTTGCCGCCGGATGTCTTTCCGGCGTCCCTCGAAATCATCCTCGGCTCCCAGGTCACGGTGCAGCGGGCCGCGAGCGTCGCAGAGCGGGTGGACCGCTTCGGCGCCGTCGAGGACGTCGAGACCTACGCCGCCTGGTTTGGGCAGCTCGAGGCGTTGCTCGCGACGGGCCGCGCCCTCGTCCTGGGGCTCGCCTTCCTGGTCGGCTTCTGCGTGCTCGCCGTGGTCGGCAATACGATTCGCCTGGCCCTCGCGAGTCGCCGGCGCGAGATCGAGGTCATGAAGCTCTGTGGAGCGACGGACTCTTTCGTTCGATCACCCTTTGTCGTCGAGGGGGCCGCGTCCGGATTGGTCGCGGCGGCGATAGCCATCGCCATCCTCGGGGTCGCGTTCCTCACGCTGCGCGGTGAGCTGGACGGTAGCCTCGCCATCTTGACCGGGGCGCAGATTGGATTCCTCACCCCGGCGACCATCGCCGCCATCATCCTCGGTGGTGGCGCCACGGGAGCTTTGGGCAGCGCGGTTTCCCTGCGCCGCTACCTGGATATCTGATGACACGCGCTTTCCCGCTCTGGCTCGCCGTTCTTCCCCTCCTCGTCTTCACGGCCGAGGCGGATGCCCAGACGGGGCTCGCCATCGGGGGCGTAGATGCGCAAATCGCCGATGCGATGGCGCACCTCGAGCAGAAGCGAGCCCACAGGGCGCGCCTGGACTCCGAGATTGAGGGCCTCGCCGAACGGCGCACCGCCGCCCAGAGCCGTCTCCGGACGCGGACCCGGGCGCTCTATCGGATCACGCGGGCGGGCATGCTGCCCCTGGCGGGCGGATTTCCCGCGCTGCTCTCGCATCTCTCCCGAGTCGATCGTCTCGAGCGCATGACCCGCGGCGATGCCCGGGGCCTTGCGTCGCTCACCGAGCGCGGGCGCGTCCTGCGCGAACAGACGGGGCAGCTCGCGACCGACGTCGCCACCGCCGAGGCAAATCTGGCGACATTGCAGGGGCAGCGCGCGCGCCTCGATCAGGTCGAGGCGAGGACCGACTTCTGGGACCGAGGGTTCGGGACCGGGACTTCCTATCAGGTCGAGAGCGGCTGGGGTTCGCTCTCCATCGTCGGCCAGCAAAGCCGTGGGCCGGTCTTTCGCACCCAGCGGGGGCGCCTCGGCATGCCCGTTGCGGGTCGCGTGGACATGCGACCCGCCGAACGCGGAGATGGCGCGGGGATCGAGTTCTTCGCCTCTCACGGGGCGACGGTGCATGCCGTCGAAGAGGGCCGCGTGGCCTACGTCGACCGCCAGGCAGGCTACGGGCCGATGGTCATCGTCGACCACGGCGAGAGTTACTTCACCGTCTACGGAGGGATCGCTGGGACCAGCGTCGCCGTAGGCGACCGGGTTCCCCGGGGAGGCCGTCTCGGCGCTGTCGGTGGAGGAGCCGTTTTCTTCCAGGTGCGCCGCGGGACGCGGGCCCTGGACGCCAACGCCTGGCTCGGATTGTAGCGAGCTATTCGTCGCCGAAGGCGACGCCGAGGGCCCGGGCGGTTTCGACGAGTTGGCCCGCGGGGTCGACGCGTTTGGGGGCGCCGAGGGCTTCCTCGAGGGTGACCGATACGATGTCTGGAGTTCGGAGGGCGACCATGCGCCCGAAGCGCTTTTCGGCGACGAGGTCGGCCGCGTGGTGGCCGAAGCGCGTCGCGAGGACGCGGTCGAAGTTGGACGGGCTGCCTCCGCGCTGGACGTGGCCGAGGACCGTCATGCGAACCTCGGTGTCCCCGAGGTGAGGTTCGAGGCCTGCCGCACAGATCTGCGCGGCTCCAGCGAGACGGGCCATGCCACCGGGGACGTGCTCGAGGATGCTCGATTCGCCGCCGACCGGTTTGGCGCCTTCCGCCACGACGATAACGCTGAAGGGCATGCCCCGGTCACGGCGATCGTTGATGCGCGCCACGATGGGCTCGATTCGGTACGGGATCTCCGGAAGCAGGATGGCGTGGGCGCCGCCCGCGACTCCCGCGTGGAGGGCGATGAAACCGGCGTCCCGGCCCATGACCTCGACGAGGATCACGCGGTCGTGACTCGCGGCGGTGTCGCGGATTCGGTCGAGGGCATCGGTCGCGACGCCCACCGCCGTGTCGAAGCCGAAGGTGTAGTCCGTGGCTGCGAGATCGTTGTCGATGGTCTTCGGGACGCCGACCACGTTCATGCCCAGATCCTGCATGCGCTTGGCGATGCCCATCGACCCATCGCCGCCGATGGAGATGAGCGCCTCGAGGCCCATCTTCTCGTAGTTCTCCATCACCTGGGCCGACACGTCGCGCTCGACTCCGTCCTTGCCGACGAAGCGGAAGGGGTCGCTCTTGTTCGAGGTGCCGAGGATGGTGCCACCCCGGGGAAGGATCGGCTGCACGTCCTTCGCCGCGAGCCAGCGGTTGCCCATGGGTGAACGATAGTCGAGGTCGATGAGGCCGTTGAAGGCGTCTTCGATACCGAGGAACTCGAAGCCGTGGCGGCGGATGCCGACCTTCACCGCTCCGCGGATCACTGCGTTGAGCCCTGGGCAGTCGCCGCCCCCGGTCATGATGCCGATCTTCATGGGGCGAGAGGTTACGCCCAAGCGAGCGTCAGCGGAACCACGGGCCGCCGGCTCGTGCCGACCACCGGGAAGGGGCTCCGGTTTGGCTCCGGTAGACCCAGGGCCATGGCTCCGGGTCGCCGCCGAATTCGCCCTCGAAGGCCTGTCGCAGGACCTCCTCGGCGGTCTTCCCGTGGGGGCTGAAGCCCCAGATTGCCTCCTGGGATACGTCGTCGAGGTTGGCGTAGTAGCGCCATACGAAGAAACCAGCGAACCACCGCTTCGGGATGAAGGCTCGGAAGAGCGCGTCGAGGGCCCGGGCCTGTTCGTGTTCATCGACGACCACGCCGTCCATGTCATCGGGCCAGAGCCAGGGCTCTACCGCTGCGTCGCGTCGGGTGGTGTAGCCGACCTCGACGAAGAGCACCGGCATGTCGAGGACCGTGGCGAGCTCTTCGACCCGGGGCACCACGGCCGCTGCGCCGGCGACGTACTCGGCGAAGGTCGCCGCGTTGTGGTCGGCGAGGGGGTAGAACGCGTTGATGCCGATGAGGTCGAGCTGGTCCCAGAAGAGAACGTCTTCGGCCTCGTCCCAGTTGGCGCTGTAGGTCAGGAGGCCGGGGAAGACGCTGCGAACTTCGGTGATGAGGGAGCGCCAGAAAGCCCCGAAGCGCCCCGACCAGCTCTTGCATTCGACGCCAATGGAGAAGGCGTCGGCCCCGGCGAGGGCGGCATCCCGGGCCCAGCTCATCACGAAGCTACGGTAGGACGCCTGGTACGCCTCCCAGCCCTCGGGGCTCCCGGGATCGATCTCGCCGCGCCAGCCGGTGGTCTCGACCCATAGATGGGGGATCACCATCGCGCGCATTCCGCGGGCGTGGGCTTGGTCCACCATGCGTCGAACCGCATCGCGGTTGTCGGGGTAGGGCGCCTCGAAGTCCATCAAGATGACCGTGTCGTCGAGGCTCCACAGGCGTCCGAAGGGCGTGATCGACACCCAGCTGGTTTCCATGGCGTCGAGCTCGTCGAGGAGGACCGCGCTGTAGGGCGTGCCGTAGCCGCGCCCCGGCTGCTGAGACGACTCGATCGGGCCCACGGTGATGCCGCGGACGGCGTCGTACCCGGCCGCCCGGAAGCCGTCCATGCCCGGCGGAAGCACGTGCCAGGCCTCGCCGGGGCTGGCAGAGAAGACGAGGGTCACGGCGACCAGGGTCGTGGCCCAGGGGGCGCAGCGGCGGCTCATCGTGGCCTCGGTTACTCCGAGCTGCGGTCAGGTATCAACGCGAGATCGATGCGCCGCGATGGCGCATCGAAGAACACGCTCGCCTCGCCGGGTCGGTACCCGGCGGCTTCCGCCCGGACCTGCCCGAAGGGGTGGTCGGTCTCGATGCCGAAGGCGTATTCGCCGTTGCTATTGGTCGTGGTCGCGGCGTTGTAGCCGGTGTCCGAGATGAAGGTGACGGCCGCTCCCTCGATGGGGGCGCTCGTTCGCTCATCGGTGACGAGGCCCGAGAGCTCGAACGCCTCGGTCGGGGACGATTCGCAACCGCCGACGGCCGCTGCGCCGGAGGAGATTGCGAGGGCAGCCATGATGGCGGGAACCCATGGGAAAGACTGGTGTCTCATCGCCGATGGAGCCTAGCACGAACGTTGTTTGCCTTGCAGGCGGCCCGTACAGTGGGGCCATCGCGGGGCGTGTGAAAAAGGTGCAGCCGGACCCGGCCCTCAGCCGGGCGGCCTTGCTGCCGCTGGCGCTGGTGCTGGTATTCGCCCTCCACTATGCCCTCGACTTGTCGTTCGCCATGTCTGCGGCGGCGTCGGTCCCCTTCGTTCTACTTTTCGTATTGGCGCCCGTCTGGGTGAACGCGTCGCGAAACGCTTTCGACCGTGACGCCGTGGGCCTCCTTGCCGCTCGCCGCGCGGTGGGCCTCGGGCCCCGGTACCGTCGGGCCTTCGGCCTGCGCATTTTCGGCTCTGTTGCTGAACGGGCTGCCCGCAGGGCCATGGTCGCCGCCGAAAACAACGACCCCAAGGCCGCCCGGGCGCTCTTTCGGCGCTCCGTTGGGGGGTGGGAAGACCCAGCCAATGCGCCCTTCGCCGTCAAGGTAGGGCTGGCCCATGCCTGCTATCGCGCGGGGGCCCATGCCGAGGCCATCATCGCCTACCGCGGCATCCTCGATGATCGTGGCCCCCTGCCGCGGGTCCGCCAGCGTCTCGCTCACGCGATGCTCGAAGAGGGAAAGGCCCTCCGGGACGCCATCGAGGTCATCGACCGCGCCGAGACCGAAGCGAGCGATCCCACCGAGCTCGGCGAGCTCGCGCTCTTGCGGGCCTGGGCTCTCACCGAACTCGGTCAGAAAAAGAAGGCTCAGCGCCTGCTCAAAGCCCACCGCGACCTCGACACCGAGCTCGCCAACAAGGCCCGAGGGGCCTGCGGTAGTTAGGCTCTCAGCCGCCGCCGCGCTTCAGTTCGGTCAGCACCAGCTTCGCGACGGACTTCAGGGTGTCGAAGACGCCCTGGCCGTTGACGGCGACGCCTTCGAACTCCGGAACCCCGTGCGGGTTGAGAAGCTCCCGGAGCTCCTCGACAGGAGCGATGGCCGGCATGTCGCGCTTGTTGTACTGGATGACGTACGGAAGCTTGTCGAGGGAGTAGCCCTGCTCTGCGAGGTTGGTGCGCAGGTTTTCGAGGGACTCGAGGTTTGCTTCGGTTCGTGCGATCTGCGAGTCGGCTACGAAGACGACGCCGTCTACGCCCTTCAGGATGAGCTTACGACTCGCGTCGTAGAACACCTGGCCCGGCACCGTGTAGAGGTGGAAGCGGGTCTTGAAGCCGCGAATCTCACCGAGGGCGAGAGGCAGGAAATCGAAGAAGAGCGTACGCTCGGTCTCCGTCGCGAGGCTGATCATCTTGCCTTTCGCGTCGGGATTCGTCTTTTGGTAGATGTACTGAAGGTTCGTCGTTTTCCCGCAGAGGCCGGGACCGTAGTAGACGATCTTACAGTTGATCTCGCGTGACAGGTAGTTGATGAAGCTCATCGCGAACCGTCAGTCGTTGAAGAGATTGTCGATGTCGTCATCGGTTATTTCGGCGAACGGAGTGTCGCGAGCCGGGTCCTGAGCCTTGTTGAGCAGATCGTGGAAGATCGTCACGAGCTCTTCGGTCGCCTTCTTCACGCGCAAGCGCACGAGGCCCAAGCTCGTCTTGTTGTCGAAGATGACGACGAGGATCACCCGATTGCCGACGAGCTGAATGTGGATGTTTGCGTTTTCACCCTCGTGGAACTGAGTACTGAACTCGTTCTCACGGAGGAGCTTGGCCATACCACCGGTCGCGGCGATGTTGCCGGCTGTGAGCGACGCGAGCGAGGTCGTGTCGATCTGCTCTGTTTCACCGGACGCAGCGATGAGCTGGCCGTTCTTATCAATGATGAAAACGACCTGGGCGTTCGCCTCCCGGACCAGTCGATCAACGATCGTCTGGATCAGGTTGAACTCCTCTTCGTACATCACCATCTGCACGTCAGCCATAAGCCCTCGGCGCGTCTTCGCGCATGTCGAGAATATCGGTTCTCGCGAGCCTCGTAGGCCCATCCAAACAGCGTGCCCGGTGGTAGCAGACCGGCCCCGTCCTAGTAAAGAGTCACCTTGCCCGAGTGGCGAAGAGGGGGATGTGCTCTAGAGTGGGTCGCGGTGCTCGTTTCGACCCTCAGGGCAGTTCTAAACCTCCTCCGAATCCCGTTTTTGCCCCTCTTTTGGCTGTCTCGGCTCTTTGGGCGGCCCCGGGGAGACTGGATTCACGTCCGGGTTTCGCCCCGCCTCGCGGAGTTCGCAGGACCGCGACCTTTTTTTCTCCGGTTCTTCCCGGCACTCCAGAAAGCACTGCCCACGGCCCTCGGGGCCCTACGGCGCCTCGCCGACCGGGCGGTCGTCGACGATCGCGTGCGAGGGGTGGTCTTCGAGATCCCGCCCCTGCTCACCGGTTGGGCGGGGGCGAGCGCCCTCCGGCGCGTCATGGCCACGCTCCGCGCGGGCGGCGTGGAGGTCGCCGCCTACCTGCCCCAGGGGGGAGGCAATCGCGAAATGTGGATAGCCGCCGCGGCCGATCACATCGTCCTCGGTCCCCAGGCCACGCTCATGGCCCTCGGCCTTTCGGCCGAGAGTCGCTACCTGAAACCCCTCCTCGACAAGATCGGGGTCGCCGTCGAGAGCACCGCCCGACGCGAATACAAGACCGCCACCGAGACCTTGACCCGGGAGTCGATGAGTGAGCCCCAGCGCGAGCAGGTCGGGGCGCTCCTCGATACGATCGACGGCGAGCTGCGCGAGGCTCTCTCTGCTCGCATGGGCGTCGCCGACGCGGACGCCGATGTGCTCTTCGAGCGCGGCTTCATGCGAGGCGCCGAGGCCGTGGAGTTGGGTTTTGCCGATGCGATCGCCTACGACGACGAGCTCCCGAACGTCCTCGGGACGTCGGACAAGCCGGCCAAGCTGGTCCCCGCTGGCGCTTACCTAGCGTTCCAAGAGGCCCGCTTCTTCTCCCGTGTTCTGCCGCGCCCCTATGTCGGAGTCGTCGAGGTTCACGGAGCGATCGGCATCCAAGGAAAGGGCGCAGACCCCGAGGCGATCTCGGCGGCGCTCCGGATCGCTCGCCGCGACCGCTTCTGCGTGGGCGTGGTGATCCACGTCGACTCTCCCGGAGGCTCTGCCCTCGCGTCCGACCAGATCCATCGGGAGGTGGTCCGCCTCAAAGAGAAGAAGCCGGTCGCGGCTTTCATGGGCAATGTCGCCGCGAGCGGCGGCTACTACGTTGCGGCTCCGGCCGACGTCATCTTCGCCGAGGCGGTCACGGTCACCGGTTCCATAGGCGTCATCATGACCCGCTTCATCGCCCGGAAGCTCTTCGAGACCCTCGGAGTCCGTACTGAGGTGCTGACCCGGGCGCCTCACGCCGCGATGTTTTCGCCGGCCCGGGAGCTCACCGAGGGTGAGCAGGCGATCTTGGACCGGGAGGCCGACGGCTTCTATCGGGCGTTCGTGACGATCGTCGCCGAAGGCCGGGGCAAGAGTTTCGAAGAGGTGGAGCCCCTCGCCCGGGGTCGGGTCTGGTCGGGCAAGGACGCCGAGGCTCAGGGCCTCGTGGACCGCCTCGGCGGTATCGAGGACGCCATTTCGCACGTCCGCAGCCACGGGAAGGCGACGAGCGCGTTGTGGGGGCCGGTCGAGGCTCGGCCCCTCAGGCCCCGTCGTCGGTCGGTTCCCCCGGCCCCCGCTCCCAAATCGCCCGCCACGGAGCTAGCCCGGGCCGCGACCCAGGCTTTGGTGCCAGGGGCGGGAGACAGCCTGGATGTCCTCGATCTGCTCGGGGGCCCCGACCGGGCGCTCTATTGGGCCGCGTCGATTCCCGAAGTCTGGTG
>QMMC01000052.1 GCA_003647065.1 Deltaproteobacteria bacterium | reverse complement strand
TTCCCGTTCCCGTTCCCGTTCCCGTTCCCGTTCCCGTTCCCCTCAAAGCTCCCGGGTCAGGTACTTCAACGTTGCGGGGATCATGTCCCGCACCCTCTCGATCACGATCTCCCGCGGTAACGCGCTGCCCTCCGGGAGAGCCAGGGTCGCGTGGGCATCGGCGACCAGCCCCGGGTCCGAGTGCGACTTGGCGAGCAACTCCTCGGCGAGGGCGCGGCTGCCCGTGGCCCGGGGGTCTGCGGCCAAAGAAACCAGCCGCAGGCGCGCTCCGAGGGTGCCGCGGGCGAGTTCGTCGTCGATGGCGCGGTCCGCCGTGTGGGTGTCGTCGTTGAGCAGCGCCTCGAGGGCGACGAGGGGGGCGTCGGCGTCGCTCGGTACGTTGGTCGCCACTACGCGGCTCGGTTCGGAGACGATCTCCTGGACGCCCAAGACCAACGACTGGCCGATGCGGGCGAGGCGAGTGAGCGCACGAGCCCGTCCGTCGCCCCTACCGGCTGTGTCGACGAGGCGCTCGCCCGCTCGATAGCGCGCCGTCGCGATGCACGCCGCGGCGACCGCGAGCTCTGCGTCCCATCCCTGGACGGTCCGCAGTGCTTCGATGGTGCGGATGTCCATCGTCAATGCAGCCACGGCGTCGATGCACCTAGGGCATGTGCCGATATGACCTTCGGCGCGGGTTCGGTCGGGGCCCCTCGCGGAGCCGTCCACGAAGGCCGCCGCCCCCTCTTCGTCGAGGCACTCGGCGGACTTCGGGTGCAGCTTCAAGAGCTCCCTCGTACGTAGCGCGCGGAAGGTGCTCTCGACGACGGATCGCATCTGGCGGAACCGCCCATCCCGCAGCGTTCGCTGCGCCGTCGCCACCCGCTCGTCGATCG
The DNA here is from genome assembly GCA_003647065.1 of Deltaproteobacteria bacterium. GTDB lineage: Bacteria > Myxococcota_A > Polyangia > Polyangiales > B10-G4 > B10-G4. Next base: position 21,544 of record QMMC01000052.1, on the reverse strand, counting down.
GCGCCGCATCGAGGACCATGCGCCAGGCGATCTCCGCGTACGCCGGCTCATCGTCGTCGAGTTCGCCGAGGCGCTTCGCGAGGCGCTCGAGGTGCCCCCGGACGGTCTCGGCGGGCAGGCCGAGGCAGCGACCGATGTCCTCCCGGTCGAGGCCCCGGAGCCTGAGGCGGAGGAAGCCGCCCATGTTCGGCTGCATCCGGTCGACGACCCCGCCTACCCGGATGGCCGGTTCTTCGGCGAGGACCTCGTCGAGGAAGATCGACGCAGTCGACGGCAACGCTGCGATGTGGGTTGCCGGCGGCGTGACGTCCTGGAGGTAGGTGGTGAGTCTGCTCCGGACGAGGGAGGCCAGAAAGCAGCGTAGGGTCGCGGTCCGTTGGTAGTCCTCGAGGAGGCCTTCTTCGAGGAAACGACAGCTGACCTTCACGCAGGCCGGGACCTCCTCGAGGGTGCCGCCGCGGCGTTCATCGACCACCCGGACTGTCACGGCTTTCAGCGCTCGTTCGTGCCGCGCCACGAGCCGCGGGAGGGCGTCCTCGTCGCCGCTGTGCAGCGCATCGACCAGGCTCTGGTCGTCGTCGTCGGGACGCGGCGGCACGACGGACATGAACAACCCATCCTGAAGGCCCTCGGCGCGGCGGTCAACGGCCCCCTAAGGTTGCGGAATTCCACCAGGTTGCTTTGACACCGGCCCGGTCCGACCTGCTACCATTCGCTCGCTTCATGGTGGACAAGATCGGCAATTGCCGGATCCTCGGCGAGATCGGCAGCGGCGGCATGGCCGTCGTCTACAAAGCCGTCCAGGAGCCCCTCGGGCGGACTGTGGCGATCAAGGCCCTCAAGCCTTCGATCGCCGTGGACAGCCAGTTTGCGAAGCGCTTCGAGCGGGAGGCCCACTTCATGGCCTCGCTCCAGCACGAGAACATCATCCACGTCTACGATTTCATCAAAGACGGCCGGAGCATGTTCATCACGATGGAGTACGTCCGGGGCATCGACCTCTACGACCTCCTCGAGCGCACCCCCGTCCTGCCCATCGAGATCGCCGCCATCATCGCGCTCCAGGTCGCCCGGGCCCTCGACTACGCCCACTTCCGCGGCATCATCCACCGCGACATCAAGCCGGCCAACATCATGATCTCGCACCAGGGCGAAGTGAAGCTGATGGACTTCGGCATCGCCCGGGACGAGACGCTCTCGGACCTCACGGAGACCGGGACCGGCCTCGGGACCCCGAGCTACATGAGCCCCGAGCAGATCCTCGGGGACAAGCTCGACTTCCGCTCGGATATCTTCTCGGCGGGCATCGTGCTCTACCAGATGCTCACCGGCCGGAAGCCTTTCCTCGAGGACGACTCGCGGACGGTGATGCAGAAGATCCGCCTCGACCGCTACACGGCCCCGCGCAAGATCAACGCCGCGGTCCCCAGGCCCCTCGAGCGCATCCTCGCTCGGTGCATGGAGAAGATGCCGGCCAACCGGTACCCGACCACCCAGGCACTCATCGACGACCTGATGGAGTTCCTCGCGCCGCGGGTTCCCGTGAACCACAACTCGCGCATGGTGGGGTACCTGCGCGAGATAGCCTTCCTCACGGACGACGAGGCCGAGGAAATCCTCGCCGCCTCGGGGCCCCGAGGCAGCGTTCGCCGCGGTCCCTTCGACCGTAAGCTCGTGCGCAACATCGCCCTCATGCAAGGGGTCCTCGCTCTGGCCATCTTCGGCGCAGGGGCCGCAATCCAGGTCACCAGCGGGCGCTTCGACGAAGAAAACAGAAGCTTCGCCGGGGCCACCGGGAGCCCGGTCTTGCCCCATCGCGCCGGCTACCTGCGCGTGGTCGTCGACCCCTGGGCCGAGGTCTTCATCGACGGCCAGAGCGTCGTGACGACGCCGACCGCCCAAGCCATCCCGCTCTCGGCGGGGGTGCACTATCTGAAGTTCAAAAACCCGTACTATCGCGAGATCGATCGTGAGGTGCGCATTCGCCCGGACGAGACCGAGCTCATCGAGCTCGAACTCGAGCCTCTCCACGAAGTTGGGGGTGAAGGCGGTGAAGACGGCGAAGACGACGAGGAGTCTTCCGATGAGTAGCGCCCCGGACCGCTGGGCGAAGCTCTCGGCAGCGTGGTTGCTGGGGCTCTGTCTGGTCTTCGTCAGCCTCGCCCTCACCTCGCCCGCCGCGGCCGCTGGTAACAGTTTCGTGCACGTCGTCCGGTCCGGGGAGACCCTCGCGTCGATCGCCCAGCGCTACTACGGCGACCCCCGCCGCGAGAGTGTGCTCGTCGCCGAGAACGGCCTGACCGAGCACGGCGGGTCGGCGATCGTGGTCGGGCTGCGCCTCGTCATCCCGTGGGTCGACCACCACATCGTCGAAGAGGGACAGACCTGGGCGGGCATCGCCGAACACTACTACGGCAACGTCAGCCGACAGTTCTTGCTGACCAGCGTCAACAACGGCGGCTCGGGAGAACAACCCGCCATCGGCGCGGAGCTGCTCATCCCCTATCCCCTCCGCCACGTCGCCGGTCAGAGCGCGAATCTACGGCGCATCGGCAATACGTTCTTCCCTGGCGGCGGCGCCGACTCGGTGCGCATGCTGCGCCGCTTCAATGGCATGCGTGGTCTGCGCCCGGCGCGCGGTCAGGTCGTGCTCATCCCTCTGTCGGACCTGACCCTTTCCGAAGAAGGGCGCCGGGCGATCGAAGAGGCCACCGGTGAGCAGATCGACGGCGGCGAGGTGCGCGCCCTCCAGCAGCAGATCGAAGAGCGGGTCCCCGAGCTCGGCGAGCACGTCCGCCGGGGTCGCTTCGCCGAAGCGGTCTCCCTCGGCAATCGGCTGCTCGGAGGAGGGCAGCTCACCGGCAACCAGGTGGTGAGCATTCAGCGCGAGCTCGGTACGGCGTACGTCGCCCTCGGTCGGCGAGACCTCGCGGCCGCGGCGTTCGCCGAAGCGTTGTCGTTGCAGCAGGACCTCGAGCTCGACGTCGCGCGCACTTCGCCCACGGTGCTCCGGGCGTTTCGTGACGCACAGGAGCGGGTGGCCGACGGTGGTGCCGACGACGAGCAAGAAGGCGACGAAGACGCCGGGTCCGAAAATCCCGAAGGCGGCGACCTTTAGGCGACCGGCTGTGGCCTAGGGAGACCCCCTAGCCCGCGATCCAGCGCTCGAGGATGATTCGCGAGGGCGGAGCTACCGGGGGGTCGAGAGACACTTCGGTCACGGCCCGCGCGAGGCGGACCTTTTCGGCCTCGCTCTGCCTCCAGAGCGCACCGAGGTCCTCGACCAACTCCCGCGGCTCGGTCTTCCACCCGTCGAAGAGGTACGAGAGCGCCTCCGGCAATACGCCGCGTTTGACCCCGTCATAGACCGCGAAGGGCAGCTGCGCGCCGAATACCTGCCCCGCCGCCGACAGGCTCCGGCCCATCACGCTCCGCGTGGCGTCCTCGAGGAGCGTCAGGTCTGCCTCCGTATTCGCATCGAGTTCGTCCAGGATCCATGCCTCGGTGAGAAATACCTCGAAACCAAAGGGCCAATGCGGATCGAACTCGTCGGTCTCGACCTCGTCCCGAACCCGGTCGACGTCGATCGCAAACGCTGCGAGGTGCACGTACTTCGCTCCGTGCTTCGCTGCGACCTCCCGATCCATGATCGTCGGCAGGCCGAGACCATCTTTTTCCGGGTCGACGACACTGAGGACGCGCTTCTTCTTCGTCACCGAGCTACGATAGCGCCGTGACAGCCACGGTCGAGGTAGAAGAGAAGGACGGCGGGGTCCGATTTGACGTCCGCGTCACGCCCAAGGCCCAGCGCAATCGCATCGGCGGTGAGCACGACGGGGCCCTCCGGGTCGCGATCACCGCAGCTCCCGTCGACGGGGCGGCCAACGACGCGATCATCGCGCTCTTTGCCAAGCGCCTGCGCGTGCCCAAACGCGCCGTGACCATCGTCCGGGGCCCGAGCTCCCGCGATAAGGCGCTCTTCATCAACGGCGTGACCGCAGACGAAGTGCTCGAGCTCTACTGACTGGCTCGCCTTCTTGTTGAGGCCTCCGGCGCACTGCCGGCGCCGCTACGGTCGTCCTGTCGGCTCTGCGCGACTGCGCACTGCCGGCGCCGCTACGGTCGTCCTGTCGGCTCTGCACGCCTGCGTCGCGCTGCCGCCTCGGGCCGCCTCCGCGGCGCCTTCTTGTTGGCGCCCTACCGCACGCGCACTCGGCGGAGCAGCCATCCGTCGCTTCGCCGGACGAAGCGGAACTCGGCGTCGACGATGCCCTCGGCGGTGTCGACTCGGAGGGCGGCCATGCCGTCGTCGCCTTGGATGTGCACGGTGCTCTGCATGACGTCGATGGTTCCGTGGTCGAGGGATGCGAGGGCGTCCCGGAGGTGGTCGGCGAGCTCCATGTCTTCGCCGTCGCCGTAACGTGCACGGTCTGCCGGGGAGGCGACCTCGACGTCGACCCGGGACGGGTCGGCGAAGTGGATGGCGCTGTCGACGCGCTTGTCGGGGTTGTCGTCGGTCAGCTCGTCGATGAACGCCTCGAGGCGCTCCTCGTCGGTCACGATGAGCACGTCGACCACGAAGGTGACGGCGGAGATGGCGAGGAGGGCGAAGAGCCCGGGTACGAGGAAGCGCTGCATCAAGGGGGTCATTTGCAGCACCCGTGCCACGCCCTAGTCGCGCCGTTTTCGCCGAAAACGTCCTCGCCGGCGCCTCTGGGATGACACGGTGACAGCGTCTCCGGGGCGCGACGTGACAAAGTGACAATGCCCCCGATCAACCTCACCCATCGCCTTCCACCGAGCACTCCCGTGCCGTAGGGTTCCGCCGCCGTGGGCAAGAAGAAGCGCAGTAAGAAGCCCAAGACTCCCCCGCGATCGTCGTCGTCGTCCTCGAAGAAGCCCCGCTCTTCGACCGAGGACCCGGCGACCGGCGCCCCGTCGGCCGTGGGGGTCGCGAGCCTCTACGCCCTCGTCGGCGCCGCGGCCCTAGTCCACGAGGTCGCCTGGACCCGGGTCGCCCGGGGTCTCCTCGGCGGCGATGCGTCTGGCGTCGCGGTCACCCTCGTCGCCATCCTCGGGGGCCTCGGCCTCGGCGGCCTCCTCGCCCCCCGGGTCGCCCGGCGCTGGGGCGCCCTCGGGGGCTTTGCCCGCGTCGAAGGCGGGGCCGCCCTCATCGCGGCCCTCGTGCCATGGATCGCCCCGATGTTCGACGGCCTCGTCGGTGCGGTGTTTCGAGCCCTTGGTGAGGGCCCCGCGTTCACCGTCTTCTCGCTCTTCGTTGCGACGGTGCTCTTCGCCCCCCCGGCCCTTGCCATGGGGGCCGGTCTGCCTTTGCTCGCCGAGGCCCGGGCATCGGCCGGGCGAACCCCGCGCGACGCCGGCATGCTCTACTCGGCCCATGCCGGCGGGGGGGTGGTCGGCGGGATCGCCGCGGCGTTCTGGCTCGTCCCCGACCTCGGCGTGCCCACCGCCGTCGGCCTCGCCGCTGCCGTACAGATTGGCGTGGCCTTCGCCGCCCAGATGCTCGGCCGCGCTCGGGAATCTGTCGCGGCGGCCCCCGCCTCTGTCATCGACGCAGCCGTTCAATCGGTGCGCCCCTCGCGCTACGCCCTCGTGCTTCTCGCCGCGGCGGCCTCCGCGGGTGCCGGCACCGCGGCGCTCCAGACCCTCTGGGCCCGCATGGCCAGCCTCGCCATCGGTCCGAGCGTGCAGGGCTTCGCCATCGTCACCGGCCTCTACGTGCTGGCCCTCTCCGTCGGCGCCGCCGTCGCCGCGCCCTGGTCACGCAAACCCACGAACCCCGGCGCCTGGTATGCGGGGCTCCTCCTCGCAGCAGCCATCGCCGCGGTCCTCGGCATCGACGCCGTCGGGCGCTGGCCCCACGCCGCTGCCGGGGTCTTTGCCGGAGTTTCCGGCGGCGAGGCCCCGCCGTGGCTCGCCCTCGCCATGCCCCTCGTCATCCCCGTCGCTGCCCCCGTGGCCCTCGCCGCCGCCGCCTTTCCCTTTGGGGTGGCCGCCCTCGGCCGCGACGGAAAGCGCGCCCCGGCCCACGACGTCGGCTGGCTCGTCGCCGCCGGGGCCCTCGGCAACGTCGCCGGCGTGCTCTTCGCGACCTTCTGGTGGGTCCCCGCCTTCGGACTCGCCCCCGCCTTCGTCGCCGCCGCCGTGTGTCTCGCCCTCGCCGCCTGCGTTGCGGCGGTCAGCGGCCTCCGGGGCGCCCCCGGCCGGGCCCCCCTCCGGCCCCGCCATGCCGTCGCCTTCGTCACCCTCTCGGCCATTCTCGGCGCCGCCCTCTTCGTCGCCCCGCGCCATTACGATGCCGATGCCCTCACCCGTGGCCCGTTCCTCTACGCCGGCGAAGGTGGCCCCGAGCTCGGCGACGTCGTCTTCGTGCACCACGGCGTTGAAGCGACGGTGACGATCCGCGCCGTGGGGGCCGAGCGGCTCTTGCAGATCGACGGCAAGGTCGACGGCAGCGGCCAGGGCGACGCATCGACCCAGACCCTCGTCGGTCTCCTGCCCGCGCTGCTCGCCGAAAAGCCGAACCGCGCCCTCGTCATCGGCCTCGGCACTGGCACCACCGCCGACGCGGTCCGTGCAGTCCCCGGCGTCGAGAGTGTCGAGGTCGCCGAGCTCGTCGACGGCGTGCGGTGGGCGGCCCCCTCGTTTGCCCGCTTCACCGACCACGTCCTCGACGACCCCCGGGTCACGGTTCGCCCCGTCGACGGCGTCATGCTCCTGCGCCACGGGGACCGCCGCTACGACATCATCGTCTCCGAGCCCTCCAACGCCTGGGTCGCCGGCATGGGTGAGCTCTTCTCCCGGGAGGCATTCGCGGCAGCCCGAGCGCGCCTCACCGATGGCGGCGTCTTCGCGGCCTGGTTTCACGTCTACGGCACGGACATGAGCATCGTCCGCGCCATCGCCGCGACCTTCGAGTCGGTCTTCCCCGAAGCGACCCTCTGGGAGTTGGTGCGCGGCCAAGACTACATGCTCGTCGGTCGCCGCCAGGACGGCGAGGTCCCGGTACACATCGACCTCGACGCCATCGCGTCCCGGGTAGACGACCCCGAGGTCCAGGCACGCCTTCGCCGGGCGGGCATCGGCAGCACCGCCGGCCTGCTCGGGCGCTTCGTCACGGCCGCCGCCGGGGTGCGCGTCCTCGGAGGCGACGAAGAGGTCCTCGAAGCCCGCCACGGCGGCCTCGAGGCCCGGGCCGCCCGGGCGCTCTACGACGACGCCTCGCACCATGCCCTCACGATGTTCGCCGAGCTGCCTCGGCTCCCGGGCTCCCTCGGCGTCGAGGCCAATACCGACGGGGGCCGCGAGCTCGCGGCGATCCTCCCCCGGGCCATCGAAGCCGGCGGTCTCGGCCGCACCCTGATCCTCCGGGCCCTCGCCGGCGACGAGGAGGGGGCCATCCACGCAGGGGAGCGCGCGATCGGCCTCCTGCCCGAGGACCCCACGCTCTTGCAGTCGGTGGCGACCCTCTACCTCTCCCGGGGCAAGACCCACGCCCTGATGCGCGAAGACGCCCAGGCCCGGGACGCGCTGATCACGGTCCTCGAGCTCGACCCGCCGCCGTTTCTTCGCGCTGACGCCCTCACCACCCTCGGCGACCTCGACTTGCGCGGCGGTCGCCATCAGCTGGCCCTCGGCCGGTACCAGCAAGCCCGGCGCCTCTCCCCCGCCGTTGCCGACTTGAGCGAGAAGATAGCCATCTGCCTCGACGCCCTCGGCGCCCCGGTCGAGGCCGAGGCCGAGCGCCGCCTCGCCGAACGACTGCACCGCGCGATCGATTGACGCCGCTGGGCGTTCGGATCACACCCGGGCGATGGCCCAAGACGATAGCCGGGACGGAAAGCCCCGAGGCAAGCACCAGGGCCCGGACCGCCATTCGCCCTATCCGGTGAGCCGCCTCGCCCCGGCCTTCGACCTCGTCGACGTGGCGAAAGAGATCCAAAAGGCCGACGAGATGCTCGGTGCCGTCGTCGGCAATCAGCTCGAGGTGATCGTCGACCAAATCCACGCCCTCCAAAACCAGGCGCGCACCATCCTCGAGCGGGCCCAGCGCGACGCGGACTTGCACCGGGCCGAGTGCGCCTTCCAGCGCCGAGTCGGCCAGCGCTACCACCTCTGGGAGCGCGCCGACGGCACGCTTTACTTCTCGATGCTCAGCGAGGACGACTGGGGCGTTGCTGCGCCGCATAGTTTTCGCGGAACCTACCGCCTCGAAGCCGACATGAGCTGGACCCCCGCCGACGAGATCCCCGGCCGAGACCAAAAGCGTGGCGTCGTGCGCAAGATGCTCGGCGCGGGCAGCGTTGTGACCGGGGACTGAGGGCGCTGCCACATCGCCCTGTTTATCAGGGTGCAGAAGACCGCGGCGCTCGGTCCTCCCGACCCGATTGGTGATGCGATCGTGCTACAATGCCTGGGTGGATGCGGGCGAGCGAGAGGTGGACGAGGCGCGGAAGCGTGCAGCGCTGCGCCGGGCGTCTTGGAGTGGCGGGGTTGCGAAGTCCTTTGCCGAACTCGATGACGTCGGCTTCGATGTATCGCTCACGGCCGCGGAGCGTTTTGGCATGATATGGTCGCTCGTCGTGGACGCACTTGCGTTGCGAGGGGAAGATGGACCTGCACCCCGACTTCAGAGATCTGTTGGCGGAGTTCGCCCGTTCGGGCGTTAGCTACGCACTCCTCGGGGGCTACGCGGTTGGCTACTACGCGGTGCCGCGAGCCACGAAGGACATGGACCTCTTGGTCTCACGGACCGACGGAAACCTGGAGCGCCTGGCCGAAGCTCTTCGGCGCTTTGGAGCACCCCCCGTACATGGGTGTGCCCCCGGTACGGATAGGCATCCTGGCGTCTGCCGACGGAATCGAGACGGACGCGGTCATTTCGCGAGCGAGGGAGATCGCTCTCGGCGACCTTCCCGTCTTCATCATCTCCTTGGACGACCTGGTCGCGAACAAGGCTGCCTCGGCTCGGCCCAAAGACTTGGCGGACGTGGCGGCATTGAAAAAAAGCGAGCCGCCCGGCTGAGTCCCACCGACGCTCGTGCCACGACGCCCCCGCCTCAGCTGCCCCGGACGATCAGGAGCTGCTGATACACGCCGCGGGCGATGAAGGCGTAGCTGGCGATGTAGCAGAGGTCGAGGAGGGGCTCGAGGAAGCCGAGGCCGAGGAGCTCGAAGTAGCCGAAGAGCAGGTCGCCAACGACCATGAAGCAGAGGCCCGCGCAGATGAGCGTCCACACCCAGAAGAGCGAGCCGCCGCGTAGCTTCAGGGTGATGCGCAGGAGCACGATCGTCGGCACCATGGCGACGAGGTCGAGGGCTGGGTAGGCCACGTTCAAGGCGAGCTCGAGGGTCTCGCCGCCCGAGGCGAGGGCCGGCGTCAGGATGAGGATCGCCGCGACGAAGAGCGGGACGGCCGCGATGAATGCCGCAGCGGCGTGGTCGCGAGCGTCGCCGAACATGCCGGTCGAGACGTAGGTGCGGATGAAGATGTGCACGGCGATGATCATCGCCGGGTAGCCCACCATGAAGAGGGCGTCTGCGGCGGAGGGGAAGGGCGCGGCTTCGACCAAGATGAGTTGGTAGTAGCCGAGCATCGATTGGGCGATGAACCAGGTGCCCAGCCAGAGGGTCATCAGCGACCATGCGCGCCGCGACGACGAGCCCTCATCGAAGCCCTGGGCGCATGCGTACGCCGCGACCGCGCCACCGAGCAGGGCCGCGAGCTTCGGCAGCGCCGCAGCGTAGAGCATGACCGCCGGCGTCAGGATGGAGCCGTAGAGAATCGAGTCTTCGCCCACGAAGAGCTTGCCCACGAAGAGCGCCGTGATGAAGGCGCCAACGATGCCGAGGGCCCAGTCGATGCGCGCGCGCTCCTTCATTGGCTGCGCCCCGCCGCCAGGAGCTTCTCTCGTATCTCCTCGACCACCTCGCTGCCCCGGGCTGGCCCGATGAATACGCTCAGCCCCGGCCCGAGGCGCTCGAGGAGGGTGTCGACTTGGCTCGTGGTGACGACACCTTCGCTCGCGTCGAGCTTGTCGAGGTGGCCGTTGACCGATGCCCGGGCCATGGTCGCCCCGACATACGGGGCGATCCCGTCGGCGACGATCTGATGCACCACCTGCGTATCGAGCTCACCGCCCACGATGACAGGCTAGCGGGGGGCCCGCGGCGGCGTCACATTTGCCGCCATGCCCGGCGGCTGCGCACCACGTGTCGACTCGCTATCCTCGATGTAGGGGTCCTTATATGAACGCCCAAGCGGCGTGCTAAGGCAACACCATGAACTCGAGTCTCACCCAGATGGCCATAGCCGTCGTGCTCGTTGGCTGCGGCGGCACCGCCGATGTCGACGGCGGCCTCGACGCGGATGTCATGGACGCCGACGCGGCTCGGGACGCAGCCCGCGATGCGCTCGCCGATGTGGGCTCCGACGGGTCTCGGGATGCCCCAAGCGATGCGGGGCCTCTGCCGCTCTGTTCGCCGGGGGTCGGGCTCAGCGCGTCGATCCCCGCGTGTTCCGTCGCCGATCCCTGCACTGATCTCTTGCCCACCTACGCCCGGCGCACCCCTCCTGTCGATCGCCTCGACACGCCGAGCGACGCGCCGACCTGCGCGACGTCGAGCGCAGGCACGGACAGGGGCTACCCCGCCTACACCGACGGCGCGCCCCGCTCCTGGATGAGCCCCGCGGGCGTCAACCGCCATTGGTGTGAAGCACGACCCGCCGGCATCGGCGCCGCCTCGCCGCGGCCGCTCCTGATCTACCTAGCGCCGTCCGGCGGCGACGCCGGCACGGTCTACGACGCGACGCTCCTTCGCGACAAGCAGCCCGACTACGACCTCTCCGGCGACCCCGCCCGGCCTGGCTTTGTCCTCGCTTCGGTGCAGCCACGCAATCTGCACTGGCCCACCGTCGACCCCCAGGAGGGCACCAAGTTCGACAGCCAGTACCGCGACCTCGCCTCGCCCTCGACCAATCCAGACATCGCCTTCGTCGATCACATCATCGACTCGTTGGTCGACGAAGGCGTCGTCGATCCAGCGCGCATCTATCTGATGGGGTGGTCCAACGGCGGACGCTTCTCGGTCTTCTACGGCATTGCCCGTCGCGAAACCCCAACCCCAGGGGGCAACCACGTGGCCGCCGTCGCCAACTTCAGCGCTGGCGATCCTTTCGGCCCGCCGACCGTCGGCGATCTCGATTGTCAGGCGGCGCCCTATCCGACCGCCGCCCTTCCCTACTACCTCATCAGTCGCACCTGCGACGCCATAGCCTGCGACGCTGGTCAGGACTCCGGCCTCGTGCCGGGCAACGTCGTCGAACCGTGGGTCGCCGTGCTCCGGACCGATGTCGGCGCCGACGTAACCTGGCAGCGCATCGACGACAACGGCGTGCCCCGCGCCGCCTGCGCCATCGCCGGCCTCTGCGGCACTATCCGCCAGATCACCAACCACATTCGGTGGCCCGATGGCATCGCGGATGGAAGCGGCCGGGACCACGAGCCCACCATGCTCGACTTCCTCCGCGACCACCCGAGCGACTGAGTGACTCAGCCGCCGAGGAGCTCGGCGATGAGGGTCCGGTCGTCGCTCTCGAGGGGGGCGCCCATGCGCTGCAGGGTCATGGCGGCGCTGCGCCGGATGCTGTCGCTGGACCGGCGGTCGTAGAGGCGGTCGAAGAGCGCGCTGTAGGCTTGCTCGCCAAGGTTGCTACAGGCCCAGATCGCGCGCTCGACGACGGCCGGCTCTTCGTCGCCCACCGCCGTGATCACGGCGTCCGCGATGCGCTCATCGGCACCGACCGACATCGCCAGGGTCGCGATGGCCATTCCACGGACCTCCGCGTTGTCGTCCCGGGCGCCGCCGAGCAGAACCGTCACCGATTCATCCGTGCCCACGGCGCCGAGGGCGCCCATTGCCGCGGCCCGCACCGTTGGTTCGGCGTCGCCGCTGACCTCGATCAAGAGGTCGGCGTAGTCCGGCCCCGCCTGGGCCAGGCTTCGAATGGCGGACGCGCGCACCGTGGGCTCTCCGTCGTGGACGACGTTCACCAGGGCTTCGCGCGCTTCGTCGCTTCCCATCTGGACCAGGGTCATGGCCGCGGTCTGGGCGACGGATCCGTCTTCGTCGGAGAGCGCTGCCGTCACGACGCGCAGCGCCTCCGGCGACGAGCGCTGGCCCAGGATGCTCAGCGCATAGGCGCGAACCTGCGCATCGCCATTTTCCGCGACCTCGGCCAGCGCCGCGTCGGCGTCATCACCCGCCATTTGGCTGAGGGCGCTGAGCCCCGAGGTCACGATCATCGGGTTGTCCGACCGCGTCAGGTCGATGAGCATCATGCGCGCGTCGTCGTCGCCGCTCTGGGCCAGCGCCCAGGCCGCGACCTCGACCTCCTGGGGTCGGCCGCTCTCGATGCACCCCTCGAGGAGGGCCAGGGTATCGTCGTCGACCGAGCCCATGGTCAGCGAACGGATCGCCTCCACGCGCATCTGCTGCGACCCGTTTTGGGCCATGTCTTTCAGTACGTTTCGGGCCTCCGGGGTTCCGAGGCCGGCCAGCATGTGAAGCCCGTAGATCGCCTCCTGACCCGAGCCCCCTTCGACCAGGTCCACGACCCGAGCGAACGCTTCTTCGTTGCCGGTCTGCAAGAGGTAGTCGAGGGCCATCCGGGCATCGTTGCTCGAACCGTCATCCGCGATCTCGAGCATCACCGCTTCGACATCCCCGCCGCCGATCCCCTGAAGCGCCGAGAGCGCCGCCTGTCGCTTCGCCATGTCCCCGCCTCTCCATTGCTCCGTGAGGAAGCTGATGGACGCGGCGTCGCCGATGGCGCCGATCGCCTGGGCGGCGGCGTACATCGCGCCCTGATCGCCAGAGGTGAATACGTCACGGAGGGTGGCCGCGGCCTCGGCCCCGCCGTAGGTAGCAAGCGATCCCACGCACGCTGCCTGGGCCCGCGCCGACGCCGTGAAGGCGCAGCCCTGGAGGGCCCCAAGGGCCTCCGGCGAGTCCGATTGACTGAGGGCGTAGGCCGCCGCGCTGGCGTCTTCGGATGTGCCCGTTTCGAGCATCTCGACGAGCATGTCCAAGATCTCACCGTCGTCGGTGTTCGGAAGGTTCGCGAGGGCGGTGGCCCGAAGGTGGCCTTCCCCGTGGCGGGCGAGGCCTTCGAGAAATTCGTCGGCGTCGGGCTGACCGGTCTGAGCGAGGGCTGAGATAGCGACGTCCGCGACGCGCGGCGAGGCGGTGTCCGTGAGCTCACAAAGCACGTCCACGGCCTCCGGCCGGCCGCTCTCCCCGAGGGCTGCGATGGCCTCGTAGCGAAGTCGGCTGTTCCGGTCCCGGGCGATGCGCTCGAGGGTCGACATGCCGCGTGGGTCCTCGACGTCGGCGAGGGCCCGGGCGGCCAACGGTCCCAGGTGGCGGCGCCCCTCGTAGACGGCGTCGATGAGAGCGTCGGTCGCGGAGGTCCCGCCGATGTGGCCGAGGGCGTCCATCGCGGCGCCGGCGACTCCGCGCCGGCGGTCGTTGATGAGGGGCACGATGTCTGCGACTGCTCGGTCGGTGCCCACGTAGCCGAGGTGGTCGAGGATGCGCGCGACCCGGGTGGGGTTCTCGGTCGCTTTGAGCTCGTCGAGGAGGGCCTGCTCGTCGGCGGTGCCTACCGATGCCCGGCGGATCTGATGTATCAAATCGGCCCGGGCCAGGGCGAGGTGCTCGCCGTTCTCGGTGCGGGGGAGTTCCGCCCGGCTTGCCGGCCCGTCATCGTTGCCGAGGGCCACGAAGGTCGCGGCGCCCGTAGTCAGCGCGAAGAGGATCGCGGCCAGTTTCCAGGGATCGACACCGAATACACTCAAAAGAACCTCCCGCATGACCGACACCGGGGAGCACCAGGGGTTTCGAAGAAACGCGAGGAGCCGGTGTTGGGGGAGAGATAAGCGAGCTTCGTGCCAACGAATCCTTCAATGGATCCGGGTCGCGGCGGGCCGGGAGGGCCCGATCGGGCAAGCCTTGCGCGTCCCTTCTGACACGCCTGTCTGACACCCTCGCGGGCCCCGAAGCTGCCTGCGACGGCCTTTTTAGAGCAGCGCGGCGCGCATGACCGCGACCGGGGCGGCCACGCCGAGCCACCCTTCGAAGGCGAGGGCGCCCTGGTGTATGAGCATGCCGAGGCCGTCGATGGCTCGGTGGCCGCGGGCCCGGGCGGCTCGGAGGACAGTGGTCTCGAGGGGTTGGTAGACGAGGTCGGTGACCGTCGCTGACGGTGCCAGGGCGTCCCAGGGCAGGCCGTCAGCGAAGCGTATCGCGACGTCGCTCGAAGCGTCGCTCCCCGCGAGAGTGGCGCTCGTCGCCTGGACCAAGAGGTCGGCGCCGGCGAATACGCGCTCGAGGTCGTCGAAGCCGTGGCCCGTGATCGGTGCCGGGGCATCGGTGGCGAGCGCCTCGGCGAGCTTCGATGCGGCGGAGGGTCGCCGGGCGGCGACGAGGATTTCGGCGGCCCCGGCTTCCGAGAGCCCCACCACCGCTGCCCGGGCTGCACCTCCGGCGCCGAGCACGACGACCCGCGCGCCCTCGGCCCCGAAGCCCGCGTCTTCGAGGGAGCGCACGAGGCCGCGGGCGTCGGTATTGTCGCCGTAGAGGGCGCCCCCTCGGATGGTGATCGTATTGACGGCCCCGATGCGCGCCGCGGTGGGGGTGACTTCGTGAATCAGTGCAATCACCGCGCTCTTGTGCGGGAGGGTGACGTTGAGGCCTTGGTAGCCCTCGGCCTCCGCTCCGGCGATGAACGCGGCGAGTTCGTCCGGCCGTACTCGGACGCGCTCGTAGGTCGCGTCGATGCCGAGGGCGCGGTACGCCGCCTCGTGCATCACCGGAGACCGCGAATGGGCGATTGGGTCACCGATGACCGCGAAGCGTTTCGTCACGCTTTGGGTCCGTCTTGGGACCCGTTTTCGGACCCGTTCTTGGACCTGTCCGGGGTGGTCTCTTCGGTGCTTGGTCCGCCCACGGCCTCCACCCGCGCCGTGAGCCGGCCTTCGTGCAGCACGACATCGAGGGCGTCCCCGACTTGGGCCTGGTCTGCACGGGTGATGGCCTCGCCGGTCTCCGCGTGCAGCGCGATCGCGTAGCCGCGGGAGAGCACCGAGAGCGGCGACATCGCCTCGAGGCCTGCTACCGCGCGGCCGAGGGCGGCTTTCTCGCTCGCGAGGCGCGTCTCCATGGCGTGATGCAGGCGCTCGTCCCCGTGGCGAATGCGCTCTCTCCCCGCGAGGATTTGCGGCCCGAGGACGGAGCGCAGGCGCGAATCGAGTTCGCCGTGGCGTGTGCGGTTTCGGGCGAGGCGCGCCCGGGGGTCGTGGCGCCGGACCGCCAGGGAGAGCTCACCGAGGCGCTGACGATCCTTCGCTAGTCGGCTCGAGACGACCCGTGCGGCGCGGCCTTCGAGGCCTTCGAGGTTTGCCCGGCCCTGGCCGAGGTGACGCCGCGGGTCGCCGAGGTCCCGGCTGAGCCGTTCGAGACGCAAGCGATCGCCTGAGATCTGCGCGTCGAGGGCCCGAGAGATGCGCCGCTCGAAGTCGGCGAGACGGTGCTCGAGGGCCCCCCGGTCCGGCACCAAGATCTCGGCGGCGTTCGAGGGCGTGGACGCCCGGACGTCGGCGACGAGGTCCGCGATGGTGATGTCGACCTCGTGGCCGACGGCACTGATGACGGGCACCGTGCACGCGGCGATCGCCCGTGCGACCGCCTCGTCGTTGAAGGCCCAGAGGTCCTCCTGGCTGCCGCCGCCGCGGGTGACGATGACCGCGTCGAGGCCCGGGAGCCGTTGGATCGCCTCGAGCGCCCGGAGGATGCTCCGGGGCGCCTCCTTGCCCTGGACTCGGCAGTCGGCCACGACGATGCGCACGGGGCACCTGCCGGCGGCGACCCGCACCACGTCGTGCATCGCGGCCCCGGCGGCGCTGGTCACGACGCCGATGACCCGGGGGAAGCGCGGCAGGGGGCGCTTCAGCTCGTCACTGAAGAGCCCCTCCTTGTCGAGTTTCCGCCTTATGCGTTCGAACTCCTTGTGCAGGTCCCCGGCGCCGGCGGGGAGGGCGACCCGGGCGATCATCTGGAAGTTTCCGCGCGCTTCGTAGAGCGTCAGTTGGCCGCGCATGCGCACCACGGCGCCGCGTTCGAGGCGAGCCTTCGCCCGCCGGGCATCCCCGCGGAACATCACCCCCTTGAGCTGGGCGGGCTCGTTTTCGTCGTTGAGGGTGAAGTAGACGTGGCCGCTCGCGGCCCGGGTGACGTCGGAGAGCTCCCCCTCGACCCAGACGTCGCCGAAGGTCGATTCGAGGCGCGAGCGCACGGCGCGGTTGACCTCGGCGACCCGCAGCACCGGCGGTTTTTCCGGCTCGCGGCTCGATTCTCGCCCATCGAAGAGGTCCATCGTCGACACGGCGGGCATCCTACACGGGGCCGACCCCGCGCGGTACACTCCGCCCATGCGCATCCAGGTCGCGCATTCGATGCCCGAAGGTTACGCCCAGGTTCGCCCGGGGGACGTTGCGCGCCGCGACGACGTTCTTTTCGTCGACGTGCGCCCGGAGGAGCGCGACCTGCTCGGAGATATCGGCCACATCCATGGCGTGCATCACGCGCCCGTGCCCGTTCTCCTCGACGGGGGCCTCGGCGGCCTGCCCCCCGAGACTCCCCTCGTCGTCGTCTGCAACGACGGGCGAGAGAGCCGCGAAGCGGCGATCGCTCTTGCCCAAAAGCAGGGCTTCACCGAGGTCTACCACCTCGTCGGCGGCATGGTCCGCTGGTCCGCCGAGGGGCGCCCGGTGGCCCGGGCCCGGACCTTCAAGTGAACGGGCGAGTCGTCGTCCTCGGCCTCGGCAGCAACCTTGGAGATCGCCTTGGTCATCTCCAGAGCGCCCATCGGGCCCTCGACAGCGCTCCCCACAGCGTCGAGGCCGCGTCTCGAATCTTCGAGACCGAACCGGTGGGCCCTCCCCAGCCTCATTACCTGAACGCGGCCCTCCGGCTCCGGACCGGTGCGTCGCTGCCCGAGCTCTTGTCCATGATCCACGCCATCGAGCGCGCCGCGGGGCGCGAGCGGCGGGAGCGGTGGGGGCCCCGGACTCTGGACATCGACATTCTCTGGGCCGAGGGCGAAACAGCCGATGAGCCCGGCCTCGTCGTTCCCCACCCCCACCTCCTCGACCGGGCCTTTGCCCTCGCCCCCCTGCTGGAGGTTCTCTTCGTTGCCCCGGCAGGCTATTCCGCCCGCCTCGCGGCCCTCGGGGGGCCCCCTCCCGTCGTCGAGGGTTCCCTGTCTTTGCCCAAATGATTGTGGTTTCGACGGGTCTTTCGCTACCATACGCGTTCGCTCGGGTCCCCCGGCCGCGAGCGTCCAAGGAGAGTTGATGGCTGATACGCGCAAGGACCGTCGCGCGCCCGTTTCGTTGAAGGTTCGCTTCAAGAGCGCGACCGTTGACGAGTTCGTCGAGCAGTACGCGGTTGACGTTTCCCGTGGCGGGATCTTCATCAAGAGCAAGAACCCGATGTCCATCGGCACGCTCCTGAAATTCGAGTTCCAACTCAAGGACGAATCGCGGCTGATCCACGGCGTGGGACGAGTCGTCTGGAAGCGAGAAGGCTCCGGCGGCGAAGACAAGCCTCCCGGGATGGGCATCAAGTTCATCAAGATGGACCCTCAGAGTCGTGCCCTCGTCGAGAAGATCGCTGCTGCCCGCGGTGATGCACCGGGCGAGTTCGAGCAAGGGCGAGGGCGTCCGCGCAGCGCCAAGAAGACTCAGATGTTCTTCCCGGCGCCGCTGCCCAAGGATCAGCTCCCGGCCCCCGAGGACAGCACCCAGGTGCGCCACGCGAGCGAGTTCCTGGCCGAGGCCCTCTCGGCAGGCGACGAAGGCGCCGCGAAGGAGGCCGCCGAGAACGCCGAAAAGGCGCGGAAGCGCACCGAAGAGATCGCCCAGGAACGCGTGGCTGCTGCGAAGGCGGCCAAGGAAGCCGAAAAGGCCGCTGTCGTCGAGGCGGCGAGTCAGGCCGCGGCCGAAAAGGAAGCGGCAGCCCAGGCGGCGATCGAGGCCGAGAAGGCGGCAGCTGACAAGGCGGAAGCCGACAAGGCGGAGGCCGAGAAGGCGGAAGCCGACGACGCGGCGGCTGACGATGCGGCGGCTGACAAAGCGGAGGCCGAGAAGGCGGAAGCTGACGACGAGGCACCGGCCGACGACGAGGCATCGGCCGACGACGAGGCACCGGCCGATGACGCCGAAGCCGAGCAGGCTGTTCGGGAAGAGGCCGAAAAGACGGCCGCTCGCCGGGACAAGGAGGCCGCTGCGGCCTCGGCTCCCGCCGTGAAAGCCGGCAAGGCCGCGAAGGCCACCAAGTCCACGCCTGCCCCGGCGCCTGAAGAGCCACGGTCGATGATGCTCCCGGTGCTGGTGGGCATCATTGCGGTAGCCGGGCTCGGGTACCTCTACGTCACCCAGAACCAGGGCGACGATACGCCGCCCGTGGACTCGACGACCGCGAATATCGGCGACGAGCCGATCGTGGACGACCCGCCGATCGAAGATCCGATCGTCGAGCCTGATGTCGAACCCGACCCCGCGGACGAAGTGGACGCAGCGGCCCTCGCCGCTCAGGACCCCCAGGGCCCCGGCGTCGCTCCCGCTGGGGATGAGCGCGTGATGGTCTCGGTGCGCATGTCTTCGACCCCGGCCGGCGCGACGGTCGAGATCGGTGGCCTGGCCGCCGGCGAGACGCCCTTCGCGACGGAGATGCCGGTCGGCGAGACCGTCGAGATCGTCCTGCGCAAGGAGGGCTACGTCACCGGGCGTGAGACCGTGACCCCCGAGGCCGACCAAGGGGCCTTGCGTTTCACCCTCGAGCGCATGCCCTACGTCATCATCGCCAACGTGTCCCCGTCGGATGCCCGCGTCGTCTCCGGGGGCAGCCGGGCCGACGAGAGCGGTACCATCCTGCTTTCGCGCGCCCCCCGTGGGCCCGTGACCGTCAACGCCTATAAGGGCGGCTTCGCGTCGGGCTCGCAGCAGGTCCTGCGCAACGCGTTTGTCGTGGACGGCGATCGCATGGTGGCCCGAGTGAGCATCACCCTCGAGCGTCGCGCCGCCGGGTCGCGACCGGCGATGGCCCGCCCCGCGATGACGATGGCCGCGGCGATGGATACCACCGACACCGGGACCGCCGACCCCGCGCCGACGATGGCTGACCCGACACCGACCGAGACCCCGGACCCTGCGCCGACGGTGGCCGACCCGGCACCGACGATGGCCGACCCCCCGCCGCCGACGATGGCGGACCCGCCTCCGCCGACCATGACGGCGCCGGCGGAAGTGCCTGACAACCCGTTCTGAGTCGTGATGCGGCGCTTCCTCCGGGAGGCGCCGTTTCTCCGTCTGGGATGGGCCGGCCTCAGAGCACGCAGCAACCGGGCGGTGTGATCGGCCGGAGCCCGACCACCCAGACCAGGTCCGTATCGAGGCGCGTATCGTCGAACTCGACGCCCCCGGCGGCATCGAGGAGCGGTCTTCCGGTGTCGTAGCCTGGGTCGCCGGCATGGAGGACCGTGCCTTCTCCCTCCATACCGTCCACCCGGTCGGCCCCGGACGCGGCGCCGCTGTTGAAGATGTTCTCCAATTGAATGGCGTTGACCCATTCGCCTTCGCGCAGGCCGAAGTCGGAGAGGTCGTAAACCGTGACGTTGGCATCGTGGTCCACGGCGAAGCCGTCGGCGAACTCATAGCGCGGCGGGCTCCAGCTCGTGCCGCCGACGTTGACCCGAATGGCGGAGGGTTCGTAATTGCCCATCTCGTATACGGCGAAGTCGTCGCCGGGACCGTTGCGCAAGGTCATGCCCGGGCCCCAATCGACCTCGAAGGACCGGCGATCCATGTTGCCCCCCTGGGTCGCCACGTCGGGGAAGTGGCCCCAGTGCCCCAGGCCGTCGCTGCCGTCGACGCCGAGGAGGGTGCCGACCGAGAGCGAAAGGTCCATGTCGGGTTCGCCGGTCCCGAAGGAAAGAGCTGCGCAGCAGCTCATGCGCACCGGGCCGCCGAGAATGTCCTTCGCCCTTCGGATGACCGCGCCGCGGTCCCAGGTCACGGCCCCGATGGTGGTCGTGCCCTCGAGGCCGAGGCCCCCGCAGGTCGCCGGGTCCGAGGTGAGGGTGAACGCCTCGTCGATCATCCCGTCGCAGTCGTCGTCGACGCCGTTGCAGACTTCGGGCCCGGTCGGCGTGCAGCCGGCGTCGGCGTCAGTGCCGGTGTCGAGCCCCGTATCCTGGGGGCTCGTGTCGAGGGCTGTACCGGTGTCACCGGCATCGCTGACCGTCGAGTCCTGGACCGCGGCGTCTTCGTAGGGGAAACCGACTCGGCCGCAGGCCGCGACGAGCAAGACGGACAAGACGGACAAGAAGGGCAGAGCGACGAATGCACTGCGCGACCCTCGTGCTGCCGCAACTCGTGTCGAGGGCATCGCGCTCACCAGGGGCTCTTCTTAGCACTCGGGTTGCTGTCCATCGAGGCCCATGGGCCCGACGGCGTTGGGGCGTGGCGCAGAGACCAGGTCGTCAGTGCAGCGGCCGATGCCGGTCGCTGCCCCACTCGCCGACGCGCTCTCGCGGCACATGATGCACCCGTCGGGGTGGCGGGGGGCGGCCGCCCTTCGGGCCGAGCATGCGCACCAGGGCGAGGCCGGCGATGAAGCCGCCGATGTGGGCGAAGAAGGCGGTGCCGCCGGTGTTCTGGCCGAGGGCGCCAAGGGAGCCGAGGCCCGCCAGGAGCTGCCAGCCGAACCACACGAAGATGAAGATGTAGGCCGGGAGCTCGACGAACATGATGAAGATGATGGGGACGAGGGTGGTGACTCGGGCCGTCGGGTGCAGCATCACGTAGCCCGCGAGGACGCCGGCGATGGCCCCCGAGGCGCCGACCATGGGCACCTGGCTCGACGGGTCGATCGCGACCTGGGCGCCCACCGCGGCCAAGCCGCAGGCGACGTAGAAAACGATGAATCGTACTTTGCCGAGCTCGTCCTCGACGTTGTCCCCGAAGACCCAGAGGAACCACATGTTGCCGATCACATGCATCCATCCGGCGTGCATGAACATGCTGGTGATGGGGGTCAGGTAGGCGAGGGCGTCGGGGCCGTAGGTGAGGCGGACCGGGACGGCGCCCCAGACCTGAATGAAGTAGCCGAGGGCGTCGGGGTCGGCGGAGTACTGGAGGCTGACCTCGTAGAACCACACCAACGCGTTGATCGCGATGAGGATGGGTACGACGATCGGACGCGACCGGGTGGGGTTGTGGTCGCGGATCGGGATCACGCCGGCAACCTAGGGACCCCGGCGAAGAGCGTCAACGGGCGCACCAGTAGCCGCCCAGGCGTCAATCCAGCTTCGGTCGGCTCCGCCGCCCTGCGCTTTCTTGCCACCTAAATACTGCCGATGACGGTCAGCGCGTCGGCGATGGCGCGATCTGGCGCGACGAGG
>QMMC01000051.1 GCA_003647065.1 Deltaproteobacteria bacterium | reverse complement strand
TCGTTGAGGGCGATGCGCACGCCCATGGTGAGGGGGACCGCGAGCAAGGCCCCGACCGGACCGAGCAACCAACCCCAGAGGACCATGGAGAGAAACACGACGAGGGGGGAGAGGCCGAGGGCGCGGCCGAGGATGCGGGGCTCGAGCAAGTTGCCGATGATGAAGTTCACCGCGAGGTAACCGAGGGCCGTCCCGAGGGCCTCACCGGGGCCGAGGAGGACGAGGGCCAGGAGCACCGGGGGGACGGCCGCGATGATGCTGCCGATGGTCGGGATGAAGTTCAGCAGAAAGGCGAGCAGCCCCCAGAGCATCGGGAAGTCGATGCCGATGACCACGCAGAGGGAGCCGCAGAGCAAGCCGGTAGCGGAGCTCGTGGCGGTCTTCACCGCGAGATACTTGTTTACCCGGCGGGCGCCCCGGGCGAGGCGGTCGAGGCGCGCCGGGTCCGCGATGACCCGGAGCAACTTGTCGCGGAGCCCGAGGGTCTCGAAGAGCATGAACACCACGATGACCAGCACCAGCATCAGGTTCGAGAGCACGCCGGCGATGTTCTTCAAGAGGCTGGCGACGGTGTCCATGACCGTGCTCGGCGAGAAGACCTCCCTCACTTGGTCCGAACCGATGCTGTAAGCCTCGAGCCACTCGGTGGTGCTGGCGAGCCAGACCGCGAAGAGCGCCTCGTAGTCCGCCAGGCGCAGTGAGAATCCCGCCAGGCTCTCACTGACCGCCAGACCGATGACCATGAGGCCCGCGGCGTAGATGAGCAGGGCCAGGACGACGGCGATGGACGCCGGAACACCCCGCTTCTCGAGGCCGAGGACCAGGGGAGCGGTCACGATGGTGAGAAAGGTAGCGAGCAGCAGGGGGACCAGGAGCGGCGCGGCGAATTTTATGCCGGCGCCCACCACGACCAGGGCCGCGAGCATCGGAATGACTTTCGTTTCGCTTCGTCGATCCATCAAGAGCTCAACCGTCGGCGTCGGCCGCATCGACGACGGCGAGGGCCGCAGGAGCCCAGGGCAAGTCAGAGAAGCTCACCGGAGTGAGCGCGTAGACGAGGGTATCGCGGAGCTCACCATCGGGGGCCTTGATCTGATTGCGAAAATGCCCTTCGCGTAGGAAGCCGAGGCGCTCCGGAATCGCGGAGCTCGGACGATTGTCGGGGTCGCAACGGATCTCGACGCGACTGCCCTCGAGGCGGCCAAAACAGAGGGCGGTCAAGAGCTGCACGGCCTCGGTGACGATGCCGCGGCGGGTCGCGCTCTTGCGCAACCAATAGCCAATCTCGAAAGCGCGCCGTTCCCAATCGATGCGATGCAGGCCGCTGCCGCCGAGGAAGTGCCCGTCGTGATCTCGGAGAGCCACGATCAGGTCTTCGCGGGTCAGCCACATGCCTGCGGCGCGCCGAGCGAAGGCTTCGGAGTCGTCGGGGCTGGCGTGGTGGTCGACCCACGGAAGCCAGGGATAGAGGTGGTTTCGGTCCTCGTCGACGGCCTCGTAGATCGCCGGACCATCCCCCCGGCGGAAGGGCGTGATGACGACGCGCTCGCCGGCGAGGCGCGCCGGCAAGGCCAGGAGCTCGGGATGAAAACCGTGGAGGGTCACGTCAGGGGAGACGATACAACACCCGGGCGTTCTCGGTCGTGAAGCGCGATACGGTTTCAAACGTCTCGCCCCGGGCCGCGGCGACGGCCTGGGCCACTCTGGCCACCTCCGATGGCTCGTTCCTGCTCGAGGTGGCCCCGTGCAATGGTTGATCGGGGGCGTCCGTCTCGACCAGAAGCCGGTCTGCGGGCACCCGGGCTGCCGCGGCCCGAGGCTTCCGGGCGTTCGGTCGCACCACAGACCCGGCGAATCCGATATGCAGGTTGAGGGCGACGTAGCGGTCCACGAGCTCCGCCGAGCCGCTGTAGCTGTGCACGACGCCGCCATGGGGAAAGGGCCCGCTTCGCTCGAGGTGGTCGAGGGCCGGGCCGTGGGCGCCGACGATGTGCAGGATGACGGGGAGCCCGAGGGCCCGGGCTGCCTCCCGATGCGCGTCGACGGCCTTCCCCTGGGTCTCGAGGCTCACCCCCTCGGCCGCGACCCGGGAGTCGAATCCCGTTTCACCGATGGCGACCGCGCGATGAACGCCAGCCTCAGCGACGAGCGCCCCGAGGGACTCGTCGAGTTCGACTGCAGTGAGCCCCGGAAGAACCTCGGTGTGCACTCCGACGACGGCGTATACGTCGTCGTGGGCAGCGGCGAGAGCTCCGATGCGTGACCAATCGCGCGGATGCACCGCGGCGACGACCATGCCAACGACGCCCGCCGCCCGGGCCCGTTCGAGGACGAGATCGCGGTCAGCGTCGAAGGCGACGAAGTCCAGGTGACAGTGGGTATCGAAGAGCGCTGGGGTCGCGCTCACGTCGAGGGCGCGTCTACCGATCCCGATGCCTTGGAGGTCTTCACGGCCTTGGACTTCTTGGAGCCCGACTCTGCCTGCTTGCCCTTGACCCCGTTCGCGTCGAAGCCCTTCAGCTCCGTGGTGACCCGCCTGAGCAGCGACTGCTTCTGGTGGAAGGGCATGAACGCCGACTTGAAGCCGTTGATGATGATGCGCTTGATGTCCGGCATGCCGAGGCCCATCTGCGTATGGCAGAGCCACAGCTCGCGGGAGACCGAGGTGTCGGTGATGAGGCGGTTGTCGGTGTTGATCGTCACCCGCAAACCGAGGTCGTGATAGAGCTTGAGGGGGTGGCTCGCGAGGTCTCGGACCGCGCCGGTCTGCACGTTCGAACTGGGGCAGCACTCGAGGGCGATGCGATGGTCGTTCATGTAGTGCAGGAGCCCGCCGTCTTCGCGGAGGCGGCACCCGTGGCCGATGCGGTGCGCGCCGCAGTCGTGAATGGCCTGGTGGATGGACTCGGGGCCATACGCCTCGCCGGCGTGGATGGTCACGTTGATGTTGTTGTCCCGGACCAGCTGGAACGACTCGATGTGGTTCTTGGCCGGGTGGTCGTACTCGGCCCCAGCGAGGTCGAAGGCGACGACGCCGCGGCCCTTGTACGCCACCGCGAGCTGCGCCATCTCGAGGGACGACTCGGGGGAGATGTTGCGGATGCCGCAGATGATGATGTTCGAGTGGATCCCGAACTCTTCTTGGCCGTCGTTGAGCCCCTCGAGGACCGCCTCGACGACCTGTGTGAGACGCAAGCCCTCGCGGGTATGGAGCATCGGCGCGTAGCGGACCTCCATGTAGCGCACGTTCTCCTTCGCAGCGTCCTCGGCGAGCTCATAGGCGATGCGCCGGAGCGATGCCTCGGACTGCATCACCCGGAGGGTGACGTCGAAGGCCTTCAGGTACTCGACGAGGGACCCGGTGTTTTCACCGATGTGCATGACCCGGGAGAGGCCGTCGGCGTCCTTCGCGGGGAGCTCGATTTGGTCTTGCTCGGCAAGCTCGAGGATGGTCGAGAGGCGGAGCGAACCGTCGATGTGAACGTGGAGATCGGTCTTGGGGAGTTGCTCGAAGAGCGAAAGCGATAGCGTCATCGAGGAAGGGTAGTAGAAGCCTGGCGCTTGCTGCAAGGCGAGTTGATCGGCCCGTGCCCTCTCGCAGAGGCCCAGAATCAGCTATCCTGACACCCATGCCTCGGCAGTCCCTTCGCAGTCTTCTCTTTCTGGTCCTCGCATCATCGCTGCTCATCGCCTGCAGCAACAGCCGTCGCGGGGGCCCCCTGCCCGATTCGGGCGTGCCCCCGGGGGACGCCGACACCGATGGCGGCATGGCAATTCCCGACTCGGGGGCGCCCGTCGACTCGGGCACGGCCCGGGATTCGGCTACGCCCGTCGACTCCGGCCGACCCGTGGACTCGTCGACCGGACCCTTCGACTCCGGCCGCCCCGACACCAGCACGCCCCCGGCGGACTCCAGCACCCCCCTCCCCGACTCGGGCTTGCCCTCCCTCGACGGCGGGCTGCCTTTCGGGGACGCAGGCATCTGTATCGCCGGGGCTCTTCCCTGCCCCGCCGGCCAGATGTGCTGTGAGATCAGCCCGGGCCTCGGCTACGGCACCTGCGCCGTCAGCTGCCCGTAGGTTCGCTCTTTGCCCGATTCTGGAGCGCCTCGAGGGTCGCCTCGAGCTCTTTCGGCGACACGCTGACCCGCGTCGGCATGCCGCCCGAAAGCCCGAGGATCGCGAGTAGGTCGATGCCGCTGTCGAATTGCGCCGCCGCGGTGACCGCACTCTCGTCGTAGACGACGGAGATCGGCGCGCGCTCCTGCCCAATGAGTAGCAGCAGGGTCTTGTCGTAGGGGCCCTTGCGGTCCCGGGCGTCGACGACCGCCACGTCCCCGACGAAGCGATACTCCCCGGCGAGGCGCCGGGACTCGGCCTCCATGCGCTTCAGCCCCTCGGCGGCCTTTTCGATCTCCGCGTAGAGCCCCCGGTCATCGGCCCCAGTCACCAAGAAGCGGATGATGATGCCCTTGAGGCCGTCGTCGCGATGCCGGGCGCGGAGGGCCCGGTCGATGGTCGCAGCGACGTCCGACGGGGTGCCGATGCGCGTGTCGATGGCCCGGGCGTCGGCGTCGGCGCCGGGGTATGGCTCCTCGCCGCCGCGGATCCACTTGGCCGCCGAGCAGAGCCCGTCGAAGTCGATGTGACAGCAGATGGTGTCGATGGGCCCGGCGCGCTCGACGAGGGCGGGGGTGATCATTTCGGGGCACGCCCCGTGCTGCGCCTTGGTGGCCAGGACGAAGCGGGGGTCGGCATCGTACTCGGGGTGCAGGGCGTGGTCGTGGTGGTCGACCCACATCGCGAGGCGGTCGCCGAGGCCGTCGATGAACTTTCGCGTGACCTTGTCGAAGCTGACGCCGCCCGCCTCGGAAGCAAAGGCCACGTCCAGGACGACGACGCGACCCTCGAGTCTCTTGGCCTTCGGGAGTTTCCGGGGCGTGCCGTAGGCGATGTGGGGGAAGTTCATGGGGGCCTTCTGGGGAGGGCCCGAGGATGGTGCGCGAGGCCGGCGGGCGCAATGGGATGAATGAGGCCGGCGGGCGCAACAGCTTGCCTCGTGGCCGAGGGCGGTGGATGGTCGCCCTGTGCAGGGCGAACTTCCAAAGGGTACCCGGGTGTTGCTCGTCGGGGGGCCCCTCGCCGGGGCGGCGCTGCTCCTCCTGGTCGTTTTTCTGGCGGAGCGAGGGAATGAGACGCCGGACCCTTCGGCCCCGTCCTCCCCCTCCCCCTCCTCCGCCTTCTCCGCCGACGCCACGTCCGCCCGCGCCGACGGGTCGGCCCTTGCGACGTCACCGGCCGCCGGGGGCACGCTCCTCGCACCGGCGGGGTACATAGCCCGGGACCTCGACGCGTTCGAGAGTTCGGTCCTGCACCTGGGCCTCGTCGACCGCGAGGGCGCGGGCACGCTCTGCACCATCGGCGGGGGAACGAATGCCACAGCCCCCCTCGCCCTGGCCCGGTGCCGGACGGCGACGCCGGCGGAGCTCACGCGCCCGACGCCGGGTAGCATCGCGGACCCCCGCGCGCTCGGCGATGCCACTTACCACATCGGTGCGGCGGGCGAGCTCGTCGTCACGGGCAGCCCCGGCAACCACACCGTGACCCCGATGCCCGAAGAGCCGGACGCGATCCACGTCTGCGAAGCGGGGGATACCCGGGTCGTCGCCGTCGACGGCAACCTCGTCCACGGCGTGCGACAGACCGCGGTCGCTTTCATCGATGCGTCCGGGGCGAGCGACGCCATGCTCATCGAGACCCACGTCTACGCGTACCACCTCGCGTGCCGGCCGGACGAAGCGCGCCTCACCTGGCTCGAGGCCGCCGTCGAAGGCGCAAACCCAATCCTCGTCGTCGAGCAGGTCGTATGCACCCGGGAGGGCTGCGAGACGGTCCAAAACCGGCTCCCCCGGACGGGTACGGACCCGGTCGTCGCGTCCATCGCCGGGCAGGTATTGCTGCTATCCGCCGGAGAAAACGGCACGCGCATGCGCATGGCACCGGTTGCGGCAATCGACGACGCGCCAGACCTCGACGTCCCGCCGGACGGTGATTTTCCAGTACTCTCCCGGGCCCTCTATGCCCGCGGGGGAGCCGGGATCGTCACTCTCCGCACGAGCACCGGGGTGCGCGCGCTGCGCGTCGACGCGACGGGCGATGTGAGAGCCCTGCCCGTCACCGGCAGCCCTCCCCCCGGTCTCTGAGGCCCCGGCAAAATGCTGCTAGACTCTGCGGCGGAGATTTATACATGTCACTTCGTATGCTTTGCCTTCCCGCCCTCTTCGTTCTTCTGACCGCCGCGGCCTGTGGCGACGACGGCAGCCCCCCGGCGGGCGACTCGTCGGTCGACTCGGGCGGAGGCACCGACGGCGGTGGAACCGACGGCGGTGGAACCGACAGCGGAACGGCCACCGACGGCGGTGGAACCGACAGCGGCACCGCCACCGACAGCGGAACGGCCACCGACGGCGGCGGCACGACCGACAGCGGAACGGCCACCGACGGCGGCGGAACCGTGGGCATCGATTGCATGGGCATGACCTGCAACGCCGCAACCGAGCAGTGCTGTGTCACGCGCACGGGGATGACGGCTACCGCGTCATGCATCGCCGCCGGGGCAACCTGCGAAGGCGGTGTCACGGTGGACTGCGACGGCCCCGAAGACTGCGGCGGCAGCGAACTCTGCTGCGCGAGCCTCGCTATCTCGGGCACGACAGTCGAGTGCCGGCCGACCACGGACGGATGCGGCGGCCCGAGTTCCTTCACCGAGTTCGAGCTCTGCCACAGCGCTTCCGACTGCACCGACGGATCCGTCATGTGCTGCCCGATCGACCGAGCCGGCTTCTCTGGCTCCGTCTGCCGGGCGAGTTGCACCATCGGCTTCCCCGGAACCTGAGGCGGAGGACCTGCCCGCCACGGAGGCGCCGAGCCGCGGGCCATGCCCCGGCCTCGCCACCGTGAAAAACGCCGCACTCACCGCCCCGGGCGGTGGCTGTGGCGATTTTTTTGGCGCCCGGACGGCGCCATAACGGCGCCAATTTGGGTCCGGAACGAAATGAGTGCGATCAGTGGCCACTGATCCAGGCACTGGCAACGGACGTTTCCAGTGCAATTGCCGTACATCTCCCGAAATCACCCACCTTTTTTTGGGCGTGGCCCTGGTATGGATCATGCTCCTGTGTCACAGGGTCGGCTGAAAGTTCCAGTCGTAGCGAAGGTGGCGGGGAAAAATGGAAGCGAATCGTAAAAAGGCAATCGAGCGGGAAGCAGAGGACAGCGGCGTACGACGACGGCCCAACCCGCCCCAAAGAACCACCGGAACAACGGGGATTCCTCCCCTGAGAGCCCTCCGAGGCCTCGACGCCCTAAAGGCCCTCGACGCCCAAGACGGCGAAGTCGCCCGGCGCGCCCTCGAGGCCCAAGAGCTGCGTGAAGAACAGCTCAGCGCCGAGATGTTCGGCTTCGATCTACCGGAGCCCGCCGATGCCGGCGCCTCGCCCCTCGAGCTCGAAGAGGAGGCTCGCGTCGACTTTGACCACCTCGTCGATGTCAGCTCCGCACCGAGGATGTTGCGAAGCTCGACGCTGGCGCCCGCCGCTCCGTTGCCCTTCGACGAAGTCGGGCAACCCTTCTTTGCCCCAGCGAAGCCCCGGGTCTCCCCAGCGATGCGCCAGGCGGGATACCTCGGCGCCCTCGTCATCGGAGCCGGCCTCTCATGGATGGCGATGGACCCGAGCCTCGAGGCCGCTCCCACGATCGACGAGGCCCCGGCAGTCGTCGCGGCTGCCGCGCCCATCGCGGCTCCGGCCGAGACTCCCGTCGAAGCGGCGGCGCCCGTTGAAGCGGCAGCGCCCGCCGAGGTCGTCGTCGAGGTCACCCCGGAAGCCATCGCCGTGGTCCCCGAGATGGACGACCCCGCGGCCTCCGAAGAGAGCGAAGCGACCCCCGAGCGGGCCACGCCGACCGGACGCCAAGTTGCGGAAACCGGGCCGACCATCGCCTCCACCGTGACGGCCGAGCCCCCCGCCGGCGCCACCGCCGAAGGCGAAGCCACCATCCGAGAGCCGAGCGCACCGGAGATGACACCGGTCGTTATGGCCGTCGCTGAAAGCGAGGCTGCGCCGGAAACCGAAGAAGCAGATCCGCTGCACGTCGCACGGGGCGATCGCGCCCTCGCGGTGAATACGGCCGCGGAACACGGGAGCGTCCTCCACGCCGTGGACCAAGCCTTTGGCGCAGGAGCCCCGGAGGCCGCCGAGGCGGCCGCGGAGACCGCGCCTGAAGAGGCCGGACCGAGGGTGACTCGCGCCTCGGTCAGCGCGGCGATGAACCAGGTCCGCGGAGCCGTCGAGGCCTGCGCCGCGGGACGTCACGGCCAGGCGAACGTGCAGATGATGGTGCACCCCTCCGGACGTGTACGCGGCATCCGGGTCGTCGGGACCTTCGCCGGTACGGCGGAAGGCTCATGCATCGCCCGCGAAGTTCGCGGAGCGCGTTTCCCCGCCTTCGAGGGCGCGGACTTCGAGGTCCACTTCCCCTTCCGCCTCTAACGCCTGAGGGGGGCCTGAGCGAGCGCCTGGTCCACCACCGACCAGAGCCGTGCCTCGGCAGCGAGGCGCGGAGCTACCGCCGCCTCTCGCACCTGCGCCGGGCTGCGCGCACCGACGATGGCGTGGGTGACTCCGGGGCGGGCGAGCACCCACCCGGTCGCCACCGCCGCCGCGGACGCGCCGATCTTTTTGCCGATGGCCCGGAGCGTCACTCCCCGGGCGGCGTGATGCACGAACGCGAGCCCATGAAAGCGTGGGTCCCGAGCGCGCAGGTCATGCTCGTCGAAGCGCGGCGGGGCTGTGTACTTGCCGGTCAGGAGCCCCCGGCCGAGGGTCTCGTAGGCGAGGAAGGGCAGACCACGGCCCTGGCAAAGCGGCAACAAGGCGGCCTCCGCTTCGCGCCGTATGAGGGAAAGAGGTGACTGGAGGGACGCGACGCCCTGGGCCTCGGCCTCGAGGGCGGCGGTGAGTCCCGGGGCGTTGTAGTTGCACAAGCCGAACGCGCGAATCTTTCCTTCGTCCCGCAATCGAGCGAGGGCACCGACGGTGTCCTCGAGGGGCGTCCCATGCTCACAGGGCCAGTGCACCTGAAGCAAGTCGATGCGCTCGACGCCGAGGCGCGCGAGGCTCGCTTCGCAGTCGGCGCGCAGGTGCTCGGGAGTAAGCAGGCTCTCCGCGTGGTCGGTCGCGGCATCGAAGCGCACGCCGACCTTGGTGGCGATGACGACCTCGTGCCGTCGTGAACCGAGGGCCTGGACGAGCAGCTCATCCGCCGCGCCGTGGCCGTAAAGCGGAGCGGTGTCGAACCAGTCGATGCCGAGGTCGAGGGCGAGGTGCACCGCGGCCGTGGCCTCGGCCACATCGATCGGCCCCCAGGGGCCGCCGCCGAGGGCCCAGCAGCCAAAACCCACCCGCGACAGGGTGAGGCCGGTATCAGCGAGCGCGCGTCGTTCCACAACGAACACCCTGCCGCATAGACCCCGACCGTGTCAGCTGTGTTCTAGCGGATGAAGCAATCGCGTACACCCGCGTCAGTCGCCAGCCATAAGAGAATTAAGCAACCACGCGTCCCCAAATCCTCGTAAGACAATTAAGCAACCACGCGTCCCCAAGTCCTAGCGAACTCAGTTGGGGCAATCGCGTCCACTTGCGTCAGTCGCCGAGCGCGCCCGCAGGCGACGGCCGCAGGAATACCAAAGGTATTTCAAGGCCGGCGGCGAGGACGTAAGCCGGCGAATGGCGTGAGTGGGCGCGATTGCTAGTCGTGGGCGCCGAGGGTGGCGGCAAGCCGCGCCACTCGGGCGGCGTCGACAGGAGCGTCGAGGACGCCGCCCTCTTTGATCCAGGTGCCGACGATGGCGGCGTCGAAGAGGCCGCGGAGGGCGTCGGCGCGGTCCGGGGTCAGGCCCGAGCCGATGAAGACCGGGGCGCCGCCGGCAGCATCCCGGACGTCTTCTAGGAGGGAGGCGTCGACCGGGGCGCCGGTGGCGGCGCCGGTGACGATGACCGCGTCGGCGCCTCCTCGTCCGAGGCACTCCCGGGTCGCCGTCGCGGCGTCGAGAGCCACGAGGGGTGATGCGTGTTTGACCAGCACATCGGCGAGAATCGCGACGTTCTGGGCGCCGAGGGCCGCGCGGTAACGCAGTGAGTCGGCGGCCTCGCCCTCGATGACGCCCTGGTCGGTGACGTAGGCCCCCGCGTGCACGTTGACGCGAATGAAGTCGGCAGAGGTTGCCGCGGCGATGCCGAGGGCGGTGATGGCGTCGTTGCGCAGGCAGTTGACCCCAACGGGCAGGCCCAGGGCCTTGGCCGCGCGAACGACGACGGCGAGGGCCGCCGCCTGGTGGGCCGGGATGCGGTCCCCACGGGTGCCTTTGACGAAAGGCGCGGAGCCGAAGTTCTCGACGATGATCGCGTCCCCGCCGCCCTCGGCGATGGCCCGGGCGTCGGCGAGGGCGGCTTCGTAAACCGCTTCGATGCCCGCGCCGTCGTAGCCCGGGTCTCCCGGCAGCGCGCGCAGGTGGACGACCCCGACGAGCCCCGTCGGGATCATTCGCCGGCTCCGGGTGCCGCCGGAGTCGACGGGGCACGGCCCGGGGAGGTGGGCCGCGGGGCCGAGGCTGGATGGCCCATCGGCAGGGGGGACGGAGCGGCGAGGGGCATAGGCGCGACGGGCGCCATCGGCTCCGCCGGCGCCAGAGGCCGGAGGTCCCCGGGCACCAGGGGACGGCGGCCCGAGGCCGCTACCGCTGCTGCCCGCGCTTCGGGCGTGAGGCCATCGCCCGGGTCGGCACCTTCGGTGCCCGCCGCGCCTTCTGCACCTTCTGCACCTTCGGTACCTGCCGCACCTTCCACCGGGGTGGGTGCTTCGGGCACCGGTCGCACGATGGGCGGGAGGCCCACCACGGACCGCCCGTCGTCTTCGACCTCCTGGGCCGTCGTCGCGACAACGCGGACCCAGGCGCGGGTCGCTTCGCTGCGCGCGTAATAGACGGGCCGGGTGAGGGGGAGTTTGACCATCTCGAGGTGGCCGATCTCTTCGCCATCGGCGCCCTTCCAGGAGAGGGTGAGCACCGGCACGGGCTCCACGTCGGTGCGCCCTTCGAGGTCGGCGCCGGGGTCGGCGTCGAGGGCGAGGTAGCTCTGAACCCGGAGCCGGCTGATTCGGTCGAGCCAGTTTCCGTAAAGTTCGTTGATACGGTCCTGGTCGTCTTCGGCGACCCAGGCGGCCTGGCTTTCGTTGGCCGGGTCGCGCTGAACGAGGGCTTTCCGGGAGCCCTCGATCTCGACCACGAGGCCGGTGACCTCGGTCATCTCGAAGGCGTGCAACTCGCGCTGCATGAGCTGGAACTCGGCGTTCTCGAGGCCGCGGACGACTTCACCGGTCAAGAGGAAGACGGGCCCCCCATCGGCGCGGCGCAAGTAGCGATCGCCGCCGCCGAAGGTCGTGCCGCCGACGTAAAAAGAGTCGTCGCGGCCATCGCAGACCACCTCGAGGGTGGCGCGGTTTTCTTCGTCGAGGCCGAGCTCGGCGAAGACATCCTCTGCGACGTCGCCGAGGGAGCGCACGGCCCGCAGCGGGGCGATGGACTCGAGGTACTCGTCGATGCCGTCGTTGGTCACGAACTCGACGTCGTGGGGATGGTCTTCGCCGTCGGGGTTCCGGGAGACCTTGACCCACCAGGCACGGACTTCGCCTTCGCCACGAGGCTCGAGGACCACCCGGCGCCGATCGTTGGTGAAGGTCAGGCGGGTGACGTGGTCCGGGGTGCATTCGGCCACGACGATTCCGTCGCCGTCGCCGTCTGCCGACTCATCCGAGGTCCAGACGACGTAGGCCGAGGCGAGGCCGACCAACGCGAGGAGAATGTGCACGCTGAGATTCTTCACGGCGTTTCCTCCTCTTTGTCTTCTTCGTCGTCACCGTCGGGCTCGTCGTCGCCGTCCGGCTCGTCGCGACCGTCCGGCTCGTCGGGCTCGTCGGGCTCGTCGGGCTCGTCGTCCTCTTCCTTCTTCGGCTGCGCCGCAGTAGCCGCTCGCCGGGGTGCCCCGGGGGCCGGGCCACGGCGGGAGCCGCGCCGGGAGCGGCGAAGGCCGACCCAAATCGCGATGGCAAAGAAAGGCAACGGCGCGCCGAAGCTCGTGGCCCAGAACCAAATTTTGTCCTCTTCGGCGCTGTGCTCGATGCGCACGTCCTCCTCGGAGCTGACCTCACCGACGATCTGTTCCTGACCGATGAGCCATTGGATGACGTCACCGAAGAGCAGAACGTTGCCCGGATTTCGTATGACCTGGTCGGTCACGAAATCCCCGTCGGGGATGATCACCGCGCGACCATCTTCGCCATCGCCCGCCGCGGGCAGGGTCACGGCGGCGATCATCTCCATGCGCCCGGACTCCTCAGTCCCGTCTCGGTTGAAGTCGCCGTTCGTATCGAGGAAGAAGCCGTCGCCGCTGCGCAGCGGGAAGTCGACGGTCGCGCCTTCGGGGGCGCCGGGCCCTTCGTAGCGACTGACCGCGCCACCCCGGACGAAGACCGACGCGACCTGCGAGGCGTTGCGGCTGACCATGGTCACCGTCGGATGCGACGAGTAGTGGCTGGTGCGCACCAACGTGCGGTCCGCCAGCGTGCCGGTCCGGCGCACGTGGTCCCGCTCGGAGGCGAGGATGCCGTCACGAATGGTCACCCCGAGGCCCTGGAGGAGCGGGCCTAGGCCGTGGTCGACGTCGGGGTCGACCATCACCAGGAGCCGTCCGCCCCCTTGCACATAGCGCAGGAGCGAATCGGCCTCCTCTGGAAGGAAAGCCTTCCGGGGGCCGACGACCGCCACCGCCGGCGCGCCGGCGGGTACCTCGTTGGCGAGGCCCTGGGCCATGCCGAGGGGCTCGTTGACGATGTTCGACCGCGAGAGGGCGTCCATCAGGTCCCGGGTCGACTCGCCCGCCCCGGCACCCTCGACGCCCGACTGAGTGCGCTCGTCGTGGCCCGTCGTCAGGTGCATCTCACGGCGCTGCATCACCAGCCGCGCAAAGGTGCGCTGGAACCGCCCGTCGAGGGTGCGCAGGCGACTGCGGGCCACCTCGAGCTCGGTGCCGACGTCGAAAGACTCGGCCTGCTGGCCGTCCCCTTCGCCGCGCAGGAGGACGATGTTGCCGTTGCCGCTGATGCGATGTTCGCGGGCGATCTCCGGTGCGAGGGCGTGGTCCCGGACCTCGTAGTCGAAGTCCTCGGAGGCCGCCGCGAGGGTGCGGAAGTAGGGCTCGACCTGCTCTCGGACGTCGTTGACCTCCGGATAGAAGAGCACCACGTGGACCGGTTCGGTGAGCGACTGGACCATCCGGGTCGCGGTGTCGCTCGGCAGAGACGTCTTGAAATAGGTGAGGTCTTTCCGCCAGTCGCGCTCAGTCGCGACGTAGTTCATCGAAAAGACGAAGATCAGCGAGAGCGCGATGGCCATGCCGTCAAAGGCCGCAGTCCGGATGCGACGCGGCTCCACGGCCTCGGGGATGGGCATGCGCCGGTAGGCGAGCTCCATGAAGAGCAACGCCGAGCCGCCGACGGCCATGAAGGACGGCCAGAGCACACCGAGGATCGGACCGAGGCCCGACTCCTGGCCCGCCCCGTCGTAACCCAAGAGGTCGAGGCCCGCGTCCGTGGACATGCCGTAGAGGCCGAGGCCGACGAGGACCGCGGTGGAGGCGAAGAGCAGAGAACGCTCCGCCCCCCGCGCAGCCGGCGGCGCTTTGCCGATGACTAGGAGGCGCTGGCCGACGTCGGCGACGACGAGCAGTACGCCCAGCCAGAGGAAGACATCGTGGGCCGTGCCCTCGCCGAGGATCTGCTGGGCGATGACGACGAACATCAGGCCGACCAAGAGGGCGACGGCACCCCAGACGCTAGAGCGGGTCATCAGCGCCACCTCTGGGATTTGAGGACCCTGGTCGAGGCGAGCAGGGAGACGTAAATGATGCCAGCGAAGAAGGCGAGGTCACTGAGCTGCACGATGCCGTTCCGGAAGTTGCGGAAGTGCGTGTAGTAGGGCGCGAAGGTCCCGAGGATGGTGCTCGACGCCGGCGTCGATGGGTCGCTGATGCGCGCGACCCAGAAGGTTGCCTCGAGGATGGCCACGAAGCCGCCGGTCAGGAGCACCGCGAGGAAGGGATGCTTGACCAGCGACGAGGCGAAGGTGCCGACCGCCAGGGTCGAGGCCCCGAGAAGAAAGAGGCCGAGGTAGCCGCTGGCTATGTGGCCGTAGCTCACCTTGCCGTTCACGAAGATGAGGGCCGGGAGATAGAGGCTCGCGAGGACCACCAGCGCGATGAAGGCGAGGGAGGCGAGGTACTTGCCGAGGACGATCTCTCCCTCGTGGACCGGTGAGGTGAAGAGCAGGGTCATGGTGCCGCTGGCCTTCTCCTCGGCGAGCAGGCGCATCGAAAAGAGCACGCCGGTGACGATGGTCAGGCCGCCGGAGACCTCGAGGAAGCGCAGGAGCACCTCGGTCGAGAGCGTCGGCTGGTCGCCCACGGCGTAGCCGTTGAAGACCAGGCCCTGGAAGAAGAGCATCACGCCGGCGATGACGTAGCCGCTCGGCGTCTTCAGGTAGCTCGAGAGCTCGCGGCCGGCGATGAGGACGACGTTTTTCATGCCTCCGCCTCCTTTGAAAGCTGAACGAAGATGTCTTCGAGGCCGCTTTCTTTCTGTTCCAGGCGCAAGAGGCCCGAGCCACCTTCGACGACGCACCGGGCGACGGCCTCTCGAACGTCGCCCCGGCCGCGGAGGGTCACCTGAACCACGCCGGCGTCATCGGCCGAGCCGAAGTCCACCTCGTCGACGCCGCCGATGGCACCCAGTGCGGCTTGCACGGTCTCCGCCGCGCCGGCGCCTCCCGCGACACGAAGTTCGAGGTCGATCCGGACACGACCGTCAGCGCCGAAGCGCGCGGCGAGCTCCTCCTCGGAGCCCTGGGCGGTAATTCGGCCCTCGTGCAGCATCAAGATGCGATCGCTGGTCTGGGCGATCTCGGACAGGATGTGCGTCGAGAGCAAGATGGTGTGTTGGCCCCGAAGGCCGCGAATCATATTTCGCATCTCGACGATCTGGACGGGGTCGAGGCCCTGGATCGGCTCGTCGAGGATGAGCAGGGCCGGGTCGTGGATGATCGCCTGGGCGATGCCGACGCGCTGCTGGTACCCGTGGGAGAGGTTCTGAATCGGCTCGTCGATGACGTGACCGAGGCCACAATCATCGAGGACCTTGGGCAGGCGTCGGTCGATGGCCGCCCGGTCCATGTTTCGCAGCTTGCCAGCGAAGACCAAGAACGCCTTCACCGTCATCTCCGGATAGACCGGAGGCCGGTCCGGCAGGAAGCCGATGAGCTTGCGGATCTCGTGGGCCTGCTCTTCGGCGTCGAAGCCCTTGACCGTGACCCTGCCCGACGTGGGCAGGAGCAGGCACGAGAGCATGCGCAGGGTGGTGGTCTTCCCGGCGCCGTTCAGACCGAGGAAACCGATGCACTCCCCTTCTTCGATTTCGAAGGAGAGGTCGTGTACGGCCGGGTGGGACCCGTAATATTTTGTGACCTTGTCGAGGACGATCATCGAATGTTCGACGGCAGTAGTCAGCGCCGGGAGTCTCGTCAAGCCTCCCGGCGCCGACTCTTCCGTACCCCCCTGCATTCGCCACCCTGACCGAAAGAAAAGTCGCTCGACGAGACTCCTCGGCCGCAGCGCGGTAGAATGAGGTCGTGGACGATCGGACGCGCATCGCGGAGTTGGAGCAGCAGCTCGCAATGCTCCAAGCGCGCGTCGAGCACATCCAGCGCACCGACGCGACGCCCTTCCTCGCTTCGGTCCTCGCCGCCGTCCCGGCCTTCATCACCCGCCTCGATGCGGACCTGTGCATCAAGTACATGAACCGCGTCTCTCCCGGCGTGTCCAAGGCTGACCTGATCGGCGCGCAGCTCTTGGACTTCGTCGCGCCGGAGTATGTGGAGACGGCCCGGAGCTGCATCGAAGGGGTCATGGAGACGGGGCGCCCGGACAGCTACCGCGCCGACGGCATCCCGATGAACGGGCGCGTCGGACACTACGACGTGCAGGTCACCCCGGTCTCCGAGCCCGACGGAAGCCTCGGCGCGCTCTTGATCACGACGGACATCACGGACAGCCGCCTCGGCGCCGAGGAGCTCGCCCACAGCCGGCAAAGACTCCAGGTGGTCGTTGGCGCCACGCGCATGGGCCTCTGGAGCCTCGACATGAAGACCCGGGCGATGCGCTGGGACGCGCGCACGTTCGAGATCTTCGGCGTCACCACGACACCCGAGTGGGCGGACTACGT
Organism: Deltaproteobacteria bacterium; assembly: GCA_003647065.1. Lineage (GTDB taxonomy): Bacteria > Myxococcota_A > Polyangia > Polyangiales > B10-G4 > B10-G4. The sequence continues at coordinate 6,083 of QMMC01000051.1, read as the reverse complement.
CACCGACGCCGTACACCCCGACGACCAGGCGCGCATCCGCCGGGAACAAGAAGGCTGGCTACAGAAGTCACGCTTCGTATCGACACCCCATCGCATCGTCCGACCGAATGGTGACGTTCGATGGGTTCAGATGACGGCGTCGAATCATTTCGACGAAGAGGGCACCCTCGCTCGGGTGGTCGGCGGCCACCTCGACGTCACGGAGCAGCGCGGCCTCGAAGACGAACTCCGAGAGACTCAACGGCGGGAGGCCGTGGGCGCCCTCGCGGGGGGAGTCGCGCACCGCTTCAACAACCTGCTCACAGCGATCATCCCGAGCCTCGAGTTCTTGCGCGATGTCGTCGACGCCGAGCACGTGCCCGTCGTGGACGACGCGACCCACGCCGGCCACCGGGCGGCGAAGCTGGTCCGGAGCCTGGCGGCCTATGCCGGGACGAGGCGCCCAACCGGAGGCGAGTCCCACGCGGTGGGCCCCATCGTCGAAAGGGCGGTCGATGTCTTCCGCCGAGACCTCCACGAAGGCGTCGAGGTGACGGTCGCCATCGAGGACGACGTGCCGCCCATCGGCTGTGACCCGGGGGCGATCGGCCTGGTGGTCTCGAACGTGCTCGCCAACACCCGACAAGTCCTTCCCAGCGTACCGGGCCCCACGCTCATCCGAGTCGAGGTTCGATGTCTCGACGGGGAGGTGTGCATCACCGTCGAAGACGACGGGCGAGGCTACTCGGAGGAAGAACAGCGAAGCATCTTCCAGCCATTCTTCGCAGCCCGCCGGGGCCGCGGCGAAGGAGGCCTGGGCCTCGCCACCGCCGACGCCATCGTGCACGAACACCGAGGCACCATCGAGGTCGAATCGGCAGAGGGCCGGGGGACGACCATGACGATCCGGCTGCCGGTGGCTGACGCCATGGCGCACGACGAGCGACCACGGACTCCGGTCGAAGCATCCCACGCCGACCGCGAGCACCTGCGCGTGCTCCTCGTCGACGACGAGGAACTGGTCCGCAAGGTCGTGCTGCGCACGCTCCGAGACGCAGGGCACAAGGTGTTTGCCGTCGACAACGACGAAGACGCGAAGTACGTGCTCACCCAGCACCCGGACGTCGATTTGTTGTTGCTCGACCAATCGACGCCGACGGGGACCCACAGCAGCTTCGTGGCCGAGGTGCGCGAGCGATGCCCCGCTGCCCGCATCCTCTACTTCACCGGCCACGACGTGAGCCGCGAGATGGCGGCGGAGGTCGACGGAGTCGTGCAAAAACCGATCTCCCGAAGCTCGCTCCTCGAAGCGGTCACCCGGGCTATCGACATGCCTCCGGTGCTGGCGGACAGCGCCGAATAGGCATCATCGCGATCACTCGCAGAGGTGACGCAGGTCCGCGCGGCAATACGAGCTGAGGGGGCCGTCGACGCAGCCCTTGATTTGGCACTTCTCGATGACCTCGGGGGCGGTGTCGCGTTCCTCCGGAATCTCGAGGATGTCCACATCCCAGGAAGTCCGCTCACCGATGTAGAACGGATGCTGGAGGGCAAACCAGAGCTCCGGCGCGGTGTCGTCTTCGATGGCCGTGCAGTTGGGGCTCGCGCAGAAGCGCACCTTGAGATTGAGGTCCGTCGTATCGTCGGTGGACATGACGCTGATGTTATCGACGAATGTGTCGCCGGGGATCAATTCGACGGCATCGAGGTCGTCGCCGCGCCACTCGTCAGCAAAGGGGTTGTCCGCCGCCTTGCGCGGCTGAACCAGGACGAAGACCCTGCTGCCATCGTCGGGCCCGAAGGGCATCTCGATCGCAATCTCGAGGGCCGCGTTCTGAGCGCACCCGGAAGCGAAGAGCCCCAAGGCCAGCGCACTGAGAGTGGTCAGGGAAGTCAGATGTCTGGGGAAGGAAGTCATGGACCGTGGTTCGTCTTCGTGCACCGCAGGGCGACCCGTTGACCGGCCGCAGCGCAGCACATGATAGCGCATGGCACCGGGGCAGCGAATTCGAATCTGTCGGATCTCGCCTGTCGCTTTCGGAATCACCGCCCATGCCCTAATCTCCGGGGGTGAGCAAAGAGAAGAAGGGTCCTCAAAATCCCCAAGGCCCCATCAAACCCACCCCCGCGCCCAAGGTGCCCCTCCTGCTGCGGCGGGCGGCCGCCAGCGGCGCCCTGGCCCTGAGCCTCGGCCTGGCACCGGCCTGCGGCGACGACACCGCTCCCATGGAGCCGCCCATGCCCAACCCCGACTCGGGCGGCGGCGATGCGGCGACCGACGCCGCCATGGACAGCACCATCGCCCCCATGCCGCCGCCGATGCCCGCCCCCGACTCGACCGTCGGGGACGCCGGCTCTGACGCCGGCTCCGACGCCGGCTCCGACTCGAGCACCGCCGACGCAGCGACGGATAGCGGCGTCCCCGACGCCGTAGCGCCCATGCCGCCGCCGATGCCCGCCCCCGACGGTGGGTGAGGCCGTGGCCCCCGGGGCGACCGATGGCGCGATAGACATCGCCCCCGAATGGCGCGCGTGGGTAACCGAGAACGTCCTCCGCGGCGTCTCCAAAAACGAAATCGTCGAACGGCTCACGAACGAAGGCATCGACCTCGAGGCCGCGCGGGAAATCCACCGGCGGGTTACGAGCTCTCCCGAGCTGATCGGCGCAGCGCGAGTGACCAAACGCGCCCGGCGCCTCGAACTCATCCTTCGGCTCCACCGGGAGGTTGCCGCCCAAGCTGACGAGCCGAACACCATCCCGCGCCTCGCCGACGTCGACCCGTCACTATTCTACGACCACTACTACGCCGCGAACCGCCCGGTCGTCCTCGAGGGGTACGCGACCCAGTGGCCGGCGATGCGATGGACCTTCGCGGAGTTCGCGCAGCGCTTCGGCGACGTCGAGGTCCAGCTCACGGTGAGGCGAGGAGAAGACGCTAACTACAACCTCCCGGCCAATACCCACGGCGTCACCGTGCCCCTCCGGGAGGTCATCGAGCGCATCGAGACAGAGCCGCGCAGCAACGACTTCTACATGATCGCTCACGGGCGTAATTCCGACATCCCGGAGCTGCACCGCATCTTCGACGACGTCATCCTCGACGACGGCATCCTCGATCCGAAAAAGCTCCGGGGGTCGACCGCCCTCTGGCTCGGCCCGGCCGGCACCCTGACGCCGCTGCACCACGACACGTCGAACATCCTCTTCGTGCAGCTCGTCGGACGAAAACGCTTCCGCCTCGCCTCCCCCTTCGAGGTCGATCTCGCCGAAAACGCTCACGCCATGTACGCCCTCGACGAAGAGGGCAATCACCGCATCCGCGGCGCCTTCGGGGACTCGGTCCTCGAAAAAGAAGTCATCCTCGAGCCCGGGGACGCGCTCTTCATCCCCGTCGGCTGGTGGCACCACGTCGAGGCCCTCGACCCGAGCATCAGCATCGCCTTCAACAACTTCCCCCCGGCGAATGACTTCGATTGGTATCGGCCCGGAAGCGTGACCTGAAGCGCCGGTGCCCGCCGGGCGCTCTCGATTAGCCAAGAACAGACCGATGCGAACGCATGGATTTTGGTGTTTTTATGAGAATTTTCATAAAAGACCATGAAAATCCATTCGATCACATCGTTTCATGGCAGGCTTAGAGTCCCAGGACGACACGCCAGCTAGTTTCCATTCGAACGTATGGATCACAACCAAGACTCAACCCTTCTCGCGGCTGCCATCCGCCGGCGGCGCAAGTCGATGGGGCTGACGCAGATGGAACTCGCAGACTTGGCCGATTGCGGCGTCGCGTTCATCTATGCCCTCGAGCAAGGCAAGCCCACCGTGCGCATGGACAAGGTGCTCGCGGTGCTCCGCGTGCTCGGGCTGACGCTCATGGTCTCCGAGGGCGAGGCCCCCCTCTCGGTCATGCCGAGGTTGTCCGGAGCCGCCCCCCAAGATGATGACGGGGACGATGACGGGGACGATGACGGGGATGATGACTGACGCGGCGGGCAGAGAATCTGCGGGCCGCCAGGTCGTGGCCCGGGCCGATGTCTACGTCGCAGGCGCGCTGGCTGGCCACCTCGAGCGCACGAAGAGCGGCTCCACCTTCCGGTACTCGGACACCTATGCGGCCCCGGTTCCGCCCTCGCCGGGGGTTGCCTTTGCGCTTCCGCCTCGGACATCTCCCTACGAGATCCACGGGTACAATCTGCACCCGTTCTTCGCGGGGCTCTTACCCGAGGGCCTCCGGCTCCGCGCCCTCGAGCGGCGGGCCAAGACCTCGGCGGACGACCTGCTGGGGTTGCTGCTCGCCGCCGGCCCCGAAACGATCGGCGATGTGAGCGTCGTCCCCGCGGGTGAAGTACCTCGCGAAACGACCCCCATCGTCGACCTGGGGGCCCTCGACCAGCTCTCCCTGAGGGAGCTCTTCGACCAAACACTCGAACCGTCCGGTCCCGTCGACGCCTCCATCCCCGGCGTGCAGAACAAGGTTTCGGCGGCGATGATGTCCATGCCGCTCCGCGTCGGGAAACGTCGGGGGAAACGGCACGAGCGATACATCCTCAAGCTCACCCCGCCACACCTTCCTCAGCTGGTCGAGAACGAACACTTCTTCATGACCATGGCGGCCGCCTGCGGCCTGACCACCGCACATGTGGAGCTCGTTCACGACGGCACGGGTGAATCTGCGCTTCTGGTTCGTCGCTTCGACCGCGTGCACGCCAAGACGGGCCCCCTTCGAGTTCATCAGGAAGACGTTTGTCAGCTGCTCGAGCTCTACCCGGCGGACAAGTACAATCTCTCGATGCGCGACGTGATGGACGCCCTAGGAGTCTGCTCAGCACCCATCGTCGAGCGCGCGAGGGCACTCGAGCTCTGCGCCTTCTCCCTCATCATCGCCAACGGCGACCTGCATGCCCGCAACGTGAGCGTTCGCGTGGACCCCACCGCGCGCCGGGTCCACCTGACCCCCGCCTACGATCTCCTGTCGACCTTGCCCTACGGCGACGATCGCATGGCGCTCCCCCTCGATGGGCGCGACAAGAAGATCAGCGGCGAACAGCTGGTGGCGTTTGGTGTTCGCCATGGCGTGTCGGAACGGGCTACCCGAAAGATGCTGAAGCGACTCGTCGAACGTGCCGCGCCGTTTCTCGATCGGCTCAGGGACATCGGCTTTGAAGATCGTCCGACCGCTCACCTTCGCCGAGAGATGGAGCAGCGCATGCGGCGACTTGCCGACCCGCGATGACGGCGCACCGGGCCGACCGTTCAGTCCCCGGAGCGCGAGAGGTACGGCACGGCTGCAAAAACGGGATACCCTCTCGCCCATGAATCCGCCCGACCTTCCGGACCGCACCCGCGTCGTCGTAATCGGCGGCGGCATCATCGGCTGCTCCGTCGCCTACCACCTCGCCGCGCTCGGCGAGACCGACGTGGTCCTCCTCGAACGTGACCGGATCACTTCGGGGACGACCTGGCACGCCGCGGGGCTGATGGTGACCTTCGGCTCGACCTCCGAGACATCGACCGAGATGCGCAAGTACACGCGCGATCTCTATACCCGCCTCGAAGCCGAGACCGGGCAGTCGACGGGTTTCGAGCCGGTCGGGTTCATCGAAGTCGCCGGCGACAAAGACCGCCTCGAAGAGTACCGCCGGGTCTCGGCCTTCAACCGCCTCTGCGGAGTGGACGTGCACGAGATCTCTCCGAAGGAGGTCGGCGAGCTCTTCCCCCTGGCGCGCACCGACGACCTGCTCGCGGGTTTCTACGTCAAAGAAGACGGCCGGGTGAATCCGGTCGATGCGACGATGGCCCTCGCCAAGGGCGCACGCATGAAAGGCGCGCGCATCATCGAAGGCGTGCCGGTCACCGCGGTGAAGACGAAGCGCGGCGCGGTCATCGGGGTTTTGACCGCTTTCGGCGACATCGAGGCCGAGTACGTCGTGAACTGCACCGGCATGTGGGCCCGGGAGCTCGGCGAAGACGTCGGCGTGAGCATCCCGCTCCAGGCGGCAGAGCACTACTACTTGATCACCGAAAAAATCCCCGGCATCCAGCGCGACTGGCCCGTCCTCGAAGACCCGGGATGCCACGGCTACTACCGCGAAGAGGGCGGCGG
>QMMC01000050.1 GCA_003647065.1 Deltaproteobacteria bacterium | reverse complement strand
GCGCTCTCGAGCTCGGCCCTGCCCCCCGGGACCAGCGCCGCGACCCCTTCGACGATCTCGCGAAAACGACTCGCCTCGAGCGCAGTGTCTCCGTCGTCGTCGTCCGCGATTGTCGCCAGGGGCCGTAAGATCCACGCGGCGAGGTGAAACCCGTCGCTCTTCATCGTCGCATCGTGCAGCGCCTCGTAGACGCCCTCGTAATCGCCGAGGCGTAGGCGCGCCTCGGCGAGCCAGGTGTGGGCCTCGCCGTCGTCGGGGCGCGCCGCGAGGGCTCGCTCTAGCTTGTCGATGGCGGCGTCGTAGTGTGCTTCGAGGACATCGAGGGCCGCTTCCGTCCGGAGCACCAGCGGGTGTTCTGGCGCGTGGGCACGCGCCGGGGCAAGGGCCGACCGAGCCCCGGCGAGGTCCGATACGAAGAGCGCGAGGCTCGCGAGGCCCGCCGGGGGCCGGACATCGTCGGGGTCGAGGTCCGCCGCCGCCTCGAACTGACGCCGGGCCAGGGCATAGTCACCGACCTCGAGACCGACGCGAGCCGCTTCGAGGAGGTAGGCCATGGAGCCATGCTCCGCCTCGGCGGCCTCCGCCGCGGCGGCGCTCGCTTCGGCGTCGCGCCCCAGCTGGGCGAGGATGCCCGCACGCTCCATCTGCACCCGGGCGAGACCCGGTTCGAGGTCGAGAGCCGCCTCGGCGTGACCGCGCGCTTCCTCGAAATCCTCCGCCCGGGCGGCGAGGCGCAGGGACTCGAGGCGCCATCGCAGCTGCCGCGGATCGTTCACGGCGAGGTCGGCAAAGGTCTCCCGGGCTTCGGGGGCCCAACCGAGGCGGCCCGCACGACGCGCCTTGGCGTTGAGGGCCCGGGCCGCGAGGCGAGGCTCTGCCGCGGCGGCCCGGTCGAAGGCCTCGAGGCTCAGGGCGTGGTCTCGGCAGACGTAGAGAATCATGCCGGCGACCAGGTGCGCGAACGCGGGCACCTGACCGGCGGGGCCGGCAGGGCCGGTTGCCTCGGCCACCAGGGCCCGGGCGGGCACGTACTCCCCCTTCCGGGCGTGGCCGTAGGCTGCGATCAGACAGGTCCAGGGTCCGGCCGAAGCCTCGAAGTCGCAGTCCCCTCTTTCGGCCGCGGCCAGGAGTTGCTCGTATCTACTGGGTTCCAGACGCCGCGCCATGAACCGCGGCAGTATACCGGTCCATGCAATTGCCGGGGTCGGCCCCGCGAGATAAGGTGCCCCCCATGTGCGGAATTGTTGGTTACGTCGGGGATGAAGACTCGGCGCCGATCCTCCTCGATGGCCTCCGGCGCCTCGAATACCGGGGCTACGACTCGGCGGGCCTAGCGGTGCACCACGATGGCCAAATCGGCGTGGTTCGGGCCGTTGGCAAGCTACGAAACCTCGAAAAGGCACTCTCCCAGGCGCCCCTCGCCGGGACCGTGGGCATCGGCCACACGCGCTGGGCCACCCACGGCCGGCCTTCGGAGGTCAACGCCCATCCCCACGTCGTCGGCCCGGTGGCGGTGGTGCACAACGGCATCATCGAAAACCACCTCCAGCTGCGAAAGCGCCTCGCGGACCAGGGGCACTCCTTCGTCAGCGATACCGACACCGAAATCATCGCCCACCTCGTGGCCCTCGAGCTCGAAAACGGCGGAGAGCTCGAGAGCGCCGTCCGCCGCGCCCTCACGCAGGTCGAAGGGGCCTACGCGATCGCGGTGATCTCCACCTCCGAGCCAGACACCGTCGTCGTCGCCAAGAGCAGCTCGCCGCTGGTCCTGGGCATCGGCGACGGCGCGACCTATTGCGGAAGCGACATCCCGGCGCTCTTGCCCTACACGCGCGAGATGATCTTCCTCGAGGACGGGGAGATGGCGGTGCTGCGCCGGGAGGGGGTCTCGATCACCAAGCTCGACGGAACGGTCGTCGAGCGCGAGGCAACGCACATCGACTGGTCGCCGGTGATGGCCGAGAAGGCCGGCTTCAAGCACTTCATGCTCAAGGAGATCTACGAGCAGCAGCGCGCCATGGAAGACACCCTCCGGGGCCGCCTCGACCGCGAAAGCGGAGACATCCACGGCCACGAGATCGGCCTGAGCACCGACGACGCGAAGGCGATCAAGCGCGTCTATCTGCTCGCCTGCGGCACCAGCCATCACTCGGCCATCGCCGGCCGGTATTACATCGAAAAGCTGGCAAAGATCCCGACGACGGTGGAGTTGGCGTCCGAGTTCCGCGGGCGCGACCCGATCGTCGGCGAAGGCGACCTGGTCATCGCCGTCAGCCAGAGCGGCGAGACCCTCGACACCCTCGAGGCCGCCAAGCTCGCCAAGGCAAAGGGCGCGAAGGTCCTCGCCATCGCGAACGTCATCGGCAGCGCCATCCCGCGCATGAGCGACGCGACCTTCTATACCCACGCCGGGCCCGAGATCGGCGTCGCCTCCACCAAGTGCTTCACCACGCAGCTCGCCAACCTCCTGATGTTGAGCATCTTCCTCGGCGCCCGCCGCGGCGTGCTCGGGGATGAAGAGCGTGCCGCCCTCGTCGAAGGCATGGCGCGTGTACCGCACCTGATGAACGACGTGCTCGTCGGCACCAAGCAGCTCGTGGCAAACCTCGCCCGCCGCTACAACCACGCCCGCGACGTGCTCTTTCTCGGGCGCGGCCTGAGTTTCCCCATCGCCCTCGAGGGCGCGTTGAAGCTCAAAGAGATAAGCTATGTGCACGCCGAGGGTTACGCCGCCGGCGAGATGAAACACGGCCCGATCGCGCTCATCGACGAGAACGTGCCGGTCCTGGTCCTCGTCCCCAAGGACAGCACCTACGACAAGTCCATCGGCAACCTCCAAGAAGCGAAGGCCCGGGACGCCCAGGTGATCGCCATCGCCACCGAGGGCGACGACGAGGTCGCCGCCATCTGCAACGACGTGGTCACCATCCCCGCCGTCGACGAAGTGTTCACGCCCTTCCTGACCGTCGTGCCCCTACAGCTCTACGCGTACTTCGTTGCGGACATGAAGGGCACCGACGTCGACCAGCCCCGGAACCTCGCCAAGACCGTCACCGTCGAGTGAGCCCTCAACAAGAAGGCGCCGCGCAGGGCGGCCCGAGGCGGCAGCGCGACGAAGTCGCGCAGAGCCGACAGGCCGACCGTAGCGGCGCCGGGAGTGCGCCGGAGCCCTCAACAAGAAGGCGCCCTAGCCCGCGACGAAGAGCTTCTCGGTGAGCTTCGGGTCGACCCGGGCCAGGCGGTCATAGAAGCGTGGCCTCACCCCGGTGCAGCGAAAGTGGCCATGGTGGGCCCCGCTTTCATCGACGCCGTGCTCGAAGAGGTAGAGGTCCTCGGTCTCGAGGCCGCCATCGTCGCCACCGTCGCCAACGCCGATGACCTCGGTAATGTGGGTGACCCTTCGCGACCCATCCGCCATCAGCGCCAGCTGAATGATGACGTCAACGGCCTCGCCGATTTGGCGCTGAATCCCCCAGAGGGGGAGCGGCAGCCCCTTCGACAACACCATCATCTCGAGGCGCGATAGCGCGTGGCGCGGAGTGCCGGCGTGCAAGACCGCGAGGCATCCGTCGTGGCCGCTGGTCATCGCCTGGAGCATCTCCACCGCCTCCGGGCCGCGTACCTCACCGACGATGATCCGGTTCGGCCGCATACGGAACGAATTGCGCAGGAGATCCGACAGGGGAATGGCCCCGGAGCCTTCGATGTTCGGCGGACGGCATTCGAGGCGCACGACGTGGCTCTGCTGCAACTGAAGCTCGGCCGTATCCTCGATGAGCACGATGCGCTCCCCCTCGGGGATGTAGGCACTCATGAGCCCGAGGGTCGTCGTCTTGCCGCTCCCCGATGCGCCGCTGAAGACGATATTGAGCCGCGCCTTGATCGCCATGAAGCAGAAGTAGGCCATCTGCTCGGTGAGGGTGCCGAGACGCACCAGGTCCGCCATCTGGGTGAGCGAGGCCGTCGCCCGGCGGATGGTGATGACCGGACCGTCGAGCGCCACCGGCGCGATGACGATGTTTACCCGAGAACCGTCGGGCATGCGAAAGTCGACGAAGGGCTGCATCGTCGTCACCGCCCTACCCGAAGGAACCACGAGGGCGTCGACGAGGGCCGTGAGTTGCCCCTGGTTCTGGAAGGGGGACTCGAGCTCGTGAACGATGCCGCCCTTCTCGACGAAGACGTGGCGCGGCCCGTTGATCATGATCTCGGTGACCTCGGGGTCATCGAGCAAGTGGGCGATGCGCTGGACCGGAGGGGTGCGCCCCATCGAGCTAGGGATTCGCGCCGATGAGGAGGGTGTAGGCGCCTGTCTCCCCGGGGTTGTTCGAGTTTGCCCAGACGATGTAGGTCGCGGTCGCGGTCGCGGTGTGAGCGAGCGCGGTGGTCCCGGCCTGGCCGGACTGCTCGATCATGCCCTCGTCGCCGCGGTCCTTGATGCGCAGCTGGAGGTAGGGCTGAAACTCCGTCGAGGTCATGCGGATGACGATGTTCCACCCCTCCTTCGCCTGGAACTCGTACTGGTCGTAGAACGATCCGTCGGTCGGATGGGTCGTATCAGTCGACTCGAGGGCTCCCGTCTCGGAGCGATTCACGGGATCGGGGCCGCAGCCGGCGGCCGCACCGAGGATCGCGACCGCAGCCGTGGCCAGAAAGAGTCGTTTGGCAATTGTCATCGGATTCCCCACAGCGATGTTTCGCATTTGCGGGCCGACCATATCGAAGATTGGCCGTTCGGACAAAGAGGCGTTGGTGGGGGTCGTCTTGCTGTCTCGACGATCAGCTGTTAGAGGGGTGCCGTCATGTTCGGCGATGTACGCGTCGCGGTGGTCATCCCCGCGTACCACGAGGCACGGCACATCGGGCGCACCGTGAACTCGGTCCCGGACTGGGTCGACCGCGTCATCGTCATCGACGACGGCAGTAACGACCAAACCGCCGGAGCGGCACGAGAAGCAGGAGATCATCGCTGCCTCGTCATACGCCACGACCAGAACCGTGGCGTCGGGGCGGCGATCGTGACCGGCTACGACATCGCCTTCGGCGAGGGATTGGACATCGCCGTCGTGATGGCCGGGGACGGTCAGATGCATCCAGAAGATCTTCCGGCCCTCGTCTCCCCGGTGGCGACGGGCCTCGCGGATTACACCAAGGGCGACCGCTTCAGCTGGCCCGGCGTGCGCGAGGTGATGCCCCTCGGGCGCTGGCTCGGCGGCCAGGTCTTCAGCTGGCTCACTCGGTTGATCACGGGCCTATCCATCCGAGACAGCCAATGCGGCTACACGGCGCTCTCGCGCCGCGGCGCCGAGCGCCTCGACCTCGAGGCCCTCTGGCACGGCTACGGTTACCCGAACGACCTCCTCGCCCGTGCCGCCGAGGCTCGCCTCATCGTCCGCGACGTCCAGGTCCGCCCCGTCTACCAGGACGAGCAGAGCGGCCTGGGTCTGCGCCAGGTCTTCTTCGTTTTTCCGCGCGTCCTCTTCGGCATGTGGCGCCGGCGCCGCGAGGGCCAGCGCGCGCCGGCCTTGTCGGTCGCCTCCCGCGGTTCGAGCGCCGCCCGGTGAGGGTCGGCCTGCTCACCACCAGCTTCCCCCAGCGCCGTGGTGACCCTTGCGGTGTATTCGTCCACGGCTTCGCGAAGGCCCTCGCCAGCCGGGGCCACGAGGTCGAGGTCCTCGCCCCGGAGCCCGCCACCGGGGTGGTGCCCACGTTCACCGACGTGAGCGTCGAGTGGGTGCCCTATCTGCGGCCGCGGCATCTTCAGCGTACTTTCTACGGCGCCGGGGTCCCCGACAACCTCCGCCGACAACCCGGGGCGTGGCTCGGGCTGGCGCCGTTCACGGTGCAGCTGACCCGGACGGCGAAGAGGCGCGCGCCGCGGTGGGACGCCTTGGTGAGCCATTGGGCGCTGCCTTCGGCCCTCGCGGCAGCCGCAGCTCGGGGCCCACGCCCGCACCTCGCGGTCTTCCACTCGGCCGATCTTTTTCTTCTCGAGCGCCTTCCCCTCCGGCAGCAACTCGCCCAGAAAATCGCCGCCGGCACGTCGTCCCTGCTCTTCGTCTCGCCGGACCACCGGGCGCGATTCCTGAAGCTCCTCCCGGCCCTCGCCCGGTCCGAGGCCGCGGGACGAGCCCACGTCTGCCCGATGGGGGTCGACCCTCCAGGACCTGGGACCGAAGGCCGCCGCGCCCTGCGCAAGCGCCTCGGATTCGACCGGTTCACGATCCTCAGCCTCGGTCGCCTGGTCCCGATCAAGGGCCTCGACCAGGCGATCCGGGCCGTCGCCGGCCAGGATGCCGAGTTGGTTCTCGCCGGAGAGGGCCCCGAGCAAGGGGCCCTGGCGTCCCTCGGCCGAAAGACCGGGGCCCGGGTGCGCTTCGTCGGGCTGGTCAGCGGCGACGAAAAGACCGACTACCTCGCCGCCGCCGACGCCTTCGTATTGCCCTCCCGACCGGAGCCTAATGGACGCGACGAGGGCGTGCCGACAGCGTTACTCGAGGCCTTGGCCGCGGGCCTGCCCGTGGTCGCGAGCCGGACCGGCGGCATCCCGTCGATCATCGAGGACGAAGACAACGGCCTCCTGGTTGCCCCCGGGGACGCGACGGCCCTCGCCGAAGCACTTCGCCGGCTCGCGGCGGATAGAAACCTCCGACGACGCCTCGCACGGCGCGGCGCGAAGGTCGGCGCGCTTTACACGTGGCCCGAGCTCGCGCCGAACCTCGAAGCACTGCTCAGGGAGTGACGCAACGAACGCCGGCCGGCGGCGAGAACCGGAAGGACGACGCTGTCGTCCGGGGGTTCCACTCCATGTTGCTGAAGTCGAAGCGGTTGCGGTTGCCCGCGGAGTCGACGATGAGCACTCTCCGGACGACGCCGGTGGGTCGCCCGTTCTGCTTCATCACGTAGAACAAGATGCGCTCGTAGTGCGGGCTCGGCTCGCGGGGAGTCAGCTCGAGCACGTACCCCTCGCCGTACCCCTGCCGCGCCGGGTCGAGGAGACGGAAGGTGAAGTCCTCTTCGAGGCGCCCAGTGCCGGTCAGGAAGCTGAACGCCTGGGGGAGTTGATGCGCGCTCATCTGCTGGCGGAAACACTGGCCGCGCTCCCCCGCGTCACCGGGCGTGTAGACCGTGAGCTGGGTGCCATCGGCGGCGATCACCTTGCCGTTTGGCCGGTTGTATTCCCAGCGCATCTTGCCGGGCTTCTTGAAGGTGACAGTCCCCCGGGAGCGGTCGTAGCGGTCGTAGAGCTTGTTGTAATACGTTTGGTAGAACGAAGACCGGACGCCGTTGGTCTGGTTGTAGAACGCCTGGACCGCCGCCGCGGTCCCTCGCGCATCGGCGGCGCCCTGTCCTTCTTGGGCGCTCCCAGAACGGGGGTGGGCAGCGAGCAAGAGCCCCGCGATAGTTGCGGAAATCGCTGCTAGCAGAACGACGCGTGTAGACCTATCGAGTGTCATCGATGCTCCGGTTGGTCGTGGGACACGACCACGGGCCGCAGTATTCACGGCGACGGGATTGTGGCAACCGTGGACGAAGTGTTGGCATTCCAACTTGGGGTCGTTGCATGGGCGAGGCCGGTCCCCTAAAGTCGTCAGAGATGCGGCGCCGTTTGGCCGCAACTCCCTTTTCTTCTGGCTTCGTCTTCGCTTCCTCTTGGCCTACAGAAGCTATTGCCGCCCTCTTTCATCGAGGGCAGAGGGAGTGTCCATGCGCAAGTCGCGACCGATCGATGCCACGAAACAGGCCGCCCACCTGGAGCGAAAGCACCAGCTACTCAAGGTCCGTGTTCAAGAGCTCGATTCGCATCTCCACCTGAGCACGTCCGAGGGCGTAGAACTCAGGAAGCTGAAGAAGCAGAAGCTCGCGACCAAAGACGCTCTGCTAGGCCTCGCGGCCTGCTGAGTTCTCACTCGGCGGACGCGGCCGATTCGTTTTCGGCGCCGTCCACAGGCTCGCTCGAGCCCGAAGACTCGTCGGCCTCAGAAGGCCCGCCGGCCGTATTGGCTCGGTGAGTCGCTGTGTGAGGCGTCAACTCGTCGAGGGTGCGATCCATGATCGAGCGCTTCTCGGCCGAAAGGTGGGAGTTGGCGGCGTTGCCCGACTCTTCCCGCGCGAGGGCGAGGAAGTGCAGAGCGTCATCGCGCCGGCCGAGGCGGTACGCCGTCATCCCGCGCACATAGTAAAAACGCGCCCGATGTTCGTCGTCGAGGACGGCGACATCCGAGCCGATGTCCGCGAGCCAGACCTCGGCGTCGTCGTACTTGGCCTCCTCGTAGGCGTTCTCCGCCTGAATGAGGTCATTCGACAACGTCCCGCAGGCCCCGAGGAGGGCACCAGCGGCGAGGACCAGAATAAGGCGCGCGATTCTCATCCCCGGGAGAATAGCGGGGGCACCCCGCACGTTTCAAACCCTGGATACGACAACGCCGAGGACCATCAGGGATGGCGCTCGGCGCGTCGTGGACCTAGAATCTATGCCAGAGGTGGCGGTGTCCACCAAAGGGCAGCCCGGAGAGGCCTCTAAAAGCTCCCCGGACTACTCAGAGCTAAGAACAGAAAAAATCTAAGAGACGCTAAGAGACGAAGAAAGCGAAAGTAAGCAAGTAGACCAAGCGCGTCGAAAGCTAAGCAGATGTCTAAAAGAGGGCCGCGAAGTCAGGCGCCATGCGGGCAAGCAGTTCGACTGACGAGGGGCCCAAAAAAAATATCGGGCTAAGAAGCCAAGAGGGCGGGGCGACCCGCCTTCTTCGTTCCGTCTCATTAGCAACCTCGGTGCCAAAGTGGCAGGCGCATCACCGCCAGGCCGACAAACTGGCAAATATGCTGTGATTCCAAGCCATTACTAGAGGGTGCGTAACGCGCTTCGCAGCCGGGCCCTTTCGGGCAGCCAGACGAATCCATGACATTCGTGTCATGCAGGCCGATGCCCCCCGCATGAGCCGACCACCCCGACCCAGACCGACCTGTGTGTTGTCTCAGCGGGGCCGGGTCGCCGCGAGGCGCGCGATCAGGGCTGCGAGGCCGGCCTGGACCAGGAGCCAGGGCCCGACGAGCCAAGCCGGCAAGAGGGCCACGTGCACGGTCGGGACGAGGGCCTCGAGGGCCAGCCACGCTGCAAAGGCGATTCCGGTGCCTACGACGATAGGCGAGGCCCGGCGGACGCCCAGGAGGAGCGCCGCGACCCCGAAGGGCAGGAGGGCGCTGAGGGCGAAGGGGGCCAACCACGGGCCACCGAGGGACGCCAGGGCCCCGGGGACACCACCGGCGGCGAGGCCCTCGAGGGACAAGCCCGGGACCCAGTGCAGCGGGAGCAGCGAGAGGGCCCCGGCCACGACCGCCGCGATGGCCAGAGTGGGAGCCAGACCGGGGGCGAGGCCCGGGACGAGTGCGTTCCGCCGTCGAAGCCCGAAGATGAGCCCAAAGCCGAGCAAGACCGAGAGCGCCCCGCGCAGCCCCCCGAGGCCCTCGTGGCTCGCCCGGAGCGCGTCGTTCGCCTGGACGAGGCCGCTGGCGTAGCGCCTCGTATCGCCCTTGGACTTCGCGGTCTCGGTCAGGATGCGCTCGATGGCGTCGGGGTCGGTGATGCCTGAAGCCGACAGCAGCGCCGCGACTCCGGCGACGTGGGGGGTGGCCATGGAGGTGCCCTGGTAGGCGACGTAATCGTGGCGGTCGGGGGTCCGGACCATCGTATTTTGCAGGACCCCGTCCGGCATGCCGTCGCCGTTTTGGTCGACCCGCAGATCGCCGCCCGGGGCCACGATGTCGAGGCCTCGGCCGTAGGAGCTGTAGAAGGCGAGCTCTTCGTCGAAGCGCACGGCGCCGACGGCGATTACGTGGGGGTAGGCGCCGGGATATTCGACCCGGGACCGCGAGGCGTTGCCCGCCGCGGCGACGATGACGACGCCCTTTTCGTGGGCGTGCTCGATGGCGCGGCGGATGACCTGGGACGGCATGCCGCCGCCGAGGGACATGTTGATGACGTTGGCGCCGTTGTCGGCGGCGTAGCGGATGCCCGCCGCGAGGGAGCCCCACCCGCCGGAGCCCCGAGCGTCGAGGACCCGGACCGGCATGATGGAAGCTTCCGGTGCGACGCCGGCGACGCCGACCCCGTTGTTCGTCGATTGGGCGACGGTGCCGGCGACGTGGGTGCCGTGGCCGTGCTCGTCGTCGGGGCTGCCGTCCCGGTCGATGGCATCGAAGCCTTGCACGAAGCGCGTATTGGCGAGGTCCGGGACCTGGACGAAGCGGCCCTGGGTTCGGTAGAGCACGCCGGTGTCGAGGAT
The DNA here is from genome assembly GCA_003647065.1 of Deltaproteobacteria bacterium. Lineage (GTDB taxonomy): Bacteria > Myxococcota_A > Polyangia > Polyangiales > B10-G4 > B10-G4. Next base: position 12,206 of record QMMC01000050.1, on the reverse strand, counting down.
CGCCACGACGGCGCCGCGGCCGCGGGTCCGGGCCCAGGCATCGGGCATCTGGATTTGGTCCAGGTGCCACTGGTGCTTGTAGTAGGGGTCGTTCGGGCGGAAGGGGCCCCGGGCTGGGGTCGCGTCCTGATCGTCGAGGGCCCCGGAAGTGCCTTCACTGAGCATGAACGCCTCGGCACCCTCGGGGAGCCCCCAGGTGCGTTCGATCTCTACGGCCTCGACCGATTCGTCATCCCGGAGGGCCCGGAGGATGTCCTGGAACTCGCTCTCGGGGGGCGTGAGGCGATAGAGCTGGGCCTCTTCGGAGAGCATCTCTCCGAGGGCGCCGGCGCCTCCGGGTGCCACGACATCCGATGGCCACCCGAACGGTGCGATGGCTCCCTGGAGCAGCGCGGCGATGCGTCCGCGAGTATCGCTGCCCGAGTCGTCGGCTAGGTCGACGAGGATGCGGCCCGTCGGAGCGTCCATGTGCAGGACGTCCGCCACGGGCTCCGAAGAATCCCCCTCGGGCAGGCGAACCGCGACGGAGGTCGCGAAGAGGCCAACGACGAGGCCGATGAGTAACAGGGGCAGCGCGCGGCGGGCTTTCTTCACTCGGTCAGTCCTCGGGGCTCGGGAGATATACGGAGGGCGGCAGGGGTGAGACCCGCCGGAAACGCCCTACTTGGGTAACCACGGGGACCGCAGACCGCAATTTAGCGGCGGCCAGGGCGGGAGAGTTCCAATGATTACGTGGGCACGGGGCTCTTGTGACGGCCGCCCGGAACGCCCGTCAATCCAGGGCGCTCCCGCGCTCCTCCGCCTCGTTCCGCGACTTCGAATCACGCGCTAGCGAAACTTGTCGTCGAGCTTGCGCAGCCGTTCTCGTTCTTCCCACGCCTCGCGAGCTCCTTGGTTGTCCTCCGCCCGTTGCACCTGCTGTTCGTGAGCCGCCTGCTTCTCGGCGGCCTGCCGCCTTCGAGGAGCATGCATTCGCTCGAGCGCCTCACGGTACGCAGCCCGGAAATCGCGGCGCTCTTCGGTGTCGTGACGGGCAAAGGCCTCTAGGTAGCCGTTCACCGCGCTCTCGATCGCGAGGAGCTCCTTCCTCGAATAGCTGCCCGGTGATCCGGTGTTGGACCGCACGAAGGCATGAAGCACCGCGATCCCGAAGAGCTCCAAACGCCTGCCTTCGTTGCTGTCGACGACGGCGATCGGATCGATGTAAGCGACATCTCCTCGCCCGAAGGGCCACAGACGATTGATTCGGGTCCACGTGATGAGCCCGGTCTCGGCGTCGATGTAGAGTCGCCGCTTGGTCTCCGTGAGGAAATGACTGCCCACGAAAAACGGGATGATGAGGAACCAGAGGAAGTAGCTCATGGGTTCGTTCGAATCGGGCGCGATGAGCGACGAAAAGAACGCGGTAGCCCCCAAGCACAGGAGCCGGACTGCATTGCCGCCGAGGTGCAGATTCCAGCGCGGGATGAGTGAGAAACTTCGGCTGGACCGGGCTCTCAGGTCGTCCGCGAGGCGCAACAGAGTTGGCCCGGCAAAGATGACCGCGGCGGCTGTAGCGATGAGCAAGTCTAGCGGCCTCATGACAGGTCCATCGTGTCCCTTTCGGACGGGTCGCGGCAGGCGAATGCTTCAGCAGAATGCGAACCGCCCCGGCTGGAGTCAACGCTGGACCAAACGAAACGCCCCTTCCGATACGGCGGGGAATACGTCCTCGGCAGATTGTGCGCATCGAGCGCCCTCGGTCGAGAGGTGACGGGATCATTACTGCCACCAATCGGATGGTCGTGACCTGCCCACATCTCTGCACCAGTTCATGTGCATACTGAGCCATGCATCGAACCTCGATGGTCTGCATATCCGTCGTCCTGCTCACGGCAGCGTGCGGAGACGATGACGGTGCGACCCCCGAAGCGCCTTCACCCGAGCGCCCATCGCTCCGAGCCGCGCCGGCGTCGGGACCATCGAATACACCGGCGGCACCGGCGATGCCCGGGCGTTGCCCCGGCGCGACCGCGCCCCCTAACCTCATCGGCGAGAGCTTCGACGTCTCGCTCACCGAGGGTACGTCCCTCTTCCCCGGTCCGTGCGCGGGCGGACGAGCAGGAGCGACCGTCTACCGCATCGAAGTCACTGAGCCGAGCGCCCTGATCGTGGCCACGGGTATCGGAGCCGGAGAGGGGGTCTTGCACGTCGCCAAAGGGGAATGTGGGCCGGGGCAGGAGACGCTGATCTGCGACTCGTTCACGGGGGACTTCACCCTGCGCTTCACCGACATGGTCGATCCCGGCGTCTACTTCGCATCGGTTGCGCCCGTTGGCACCCCCGAAGTCGGCTATGCGCCGTTGCGCATTCGGGTCGAGTCGAGGGCAGACCTGCTCGCACGCTGCGAAGCCGCTCCGAGGATCGTCCATGGAGCCACCATGCGCGGCACCATGTCCGGCGCCACCGACCGCTATCCGATCCCGTACTACCCGTACATGAATGGAACCGAACGGCTCTTTCGTCTCGACCTCGAAGGCTCTTCGCGGGTGAAGATCGAGGTAGCAGGACACGAGAGCAGCGCCCTGACCTGGGTCGATGAATGCCCAATGGACCGCCTGTCCAGTCGAGACACCGATCACTACGACGCGTCACAAGAGGACGAAGAGGACGTGGCGGAAAGACCGCCCGGCGACCGGGAGGAGTTCGCCTACACCACCCACCTCGGGGCGGGCACGCACTATCTCCTTCTCGACATGTACTCGGGGGTCGAGTTCACGATACGCAGCGAGATCGTGCCGACTCCCTGAGCGCCGGCGAGGTCCATCGCGTCGAGGGGGCGCTTAGGGCAGCTTAGGAGGAACCCGTTGAGCGCGTGGCCGCCGGACGGGATAGTCATCTCCATGAGATTCCTTCTTCTGGCCTCGTTGCTGCTCTCGTCATTCGGCTGCGGTGACGACGGGATGAGCCCCACCGACGGTGGGATGGACATGGGGGACACGGGGACCGGGACGGACGCGTCGACGCCGGTCGATGGAAGCACGCCGGATGGCTCGGTCACGGACGCCGGGGCCGACGCCTCGTCGGACGGGGGCGCTCCAGACGCCACCGTGGCCTGCACACCCTCGATGCCCGTGGCAGACGGGTTCTGCGAAGCGACCGGAACCGGCGCTTGCTACTACGTGGACCCCGCCCGGGGCGACGACGCGAATGCGGGCACCTTCGCCGCGCCCTTCCGAACCATGGCCAACCTGAACCGGGGCATCTACGCCAGGTACCGCGCGGCGGGGTGGCTCGAGCTCCAGGGCGGTGACTACGTCTACCTGCGGGGAGGCACCCACGAGGCGGTTTATCACCCGGGAGGAGACTCGGGCCCCGGGGACGGCGGGAACCACGTCATCTTCCTCGACCGACTGGCGACTGGAACCCCCGAGGCACCCATCACGATCAAGGGCTACCCGGGAGAGCGGGCCGTCATCGACCCGAACTATGGGGCCAACGGCATCACCCTCCTCGCGACCAACCACGTCCGCATTTCGGACCTGACCATCGAGCGAGCGATGGATCGCGGTATTCGCGTGGGGGGCGGTTCCGGCCTGCTCATCGAGCGCGTCGTCGTCCGGGACACCGACGGAAGCGCGCGGGGAAACATTGCGGGCATCGGGATGGCGGGCGCCAGCGATGTCGAGATTCGCCAGAGCGTGTTCATCGACAACTACGACCGGACGATCGCCATGGCCGGCGCACAGACGGAGAACAGCTGCAACATCGCGATGTTCTCTGGAGCCGGCTTCACCCACATCCATCACAACGCGTTCCTGCAGACCGGGACGGGGCACTTCTCGGGCTGCGGGTTCAAGTACAAGCACTCGTCCCACTCACAGACATCAAGCTTCGAGCTCGACCACAACTACTTCGAAAACCACTCATTCTTTGCGGTCGGGGTCGGGACCAACAACGCCCATGTGCATCACAACGTCGTGGTCGGTGCTCCGGTCGCCTTCATGTCGCGGGACTTCGGGGGCATCACCCATCAGGTCAACCAGCTCTTCGAATACAACACGGTCTACGACGCGCGCGCCATCATGGTGAACCCAGCCCTGCGCTGGACCGGCGAAAGAGGCGGGCCGTGGCCGGCCTTCGAGAACGTCGCGTTTCGAAACAACGTCGTCCATGACCGAACCGGGAGCCCGGATCAGGGGAGGCGCACCGTGCAAATCTCCACCTACGGCGACGACACGATCCACGACGTCTCCGCCGACAACACCGACTTTGCCTCCAACTGCTACTGGGCAGACAACGGCGTGGGCTTCGGCATCACCGAGGACGTGGACCCCTACCCCGCCGGTGGCCTCTTCGACCTCGCCGGGTGGCGGACGACCTACGGGTGGGATCTCGACTCGACCATCGAGGACCCCGGGTTTTCGGCGCCCCTCTCCGGTGACCTCACTCCGGCCGCCGGCGGCAGCTGCGCGAGCCGCGGCGCTTTCGCCGACGGGCACGCGCCGCCGACCTCGGTGGACGACGTCCTTGACTGCCTTTGAGCACCTCGGCGGGAAAGGACGAGGCCCCTCACCAGGGTGGTTCGGGCTGCTGCTCTTGGTCGTCGCCGTGACTCGACGCGTGAGACGCCCGTGGAACGAGAAGAGCGAGAAGAACGAACTCCAGAGTTCAGAGCCCCGACCCGGATTCTGGAATCGACCGAAAATCGCCTATGATGATCCCCGATGGGACGCTTCCTTGCGGCGATGATGCTCTGCGCTTCGCTCGCAGGCTGCGGCGACTCCGCGACCACCGATGGCGGAGTCGTCCGCGACGCGGGGCCCGATGGGCCGAGTCTCCCGGTGAACATTCCCTGGCTCGAACGCGGGGTGCCTGACCTAGCACTCACGCCGTGCCCGACCGGGTGGCGAGAGGTCGTCGACCCGGACGGGTTCACCATGTGCGACGCGTATCCCGAAGCCGGGCCCGCCGACTGCGGGTTCGGGGAGGCGCACTTCCCGGGGGAGCCGGATTGCCGACCGATCGGGCCGGCGTGTCCAACCGGCGAGTGGCCCGAGGGCCTGCCCAGCGACGAGAGCGTGGTCGTGTTCGTGCGCGCTGGCGCAACGGGTGGTGACGGCTCGCGCGCGATGCCATTCGGCGGAGTCGGCGAGGTGCCGTGGGGGTTGCGGGGGTTTGGCTGGACGGTCGCACTCGCGAAGGGCCGCTACGACGGAACGATACCGATGCGAGGGGGCGTGCGAGTCGTCGGTGCCTGCGCGGCCGAGACCGTGCTCACCAGCTCCGCCGCCGGGGCTCGGGCCGTGGTGGAGGTGAGCGGCGCCGGGCCCACGGCGACGCTCAGCGGCGTGGCTATCGTCGACGCTCCCTTTCGAGGCATCCACGTCTCTCGTGGGGCCTCCCTCGACGTCGCAGGAGTGCTGATCACGAACACCACCGAGGTCGGCCTCTTCGTCGATGACGACGGAAGCGTCGTCGAAGCAGCCGACTTGGTAGTAACAGAGACGCAGCCGCGCCCCGATGGCTACTTCGGTTATGGGATCAGCGTCGAGGGTGGCCCGCGCTTTTCGGGGACGCGCATCGTCCTCGTTGGCAACCACGACATCTCCCTCTTTGCGCAGTACGGCGGCGGCGTCGTCAGCGTCACCGACCTGGCGATCGTCGGAACGAAAGCCCGGGCCGCCGATGGAACGGGCGGGCGAGCCATCAACGTGCAGCACGACGCGACGCTTTCCGCGGAGAGGATCTGGCTCCGCAACAACCGCGACATGGCATTCCTGGTTGTGGACACTTCTGCGACGCTGACCGACGCCGTCATCTCCGACACACTGCCCTTCGAAAGCGACGGCACGGACGGTCGGTCAATCGGCGTCCAGGAGGGCGGCAGCCTCACGGCGACCCGGGTGGTGGTCTCAAGGAGCCACGATACGGGCATCTTCCTCGCCCACGCGGGGACGGAGGTGGTCTTGACCGACGTGGTCGTGCGTGACACCGCCGAGCAAGAAAGCGATGGGAAGTACGGGAGGGGCATCAACGTACAGGGCGGTTCACGGCTCAACGCGACGCGGGTGTTCGTCACCCGGAGCCACGATACGGGCGTGTTCGTGTCCGGCGGATCGACGGCGACTCTGACGGACGTAGCGGTGCACGACACCGAGGAGCAGCTCTCGGACGGCGAGGGCGGCTCGGGCGTGACCGCGCAATCCGGTGCCACCCTCGAGGCCACGCGTCTCTTGGTGAGGGCGAGCCGGGAGAATGGACTCATGTCTCTGCGCTCCGTCTTCGATGGCCGCGACGTCGTGGTCGAGGATACGCGGCGCTCTGCATGCGACTGTCCGGAGCAGTCTCTCGGCTACGGGGCGGCGGTCATCGGCGGCTCGATGACGCTCGATGGGTTTCGGATCAGCGGGAGCGCCATCTGCGGCCTCTTCGTCACCGACGAGGACGGCGAAAGCGGGGGACTGGACGTGAGGCGCGGCATCGTCGACCGCGCGGAAATCGGCGCGTGCGTACAGGTCGCTGACTACCGCCTCGAGCGACTGACGGACGAGGTCGTGTATCGGGACAACGGAACGAACCTCGATTCCACGCGACTGCCCGTTCCGGAGCCGGGCGAGGACTTGTTGCTCTGAGCCTCGTCTCCCGTCGGGGACATCGCACCCACGGAGTAGCGAAAGTTCGAACCGCCCCCCCCGGCGTCAGATCAAGATGAAGTCGTCTTCAGACAGCTCTTCGATCTCGCCGTCGGCGTCGGTGGCCATCACGATCTGCGTATCCATCAGGCGCTCGTCGCCGAGGTTTTCGACATACTCGCGGATGGGCTCGACGGCGGCGATGAGGCGCTGGAAGTACTCCCGGGCGAGGAGCATCACGGTCGCGTTGGTCGCGGCGGTCACAGAGGCAGTCGTCGGGGAATCGTTGAGAAGAGAGATCTCGCCGAAGACGTCCCCGGGCTTCAGCGTCGCGAGGAGCACCTTCTCGTCGCCGTCGACCTTCGAGACGTCCATCTCGCCGCTGAGCACGACGTAGAGGCCCTTGCCCGGCTCGCCCTCCTCGATGATGAGGGTCCCGGGGGCTACATCATGGGCCGAAAACCGTCGCATGAGGTCGAAGCGCTGGCGCCGGTCGAGGGGCCGGAAGAGCGCCGCCGTCGCGAGCAGATTGTTGAGCAATCGCTCCCGGGTGAACTTGTCGAGGGCCGAGGCGATGGTCGAGACCTCTTCCGCCGCCGCCGCGAGGGCCGCGCGGTCGAACTCGAAGAGGTCACAGTCGGTCACCGAAGTGACGGTGGCCGACCGGGGAAGAGCGCTCACCAACGCCATCTCGCCGAAGATCGAACCATCGTGGAGCGAGGCGAGGCGGTGCTCTTTGCCGTCGTCGTCGACCCGCGAGATGAGCACCGTGCCCCGGGCCAGGACGAAGAACGATTGCCCCACGTCACCTTGTTTGATGAGCACATCCCCGGGACGGGTCCGGACCAGCTTGAGGGCCTCGAGGACCCGCGCGAAGGCATCCTCGGGCAGCTCACTGAAGAGGGGGATCGGCGGCAGGTTCTCGGGATAGGCCGCGATGGCTTTGACGTCCGCGGCGAGCTCTTCGGCCACCGGGATGAGCTGTTCGATCGGCGGCGCCGCCGACATGTCGAGGCCCTCGGGCAGCTCGGCCGCAGGGTCCCCGGGGGAGATGCGCACCGACCGACCGAGCTTCTCGGAGCCGACGGCGTAGAGCTCGGCGAGGTCTGCCAGGAGTGCGATGAGCTGAGGCTCTAGCGCGGTGAGGATCTTGAGCGCCACCAGCGCCCGCCCCGGATAACCCGCGTGGGAGCAGTGGCGCGCCAGGGCCGTGTAGACGACCGCCGACCGCTGCACCTCGCCGAGGGCGAGGAGCGTATCGGCGACCCGGAGCCGGGCGTCGAGGTTGACGGGCTGGAGCCGCACCAACGCCGTGTAGGCATGGAGCGCAGCGTGGAAATCGTCCGCGAACAGCCGGGCGTCCGCATGGGCCTTCAAATCGCCGACGGTCTTCATGGGGGCACGATAAACGACGCGACGTGTTTCGGGGAAGGGCCGTCAGCTACGGAAATTCATCAGCGGCCCATGAAACGGGGCCACGACGAGAGCAGGACGACGAGGCAGACCCGGCCCGCGTCGTCTTCGGCGGTTCCGATGCCGACATCGGTGAAACGACGGCCCGCGAGGGTCATCAGATGCGACGGGCTCGCGAGGAGCGCGTCCATCGCAGCCCCGGGGGTGGCTCCACGGGCCACCGTCTCGCCGACCGCTCGGGCGACGATGCCCTCGCGCCGGAGCCTCTCCTCGGGGTCGACTCCCTCGCGATGATGAGAGATTTGCCCGCTCTCGCAGACGTCGGTCGCCTGGCGCTCGGCCTCGCCGGCGAGCAGCTGATTGTCCCGGAGGGGGGATGCTCCCCGGGCTCGGCGCAGATCGTAGAGACGCCGCTCGACATCCTCGCCGCCGGGGGCGGTGTCGAGGACGTCCTCGGGGCTGCCGTTGATCACCAACTCGGCGACGGGTCGGGGCCCGGTGGGACCGGTGGCGAGGAGTTGGAGGAGCCCCGGGCGATCGTCGAGTTCAGAAGGAAGCCGTACGCCCCGGGAAAGCGTCTGCCGAGTCACCGGCACGTGCACCACCTCGCCCTCCCCGAGGCGAACGACGACGACCGGGTCGCGGAAGCCCGACGCCAGGTTGCCTACGAGTCCCCGCGACGTGAGTTCGAGGGTCGCGGCGGAGACCGCGGTGAGCACGATGCGCCGCCCTTCGTCCTGGGCCTCGCCGCAGAGCAGCGGGGCGTCGGCTTCTTCGCGGCGCGCACGAACCCAGCTGCGCACCCGGCGCCGGTCGCGGTTGCTGCGGGGAGACACGGTGACGGCGCGGACGATGGGCGCCGTGGCCCCGGCTTCGCGGGCGACCTTCAGGAGCTGGGTCGGCGACGGAGCTTCGGGGTCGTCGAGGAGCTTCGCGGCCGCGCGGCTGAGGGCGTCGTCGAGCTCGCAGGGGGGAGCCTGGGCGTAGGTGAGGGCCGGGGCCGCCAAGAGGGTCAACAGGAGGGTCGACAAGACCAGGGCGGAGAGGAGGAACCGGGCGGGGACGAAGAGCAGCATGGGGCTAGACCCTACGGGAAGAGCGGCCAGGGTCCCCAGTTCTGGGCAAAATGGCGGCAACTCCCCGAGTGGGTACCCGGCCGCCTCAGTGATTCAGTTCGGGCGCACGACGTATCCGTCCTCGCAGGACCACGAGGAGGGGAGCGTCGTGAGCGCCGTGCAGCGCGTTTCCTCGACGATGGCAAACTCGTCTGGCGTCATCCCGAGTACGGCCAGACTCATCTCGGCACCGCTCACGTCGGCATCATTCAAAGCCGCGAAGCGCAGGTCCGCGTCGGTCAGGTTCGCGTCGGTCAGAGTCGAATGATTCATCACGGCGCCGTACAGCTCGGCGCCCGTCAGATCGGCGCCCCGGAGAGTCGCCGAGTCGAGGTTCACCTGGTGGAAACTGGCTCCGAACAAGATGGCATTGTCCAGGTTGACGTGGGCCAGTTGGGCACCAGACAGAGCGGCTTCGCTGAGATCCGCGAATGCCATGTTCGTGCCCCTGAGGTCGGCACCCCTGATGTCTGCGTGGTCCAGGCGCGCAGCCGTCAGATCCGTGCCCCTCACGTAGGTCGTTTGGAGATCGGCGTACCTCAAGTCGGCTCCACCGGTCAGGTCCACATCGAGGAACGTGGCAGACCTCAGGTTCGTGCGGGACAGATCGGCGCCCCGGAGATTCGTGCCGCTGAAGACCGCTCGATTCAGGTTGGCGCCTCGAAGGTCTGCACCCTCGAGGTTGGCGTTATCGAAGTGGACTCTCTCGAGGTGGGCGCCTTCGAGGAAACAGCCGGGGCAATCCCCGGTCTCCCGGAGGAGATTCAGCGATTCCTCCGTATCGGCGGGCTGACAGGCGTGGAAGTCGGCAGGGAACTCGACGCAGACGAGGTCGCCTTCGCAGTTGACGTCGTAGGCGCAGTCTCCCCCGAGCGCTGTTCCCCAGAGCTCCTTGTCGCCGTCAGGGTCGTCGACGGGAAGGCCGCCCGGCGCCTGCATCGCGCATCCGGCGAGGAGGAGGGTGAGTGCTGCCGAAAGGGTCGAGGCGATGTTCTTCGTGCGGGCCATGCCGTACCACTGCGCAACACGCATGCCAGGCTCGGCGGCCCGTATTTCAGGGGGATTTCGATGCCCCCGGCGCACTCGGCGCGCCGAGCGTCGAAAGACCCCACATCCGCCGCAACACCCCCGTGACAGGGCCCTCGGGCGGTGAAGGGGCCCTGCTTGACAGCACTACACGTACATGTACATATACATGCATGGCGACGAAGACGATCTCCATCGACATGGTGGCCTACAACCGACTTCGTGGCGCTCGATCCCGCCCCGAGGAGTCGTTTTCGCAGGTGATCCGGCGCGCACACTGGGCACCGCGGCAGTGCACGGGCACTGCGCTTCTGGCGCGTCTCGAAGCGGCGCCGCCGCTCTCCGAAGAGATCTTGGAGCGTCTCGAATCAGCCCAGGCGGAGGACACCGCGCCGGAGGACCCGTGGAACGAGTAGCGATGGACACCACGTTCCTGATCGACTTGCAGAACGAACGTCGTGGTCGCGGCAGAGCGCGGGGCGCCACGGACTTCCTGCGGAGTCACCCAGCGACGGAGTTTCTGCTGCCCATGGTGGCCCTCGGCAAATACCTGGAAGGCTTCGACGATCCGAGCAGCCCCCAAGCACAGGCTCTGGTCGAGGGACTCCAACTCCTTCCGGTGACACGCGCCGTGGCCACTCTCTATGCCCAGAGGGCACGCACCCTCCGCGGCAAAGGCCAACTGCCCGGCACCAACGACCTCTGGATTGCGTGCACCGCTTCCGAAGCCGGCTTGCCCATCGTGACGCGCAACACCGCGCACTTCCGGAGGGTCGAAGGCCTCGAGGTGGTGACCTACGAAGCGCCCTCCCCGGCCGATAACGGATAGCAACGCCGCTACCCCCTACGTTCTTGATCGTCGGCAGGGGTGGTAGCGGCCCGGCCACCCGCGCTACGAAAGTTTAGGGGCCTCAGGGACTTGCGCAGCTTTCGGTAGAGCCGGGCGGCTGAGTCCTTTCTGGCCGGCATGATCTCACCCATCAACAGCTGGTTGCCGAGTTGACGGGGAGGAAGAATCCTCACCCAATCCGCTCCAGGGTCCAGAACCATGTCATCTGCGAGCGTCCCCGTTGCCCCCGCCGCGCAGTAGAACAGTTCGGGCAGCGGCTCTCCCGGAGATATCGTTAGCTCCTGGTAGGCCGTTCCTACGGGACGGACAAACCGGTGATTGTCGTTGTGGTCAACCGAGGCCAACCAATCGACAAACTCGGTCACGGTCATGAAGAATTGGAGTGATCCCGAACTCACAGCCGCCCACCGGTGCGGCATCTCGCCCTGCACTTGGAGATGACGTCCCCGACGACGCCATCACTTCCCTCATAAGAAGCGAGAAGCGCTTTGGTGTCCATCCTGCGCGGAGAGTGACGGCGTGGTCGTTGCCGTGAGCGTTGGCATGGCCGTCGCCGTTCACGTTCCCGTCGCCGTTCACGTTCCCGTTCACGTTCACGTCGCCGTTCCCGTTCCCGTTCCCGTTCCCGTTCACGTTCACGTTGACTGGCCTCCGGGCTGCGCCCGGACGCGTCGACTAGTCTGTACCCGTGCAGCTCCACGGACTTCGACAGCGAAGCCAAGCACGGCTACAGCCGAGTTGCCCGTTCCCGTTCCCGAGGGCCGGCCCTGCGACTGCGCCAACGCCCCCCTACTGCGGCGGGTGGGCGCCCCGCTGGTCCTCGCGGTAGTGGCAGCTCTTGTACTTCTTGCCGCTGCCGCAATGACACGGGTCGTTGCGCCCGATCTTCGGCCGGTCGCGCTTCACCGTCTGAGGCCGGCTCGGCGGCGCGGCCTCCTGCTGCGGCGCCGCTCCGGGAGCCGCCCCCCCACCGCCGTCACCGCGGGCCGCTGCTCTACGCCGCTGCCGGCGGTTCTGCGCAGCAACCCCGCCGCCCCCGGCGGGGGCCTGGCCCGCCCGAGCCGGCTGGCCGGCAGCCTGCTTCTGGCCGCTCTCCGGGTGGCTCGTCCGCATGCCGCGGAGCCGTGCTTCGGCTGCGCTCTTGCGCTCCTGCTCGAGGCGCTCGACGTCCTCGGTCTTGACCCGGGC
>QMMC01000049.1 GCA_003647065.1 Deltaproteobacteria bacterium | reverse complement strand
CCAGGTGATGACGACGGAAGGTCAGGGCTCGAGTCGATACTCGGGTCGACAGCTCGGCCAGGACCCAGGGTCGGCCCGCGGCATCGCGGCAGTGACCCTTGGCGCGACCGCGTTTTCCTTCGCCTTCATCTTCGTGAAGGTCATCGGCCTGCCGCCAGCGACCCTGGGATTCTACAAGGCGATCATCGCGACCGGGGTCCTCGGGCTGGTCGCCCTCGTTCTGCGGGCCCCCCTTCCCAAGCGCTTCGGCCCGGTCCTCTTTGCTGGTGTGTGTTTTGGATTGCACCAGTTGATCTTCATCTCGGCGACCCAGAAGACCTCGGTGGCCATCGTCACCATGATCGGGGCGCTGAAGCCGCTGCTCATCGCGGTCATCAGCCCGTGGACGGTCGGCGAGCGCCCGGCCCCGCGCATGAAGTACCTGGCTCTGCTCGCCGTCGCCGGCATCGGGGTCGTCGTCTGGGCGAACTACGGCGACCCGAGCCGGAGCCTCGAGGGAGATCTCCTCGCCGTCTTGAACCTCGGCGTCTTCACCGCCTTCTTTCTCTTTGCGAAGCGTGCCCGGGCGTCCGGGACCCACACGCTCACCTTGACGGTCTCGCAGAACCTCATCGCCGCCCTGGTCCTCGGGCCGGCGATGCTCTTCGTCACCCCCATCGTCCCCGAGGCACCGATGCAGTGGTGGTTGCTCGCGCTCTTCGCCCTCGGTCCGGGGAGCGGGCACCTGCTCGTGAACTGGGCGCACCCGCGGATCAGCGCGGCCTTTGCGTCACTCATCCTGAATGCCGTGCCGATCCTCGCGAGCTTCTGGGCGTACCTCTTCTTGGGCGAGCCCTACGGAGTGCCCCACATCGTCGGCATGCTGGCGGTCCTCGCGGCTGTCGAGCTCGGTCGCCGCGCGGAGATTCAGAACTCTCGAGCGCAGCGTGACGCTCAGAGCTCGTAGATGCAGCGCGAGGTGCAGGTCTCGTGCACGGTCACCGAGACCAGGCGAGATGCATCCGGGACCACCAGGCGCTCGGCGATGAAGCGGGCGAGGTTTTCGCTCGTGGGGTTGTCGAGGCCCTCGACCTCGTTGAGATAGCGGTGGTCGAGGAGGTCGTGGAGCGGCGCCCAGGCCTCGGCGATGTCGGCGAAGTCGACGACCCACCCGAGGCGCGGGCGGACGGGGCCTGCGACCCGAATCGTGACTCGGGAGCTGTGGCCGTGGATACGCGCGCACTTGTGGCCCTCGGGCACGTTCGGGAGCCGATGGGCCGATTCGCAGCGCAGGTCCTTTTCGATGACAGTCGTCGCCATGGGGGGGCGTCATAGCCTCCGGGGGGGACGGCGTAGAGGGGGGGCAGCCGGGACAGTCGGGGGGGGGGAGCCTAGGGGGGATGCGGGCGGCAGAGCACGATTTGCTGTTCTGGGCTGTCCTGAGATGGCATCGTCGGAGGTGATGTACACGCCGCCTGATCTCCAGAGGCCGAGGATACGGAGACGAGGGGGGCTGGAGGAGCAGGAGGCGCAGGACGCGCCGGACGCGAAGGATGCCCCGGGCTCTCCGGCGAGTTCCGGGGTGCGCCGCACCCAGCCTGGGCCCCTATCGACCCCCGAGCTGTCGTCGCGGGTACTGATCATCGAGCGGGACGAGACGGTGCTCGCCGCCCTCGCGATCCTGCTGCGGAAGCGATCCTATCGTCCCCAGGTGGTGTCCACCCTCGCCGAGGCCGCCTCGGCGATGGCGCAGGAGAGCACGCCCTTCGGGGGGATGATCGCGGGTCTGCCCTTCGAGGACGGTGACTTCTTCGCGTAGCTCGGGGGCCTCCGCCAGGTGAAGTGGAAGGGCCACGTCCTGGTGTCATCGCCGGACGCGTCACGGGCGTTGGCGGGCCGGGCGGCGAGGGAGGGGGCCCGACTCGTCGCGCGGAATGGAGACCACCATCGGGTAGCAGCGAGGTATCAGAGCTTCGTGCGTCGAGTGGCGGTGGATGCGTCGCACAGGACCCTTTTGAAGGAGTACGGGATGCTCCACGGGTTGACGCCGGCGGAGCAGAGGGTGCTGGAGCTGGCGCCGTGGATAGGGTCGTCCCTCATCTGCGAGACCCTGGGCAAGACGGACCCCACGGTCTCCTGTCAGGCCGCCGCCATCCTCGCCAAGACCGGGGAGGATCACCTCAAGGACGTGGTCATCTCGGCGCTTGCCTACGCCCGTGCTGTAGAAATCCCGTAGAGTCTGGATAAATCGTACGGGCATCATCCCTAGGGATGATAGCCAGCGTCAGGGAGGGGGGCGTAGCGTCGGTGCGGGGTAGGGAAGTTGTCCTCGGTCTCACATCGACACGCCGCGCGTCCGACGATCGGCATAGTGTCCGTTCGAGTTGACCTCATGGTGGTGGATGCTGAGCCGCAGGTGCTCGGCTCGGTCAGCCGCGCGGTCGAGGGCTTGGGTGCAACGGTGATGGCGATCGACAGACCGCGAGACGCCCTGGCCCACCCAAGCCGTTTCTGTTGTGGCTTCGTCCTCGACTTCGATTCCCTGCAACAACCCGGCGGCATCGAGTTGCTGGCGCAGCTCCGCTCCGATGGTGCATTGGGACCCGCCCTGATCTTGACGGGCAATCGGTGCCGCGAGGTCGCGAGCGAGGCGGCTACACTCGGCGCTAGTTGCTGCGAGAAGGGAAGTGCCCATTATCTGAAAGCGCTACGGTCGCTCGTCGATACTGTTCGCCATGGGATGACCGGCCCCGGCGATGTCCTTGCATGGCTCGTTCTGACGCTGCGCCTCACGCCGACTGAGCGCCGCACGGTAGGCGTTTACCTCGAAGGAATCTGCACGCGTGAAGGCGTCGCAAGCGCACTGAATCGCTCTGAGAATACAGTCAAGGAAACCACGTCGCACATCCTCGCGAAGGCCACCGCGGTCGGACTCGCGGACGATACGGTTCCCGCGCTGCTCCTCGACGCCTATCGGCAGGTCGCGGGGCGCATGGCGGGAGGATCGGGGATGTAGTCTCCGGTCGCACGTCGGCGCACCACACCCAGGGGTGGTAGGAGGCGTCCCCCGAGTCGGCCTACCTTCGGGGCATGAGAGTGAAGAAGAGCTGGGGCCTGGTGCTTACGTTCGTGATCAGCGTGATCACCGTGGGCTCGCAGGCGTACGGGAAGGAACTCCGGGAAACTCTGAAATGACCTGGGGAAATAATCTAATCGTGCGGGCGTGCATGCTCTACCTCGTCCCGGGACTGATCCTTTCGACAGCAACGCCGAGCCGAGCCGATCCCTCATTCACATACGCGCCAATCAGCACGTACACCGTTTTCAACCCCGTCAGCCTCGACTCCAACGAGTGGGTGCGCGACCAGAACTTTACGGAATCTGACCAGCCGCCGAGGCAGCAATACGCACCCAACCTCAACCAGCATGTCCGGATCCTCAGCAATCCGTACGGACGAGAATTGTGGGTCATCTATTCCGATGCCTTCGTGAAAGAAGGTGATCCCGCAGACGCGATCGAACTGGGTTGGCAGGGCGCACTGTTGCCGTCGTCAATCATCAGCGGTGTCACCGCGCCGCGCCCGATTGCTGCCTCTGTCTTGGGATCAAGCGGAAGCAACTCCCTCATGAGTCCAGGGGCCCTCCACCGCTTCCGTAGTGGCCCTGCTCCTGGCTGGGCCAATCCGGGTGATAGCGAAGACTACGGATTCACTGTGAGTTGGATGGCAGTCTTCGGGGGGGCCTTCGGCTCCGCGTCCGCGCATTTTCTTCCGCCCTACGAGCGCGCGGTCATCCTCTTGAACGCCAACGACGACATCGTGGATCTGGTGCTGCCTCCCCGAGCGTCGAACCAGGCCAGCACGTTTGCCGCCTGGCTCAACCCGCCGGCGAATCCAACCGCAAACCGTACGGGTGTGTGGGCTCGGTGCAACGCATACCCGGATGGTTCAAATTGGGACCGGCGTGCCTACTTCTCCTCGAACGTTCCGATCTTCCTCGAGCTCGGCGCGTGCTCTGGTAGCTGGTTCGTCACCCTAGGCACGACCGAGCCCGATCCGGTCGTGGTCCACGTGACGGGAGCCGCGCACAATCTGAATCGCGTTATTTCGGGCCAACGGATCGGCGTCAAGTTCAATGCTACAGCGAGCGAAAGAGCGGGGATCCTCTACGGGTTCCAAAGTGCGGCGTGGCGAGTTTACGGTGCGAGTATGGGTACGAGCCTGCTCAAGGACTTCCGGTTCTATAACAACAGCAACTGCGGCAAGCTATTCGGCTGTGGCGGGGGGGGGTGCGGCGTCTGCGTCACGACCGAGAACGGGACATCCAACGTGAGCTCTTTTGACGGCTACATGACGCTGTACAATGACGTGACAGATGTTCTCCGAACGAACAACCGGACGATGATCGACGGCACAACATTCTCGGGAGGGCCCGCCGAGATAATCGCGCACGAGGCTGGCCACAAATGGCTGGGCCTGCCAGACGAGTACCAAGTCGAGGGCAGCTGCCCCAACGTCGGTGTTGGACTTTGTGGCCACTCGCTGATGGAGGTAATGTGGCGAAACAACCAACGTGGCCTGTGCACCGACGCCAACCATCGTGGCCACGTGGACGACATGTACTTCCTCCCGACCAACCGCGTTGATGGCCCCGACGGCTGGGACTGTGTGGACAACCGCCGTTGGGCGGATGCGCAGAGCAGCTGGTCGCGCTGGTCTAGCAACACCCCTGGCAACGCCGTGCCCGCTTCCGGCGCTCAGAATCTCTTGTACGTACCCCAGATGTTCACGTCGGTTAGCTCGTCCGTCACAACCATTGGACGTGGGGCATTCTATTGATACGCGGCACGCGCATGAGGTTGATATGAGTACGAAATCGAGAATTGCGATGGGCGCGGTCGTATGCGGGCTCCTCGCGGCATCCGCCTGCGGCGAATCTACGACGGGAACACCCCCACCGCCTTTGGGAGGCGCGGTGACCATCATGGTCGGAGACCTGGCTACTCATTTCACGGAGGCGCCGCGCGTCGTCATGGATTTTCCGCCGTTGGGCGCCGACTCGGCTCGGTTCGACTTTACCGTGATCAAGGACGGGATGCGCGGGGGGGCCCAGGTCGTGCTCTGGCCGTCACTGAGCCCGGTCCGGGGTCGGTGGGAGGGCGTTGACGGGCTGCTGGAGATACGGTTCGTTCGCGACGCACCGCCCGGCCCAGATTGGGAGGCGGTCATCGTCGACCGGGTCGCGATTGGGGCCGTACTTCCTGGAATCGACACATCCGAGCCGACAACCGTCGCTCGGTATTCTCCTTCCTCGCGCCCCTGGCTGATGTCCGCTGAGTCCTTCTTGATTGGACGAGGCTCTCGCATCTACCTTAATTTCAGCGAGCGCATCGGTACCTCCGAAGTCGCGCACGGGTTCGTGCGGCTCGACCAGGAGAGAGCTGGTGGAGGTTGTACCCCGTTCTTCCCGGTGAACCCGTTGGGTTCGCCAGTATCGGCGCTCATGTGGGACTGCGCTCCGATGTCGGACGGTGATCGTGTGATGGTCCACATCGACGGCACGCTCACCGCGACCGCCGGGGGCACGGTCGCGTTCGCATACGGTCGCCCGGCGGGTACGGAGGTGGCGCTCGACTTGACGCTCCGCAGTGAATCGCGCACCCGCAGCGACGGCACGGTCGTTCCCCGCACCGACGGAACGGTCGTTGCGGATCACGAGGTTCTTCGGATGGCGCTGGGCGTTGAGGCGGTGGCACCTTGAAGACGGCACTACTTCTCCTCGTGGTCGTCGTGGGGTGCTCGGAGGCGGGCGAAGAGGCGAGTGTTCCGCCGGTAGCAGAAGAGGCGAGTGTTCCGCCGGTAGCACCGGATTTCGCTGCGCCCCTCCCCCCGGCGGCGCCCCGGCCCGTACTTCAGCTCATGCCCGACGATCTCATGACGAGCGTGCGCACGATGGCTCCGACGCTCCTCGTCGCCGCGGACCTCGTCGACTCCGACGTGAGCGCGCTCTCGAGTGCCTTCACGATCGTCCGTTGGCCCTCGCGCGAACCGGTCGCCAGCAGCGTGAGCTACGTGCCGCGCGACGAGCCCGGGGGTCTTATCGTGCACCAGTTCCACGCGACGCCTGCGACGCCGCTCGCGCCCGGCTGGTACGCGGCGAGCGTTGACGTCAGGCACCTGCCGGCACACCTAGCCGTCCCGGCGGATGGCTCGCCGTGGCCAGGGCATCTCTTGACGCGCTTCGCACCGCACCAAACAACTATCGTTTCTGAGCTGGGTGCTGAACTCGATGGCGGCGAGACGATCGTGACAGTGCGCTTCTCCGCGCGTGTCCATGACACGCGCCCGGTGAATTCGCTCTTGACCCTCACGGATGGGACCACAGAACTGGCGTGCGTCTCGGACAGCGACGCCGCGCTGGGGAGCGAGGACGGTACGTACGAGATCGTCCTTCGCTGCAGCGGCGACGCGCCAGCGCTTCATCTCGAGATCGATCCGTCCCTACATTCGCTGAACGGCGTGGCGCTCATAGAAGAATACGGGGGCCCGGCGGAGTTCGACATCGCGCTTGGCGCTACGGACCCACGCATCGGCACCGGCCGAGCGCTAGGTCTCTGAACCTGCGATACGCGAGTCGCGCCTACCGAGAACTTCGCCTGCAGCACCGCGCCGCGTGCAGCATGAGTCCCGACCGTGATTGCCACGACAACGCTGTCGGGGAGAGTTTCTTTGCTTCGCTCAAGAAGGAGTGCCTGCTCCTCCAGCACTTCGCCACACGAACCGAAGCCTACTCCCTGCTCTACGATCATCTCGGTCGGCCGATCTACATCTCCGACACGAACACGACGACCGGGAAGGAGCGCCGTGAGCAACTCTACTGGGACATCGAGGGCAGACTCATGGAACGGGTGATCACGCCGGACGCGACGAACAACCCGGCCAACTACTCCGTCGACATCTTTGCTCATCTCGAACGCGGAGCGACCGGGTGGATGCGGTTGGAGTACGTGAACGGCGGCTTCTCGAGCGAGATTCGCCGCTACATTGCCGAGGATCCGGCGGGGCAGGTGGCGGCGGTCTGGTCCTTCACCGGTGTCGGTGCCACCACGCCGGTTTACACTGCCGACTATCATCCGTACGGCGAGATACGAAACTCGGCGGGCACGATTGAGCCCGCCCTCGGCAGGGGCGACCAGATCGCGATCTCTGGAAGCGATGCTAGAGTGTGGAGTGGGCAGAACGTGACGACGCTTCGAACAAGGCTGGTCGTCGGCCAGCGCAAGGTCGTCGACGCGAGGGTCGGTGCAAACCTGGCGACCTCGGAGGCGCAGTGGGACGGTGGCTCCCTTCATCACGTGTACGCCACAGGACCGTCCATCGGTGCGGGTGGTCCATCCTTGTCGCCGATGCCTTCATTGGACCGCGCCCTGGCGCCCGTCGCGCTGCCAAGTGGTCGATTTCAGTGCATCGAGTTCGAGACGCCGAGTTCGGTTCGGAGGCGTCGACATTTGATCGAATCACGAGACGCCCAGCGGGCGTATTGTAGAGCATGTGAAGTGGGCTCTGCGGGAACTACGGAGCGTGTGTGTCTCGGGGTGACCAGCCGAATGCTGGCCGCAGACGATCAAGAGCGTCTGGGCTGCATGGAGTACACTCTTGACCCGACCACAGGCGAGCGGGTGGGAGGGCTTCTGGTCAGTGTTCTCGGAAGCACACCCGCGATCTGTGCAATACCTGTTGGTTGCCGTGATCCGTTTTTCGTGGGCATTCTGTGTGACGAGTATGGCTGCACCTTCCATGAGGCGGCATTTACCTCCGTACCCGAAGGAATCTTCCAGACAGTCTGCGGGGGCTTTGGGGGAATAGAGACGTATTATGGTGCATATGGAGCAGGGATATCTCGTTGAAGCACTTCGGGTGTAGGGCGGCGTGGCTGGTGTGGCTCGTGGGCTGCACCTCGGACCCCTCTCTGCTCGATAGCGGCCGCTTCGTGGTGGACCTCGATGGGGCAACGCTTCCCGACTCTGCTGTGCGTCCTCGCGATTCAGGCGCCGACACGGCGCCGCCTGAGCCCGAGTGCCACCTAGCGACCGATTGCGATGACGGCGACCGGTGTACCCTCGACGATTGCATCGACGGGGAGTGCCTGCCCGGTCGTTCGGTAGAAGGGTATTCATGCGGGGGGGATTTTGAGTGTGGTGATTGCGGTCCTTGTATAGGCATTTGTCTCCGCGCGTGCGAACGAAACGTGACGGACTCTGGCGGCTGCCCAGGGACGGAGACCTGCGGTCTTGAGTGGTCCGGTTGTTTTCGGGGCTGTCTTTCCCAGGCCGAATGTCGCGTCTACTATGTGGACCTCAATGACAACGGGGAGAAGGACGACGGCGAGACGTTTCCAGATGAGCGATCCGACGGATGGTGCGACCCCGCGACCCGTCGGTGCGGGCATTCCGCGCCGCCTTCCAATCCGGACGTCCACGCGGGGGCGATTTGTGAACGCGCATCCGATTGTGAGGCCGATGGCGTGTGCTTCCCCGCCTTCAATGGGTTCCCGGACGGCTATTGCTCCAAGAGAGGATGTGACGTGCCGGGTCTCGAGTGTGCTCCGGGAGGGCGGTGTCAGATCCGGGGGGTCGGCTTTCATCACTGTCTGGCAGCATGCGAAGTGGGTAGGGAGGCCGGCATCCCCGACCTGGTGCTCGGGTTGACGGGGCACAGCCCCGAGTGCCGGGTGGGCTACACCTGCTTCTGGGGAGGTGTCCCAGGGTCCCGCGAAGGGGGGTGTCTCCCCGGCAACTACAACGCCATCACCGAACCGAATATTGGCGAGCTTTGCATGGCGGATAGCGACTGCTACTCGCCGTTTGCCCTCGGCTTTTGCCTCTCTGGCGTGTGTTCGGTGGCCGATTGCATATCGCCCGACCTTCCGACGGACCTCTGCGGGACGTCCGAGTGCTATTTCAATCCCAGCTTCTCCAGTAACAGCGCGTGCCTCGTGCCGTGCACGAGCCCAGACGAGTGCGCGACCGGACTCGCCTGCGGCGAGGAGATATCTCCCGGCACAACGCACTGCACCACCCTCTGCACTGACGACGCCGAGTGCCAGGTAGGTTATTCATGCAGCGCCGTGGGCGCCGATCGGGTGTGTCAGCCCACGTAGCGCAAACGAGCCGGGTTGATGTACGCGTCGCGCTCTTCGTCACCATCATGCTCGCCGGATGCTCCGCATCGCGCGGGCGATGGAGAGCGGGATCTCTCGTATGAGCACTGCGGGTGTAGGCTGGTGTGGCTCATTTGGCTGGTGGGCTGCCCCCCATCCATCAGCCGCGCGTAGTGCGGCTGCCCGCCGTCCCACACCTTCCGCGGCGGATCGAAGCCGTGCTCGGCCAATGCCACCTTGATGAACTTCGACGTCTCGCCGAAGAAGTACTCCGTGAACTCCGGCAGGTTCGCTTCGGTCGGCGTCACACACCTGTGGCCGTGATTTGGGAGAATCACCTCGTGGTGCGGCCGCACCCGGCACTTCACCTGGGCCTGGCCGAGGATGTAGAGCATTCCGTCGTGGATCACCTCCGACAGCGGCGTCAGGAAGAGCTTCCGACAGCGCCAGCGCCGCGTGATTGCGTAGGTGCCCCCCGGGGCGATGATGCGAGTCGCCGTCATCGGCGAGGGGCACCTCAAGGAGCGTGCCGGCTTCGCCGGCCGTAAACTCTCCGTGATCCCGCGACGCCCAACCGCCGGAAACGGCGGCATCGGCGCCGATCGGCCGCCACCGCCGCCGCACGAGGCACGCGGACTACGGACGCGCTGGACCCGGGTCGAGGGTCAGTCGGCGAAGACGGCGTCGAGGGTCTCGGCGGTGATCACCCGCTCGAGCCAGCCCTCGAGGTCCACCGGGCTGCCCTTGGCGATGCGCGCTTCGTCTTCGGGGCCCAGGGCCCCGAAGCGAAGTTGGAGCAGGCGGGCGAGCATGGTGCGGTTAGCCTCCTGGCGGCCCTCCTGGCGGCCCTTCTTCAAGCCGCGCTCTTCGCCTTCCTGAATGAGCTGTTCTGCTGGAGATGCCATGGCTGCCTCGACCTCTGGGATGACTTCGATGAACTTCTGCCGGATCGCCTCGAAGGAGACGTCGCCGGCGACTCTCAAAATGTAGCGCAAGATCGTCCCGGTGTCCTCGGGGTCCCGGTCCGGGGCCAGGAGCTGGCGGAACTCATCGGCCCAAGGCGAGAGGCTTTCGAAGAGCGCCTCGATGGTCCGCGCGTCGCGGAGCACCCACAGGGCGACCTTCGGAAACGCTTCGAGGGGCCGCTCGAGCAACCCCCGATCATCGACCTGGACGAGGTCGTCGATGAGCATCTCGAAGTTGGGCACCATGGCCCGGAGCTCTGGCATCTCATCGAGGCCCTCGACGAGCTCGTGGAGCGTGCGCGCTTCGTTCCATCCGCCGCGGCCGTGATGAATCACAATGGGCACGACGAGCGGCAGCGTCTTTCGCTTCGAGTCCTCGCGCAGGATCGCTGCCCAAAGGCGCTGGATATAGGTCAATAGCCGGAACGCCATCAGCGGATGGGGCTCGCTCTGGTGCTCGACCAAGAAGTAGATGAACGCCATCTTGCCGTCGATCGGGACCCGGAAGACCAGATCTCCGTGACGCTCCCTCAGTTCCGGGTCCACGAAGGAAGCGCGCACCAGTTCGAGCTTGCTGAGGTCCATCCGCGCGACCAGCGCCGCGGGGAGCAACGCGCGGATCAGGCCCGCCGCGTGGCGGGGCACGCTGAAGGCGCGCTTGAAGAGGGTGTCGTGGTCGCCCATGTGGTGGCCCTTATCGCGGCGAGGCGCGGGCAGTTGCGTGGAGAGTGCAACCCGGTCGTTCTGCGAGCGTTCCATCGGCCCCATCGCCAACGGCGCCGAGGAGTCCACGATCCGCCCCAGCGCGCTCTACCTCTCGTACAACGTCGGCGGCACCGCCGCCGACGGCGGCGGTTGGCTCGAGGTGGACTCTCCCGGCATGACGCGCTGCACCACCCTCTGCGCCGACGACACCGAGTGCCAGGCAGGCCATTCATGCCGCGCCGTGGCCGCCAACACCTCGGACAGCAGCGTCAGGAAGAGCTTCCGGCAGCGTCACCGCCGCGTGTTCGCGCAGGTGCTCCCTGGGGGGACGGCGTCGAGGCCGTCCGTGTGGGGTGCTGTGGCTCAGGACCAGATGTCCAGCGCGTGGCGGCCTTTTTGGAAGCTGCTGAAGGTATTCCGCAACGCTCCGGTGTCCGCGTCGTAGAAGCGCACCTCGTCGCCGACCCGGTAGGCGCGTGTGGTCGTGTGCTCCCAGCCGTTGTCCCAGGTCACCGTGAACGTGTGGGCCTCCGCGTCGATCTGGCAGACTCCGAAGTCATGGGAGCCAACGTGATTTCGGCCCTCCATCTTGCAGTCGTTGCCGACGTACGCGATGAAGTGGAAGCCGCCGCGGTAGACGCCCCGAGCCGTGTGGTCTAGGAGCAGAGCCCCGAGCTCGGCGCCCGTGAGCTGGGGGTGGCCGGCACGGATCGCCATGGCTTCGGTGATTGGCTGAGCGTTGGGCATCGTAGTTCCTGGCTTCTTCTCTTGAGCGTTGGGTGCGCGTGCACCGCGAGAGCGTGCATCCTCCGCGATCAGATCCAGGCGGTTCTGTGGTCCTGGACGAACTGCTCGAAGGTGATCGGCGGGCGACCCAATAGCCGCTCGACGGTGTCGGTCGTTTCTTCGACGTGGCCTTGGCGCACGCACTGGCCCAAGCCAACCATCACATCGATCACGAACTCGGGTAGTCCCAGGTCTGTCATCGCTTTGCGAGCCGCCTCGTCCGAGACGGCGATGTAGCTGGCGCTCGTTCCCAGCGCCCGGTTCATCGCTTCAACCGCCTGCGCGTACGAGAGGGGCTGGCTGCCAGTAATCGTCAAGGTCTTGCCACGATACTCCTTGGGGTTGAGCAGGACTTCCGCGCTCACGGCCGCGATGTCCCGGACGTCTATCCAGGCGACCCCGCCGTCACCGGCTGGCACCGCGATGACGTTTTCCTTGAAGTCCGCACTGAGCTGGGTGGCGAAGTTCTGCATGAAGAAGTTCGGGGCCGTGATGGTGTAGTCGAGGCCGCTGCCCGCGAGATACGCGTCGGTGAGGCCGAGCAGCCGATCCAAGGTCCGGCTCGAGCCCTCATCGGCCATCGAGCCGCTCGAGCGGACCACATGAGAGACGCCGGCGTTCCTGGCCGCGTCGATGACGTTCTCGCCCCACTGCGCCATTTCCGGGTGCGCCGGCATGACCATGAAGACCGTCGCGACGCCCTTCATGGCGCGTTCGAGAGAGCTTCTGTCCGCGAAGTCGATGGACACCGACTCCGTCCCCGGAATGGGTCGGCTGTTGGTGCCGGCTACCACATCGGCTCCCTTTGCTTGGAGCTGCCGAAGCAGCTCTGATCCGATGTTGCCGGTCGCCCCGGTTATCAAGATTCGGTCGCTCATCGCTTGTCTCCTGTGAGTGCCTTTGCGGGTCGCTCATTGCGACCAATCGCAACGTAGGAGCCGACATGCGATGCATCAAATGATTGCTTTCGACGTAAGCATGAGCAGTGTTCATGTATCGTGGGACAATGGACCATCGCGAACTAGCGAGCACCGACTTGAACTTGCTCGTGGCGTTCGACGCGCTGCTCGAGACCTGCTCGGTCACCAAGGCCGCGGCGTTGCTGCATGTGACCCAGTCCGCGATGAGTCACACCCTCAAGCGCCTGCGCGATACCTTCGGCGATCCCCTATTCGTCAGAAGCGGCCGAGCGATGGCTCCCACGCCCACGGCCGAGGCCCTCGCGATCCCGGTCCGAGCAGCGCTCGTCCAATTTCACGAGGCAATGGCATCCGGGGGGCGCTTCGACCCTCTTACGACCACCCGCTCCTTCAAGATCGCGGCCAGTGACTTTGCTGCGCTCACCCTGATTCCGGACATTCTCCGGCTCTTCCGCGAGCGGGCGCCAAACGCGAATATCGTCGTGCTGCAGGGGACTCGTACCGATACGGCTGCCCTCTGTAGCGGAGACCTCGACCTGGCGCTCTATCCCGTCCAGGAGCAATCGCCCGATCTGCTGAGCACGCAGCTCTTCGAGGAGCGCTTTGTCGGTCTGGTCCGAGCGGACCATCCGGATGTGGGCGCGACACTCACGCTGGAGACCTATGCCGAGCTGCCACACCTCTTGATAAGTCCGACGGGCGGGGGGCCGGCGCGGGCCGACAGCGCGCTCGCAGAGCACGGATTGACTCGGCGCGTCGTCGTGCGGGTCGCGCACTTCTTGGTGGCACCTCTCCTGGTCGCAGAGTCCGACCTCATCTTGACGGCACCGGCCCGCTTGGCGCGCTTTGCTGTGTCGGTTGCTCCGGTGCGGATCGTGGAGCTACCGCTCACCGTGCCTGGCTTCCCAGTCGACGCAATCTGGCACGTACGCCACGCCGCGGAGCCCGCCAATCGCTGGATCCGGGAGCTCGTCGTCGAGGCCGCGACACACCTCGTCGAGGAGGGCCAATTGATTTTCGGGTAGCGCCGATGTTCGTCGACCACTGGGAACTCGGTGTCAGCGTCGCTTCTCTTCGCTGGCCGGAAACACCCTCATCGTCGGCGTCCCCAAGAGCGGTAGCGCTGCGCTTTGCTCGACGACTCAGCCCGCGAAGACGGCGTCGAGGGTGTCGGCGGTGATCACCCGCTCGAGCCATCCCTCGAGCTCCACCGAGCTTCCTTGCGCGATGCGCGCTTCGGCTTCGGGGCCCAGGGCACCGAAGCGCAGCTGGAGCTGGCGGGCGAGCATGGTCCGGTTGGCCTCCTGGCGACCTTCCTGGCGACCCTTCTTCAGCCCCTGCTGAACGCCCTCCTGGCGCCCCTTCTGAATGAGCTGTTCTGCTGGAGATGCCATGGCTGCCTCGACCTCTGGGATGACCTCGATGAACTTGTCTCTGATCGTCTCGAAGGAGACGTCTTTGCTTACCCTCAAAATGTAGCGCATGACCGACTCGAAGTCCTCCAAGTCCCGGCTTGAGGCTACGAGCGTCTGGATCTCGTCGTGCCACGCCCTGAGGCCCTCGAAGAGCGCGTCGATGGTCCGCGCGTCGCGGAGCACCCACAACGCGACCTTCGGAAACGCTTCGAGGGGCCGTGCGAGCAGCGCCCGGTCATCGACGCGGATGAGGTCGTCGATGATCATCTCGAAGTTGGGCACGAACGCCCTGAGTTCCGGCATCTCGTCGAGGCCGTCAACGAGCTCGTGGAGCGTGCGCGCTTTGGTCCAGCCGCCGCGGCCATGATGAACCACGATGGGCACCACGAGCGGTAGTGTCTTTCGCGTCGGCTCGTCGCGCAGTATCGCGGCCCACAGACGCTGAATATACGTCAAGAGCCGGAAGGCCATCAGCGCATCGGGCTCGCTCTGGTGCTCGACCAAGAAGTAGATGAACGCCATCTTGCCGTCGATGGGGACCCGGAAGACCAGATCCCCGTGCCGCTCCCTCAGCTCCGGGTCGACGAAGGAAGCGCGCACCAGCTCGAGCCGACTGAGGTCCATGCGCGCCACCAGCGCAGCCGGCAGCATGGTGCGGATCAATCCCGCCGCGTGTCGAGGCACGCGGAAGACGCGTTTGAAGAGCTTGTCGTGGTCGCCCATGGCCGAGGCCTTATCGGGGCTTCGCCGTGGCAGTTGCGTGCAGAGCGCAACTCGGTCGTTTATCGGGTTAGCCGCGCGGGAGTTGTGCAGGTCCGCTACCATCCTCGCCCATGTCCACCGATACGCCCGCTCAGAGCGATACGCCCGCGCCCCGCGCACCCAGCCGGTCCTTCACCGAGATGACCGAGCTCTTGCTGCCCCAGCACGCCAACGTCGTCGGCACGGCCTTCGGCGGGGTGGTGCTCTCTTGGATCGATGTCTGCGGCGCCATCGCGGCTCAGCGGCACTGCGGGCGCATCGCCGTCACGGCGGCGATCGATGACATGCAGTTCCTCGCCCCGATTCGTGTCGGCGACGTGGTCCGCCTCACCGGGCGGGTCAACGCCGCGTTCCGGACCTCCCTCGAGGTCGAGGTTCAGGTCGAGAGAGAGGACCGGAAGACGATGGAGCGGACCCTCTGCGCCGACGCATTGCTCACCTTCGTCAACCGGGACGAAGAAGGGCATCCTGTTCCGTCACCTGCCCTCGCACCCGAAACCGATGACGAGCGTCAGCGGGTCCAGGACGCCATCGAGCGCCGGGCCGCGCGCCTCGCGAAGAAGCGCTGACCGCTTTCAGTCGAGAAAATTCTTAACCGTGCGGGTGATGGAACGGAAGAGCGACGGGCGGTAGGGGGAGAGCAGGTCTTCGTTTGGGTCGTCGGCGATGAAGGGGCGAGGGGCCGACTGGAGCATCTCGTCGGTGGGCTCTTCCGAGACCAGAGGGATGGCGATGTCGTCCGGGGCGACCCGGACGAGGGGGATCACCTGGGCCTCCGGAGTCCCGTGATCCCCAGACAGACCGACGGCGTAAGGCACGGTGTCTTCGCGACGTTTCCGCCCCCTCTTCGCCGAGGGCGCCGAGAATGGAAACTGCTGGGTCGGTTCACGGCTGGGAATGTGCACCACCGTTCTGGGCTTTGATGGAGCAACCGGAGCAACCGGAGTAACGGAGGCGACCGAGGCCAGGCTCTGACGGGGAGGCGGAGGCGCGACGGAGGCGAGAGTCTGGCGAGCTTTCGGCGGCATGACGGCCGCGACCCTCTTCCGGGGACCGGCGGGGAGGACGCGGGCAGGGGGAGCCGGCGGCGTCTTACGCACTGTCTTGCGCGCCGTCTTGTTCACCGTCTTGTTCATCGTTTTGGGCCGCGACTTACGCCGGGCCGCTTCGGGGACCGGCGGCGGTGCGGTGCGTCGTGACCTCGTCGGTGCCGGCGGAGCCGCCGGCGGCACCGAGGGGCGGGTTCGTGGGGAGCTCTTTCGTGCCGGGGTGTTCCGCTTCGGCTGCTTCTGTTGCGCCTGCTTCTTTTCGTGCCGGGCTAACTCCCGTGCATGGGCCTTACGCGCGCTGACCTCCGGGGCGACCATTTCGATGGTTCGTCCGCTGTCGGCGATGGCGGCAGGAGCGGTAGGAGCGGCCGCGGCGACGAGCTTCAAGGCTGGCTTCCGGGGAGCGGCGGTCTTGGCTTCGGCTTTGGCTTCGCGCGGTAGCCGGGGCGCCTTCGGGATGGGGCCCAGCGACGTCGTCCCCCGGGTGACGATGCCGGACCGCCGCGGAGGGCGGGAAGTGAGGTTTGCGGGGGACGGTGGGGTGTAGGCGGCGCGGGAAGACATGGCCCCTGAGGTCGCTGCAAAGTGTGCGCCGCCCTTTTCGTCAATGATCAGGGCAGGCCATACCCCCCAAATTAGAGCAAAGAGCGCTCTACATTCCCTCAGGTGGATACTCGAGACCGATCCTGCAGGCCCCAGGTGCGACCCTGGAGGTCCCAGGTCGCCTTAGATTCGCCCCGCCTCGCGGAGCCTCATGCGGATGCGGTTGCCGCGGCGATCCCGGGGGTAGTCGGCGAGGAACGCTTCCATGTGGTCGAGCATGCGATCTTCGTTTCCGAGGGCGCGGTGTGCGTCGATGAGCCGCTGCCTCTCCTGGGCCCGGAGGCTCTCCCGCTGATCGAGGGCGAGGGCGACGCAGGTATTGGGGTCGGTGGTCTCTTCGCAGCGCGCGACGGCGGCGGCCGGTGCTTCGTCCGGGACGGCCCGCAGGGAGGGGTCGGCTGTTTCTGAGAGGGCGACGGGGTCCCACCCAAGCTTGGGCTCGGGCTCGGGCTCGGGCTCGGGCTCGGGTTCGGGCTCGGGTTCGGGCTCGGGCTCGGGCTCGGGCTCGGGTGCCGCCTCCCGCGTCTCATCGGCGACGGTCGTCTCTGCGGCCGCGGGGATCTCTCCGTCCGAGCCCGAAGAGCACGCGGCGCACGCAGCGCCGAGGGCGACGAACATGGCGGCAATCGCCGCGGTGGAGCGCCTCATCGGAGCCCGCGGAGCTTTTGCTGCACTGCGCTTCGATCGAAGGGCCCGGTGCCGTGCAGGGCGCGCTCGTAGTAGCTCCGGGCGGAGGTGCGGTCGCGCCGGGCCACCATCGCGTCGCCGTAGAGTTCGAGGGCCCGGGCGAGGTTTGCCCGCTGCATGAGCACGCGGTCCAGGAAGCCGACGGCGAGCACGTCGCGGCGGAGGCGGAGGGCGAGGGCCGCCGCCGAGAGCAGCGGCTCGGGGTTACCAGTCATCAGGTCGGCGGCCTGGCGATACATTTGGAACGCTGGCTCGTTCTGTCCCGTCGCCTCGAGGAGGTGGGCCTTGGCGAGGACCGCGCCAGGGTGATTGTCGACGATCTCGATCGCGCGATCGAGGGCCACCATCGCGGCCTCGTGCTCGCCGGTGGCGGTGAGGGCCCGGCCGAGGCCGACGTAGGCTGCGGCCGAGTTCCGCGCAGCGCGGGTCGCCGCCTCGTAGGACTCCTTGGCGGCGGCGGCGTCACCGCTCCGAAGCAGCGCGTCGCCGAGGGCGATCTCCGCATCGGCCCACCCGGCGCGGCCCCGGGCCGCGGTTCGGAATGCGGCGATGGCCTCGGTACCCTCGAGCACTCGGCCGAGGGCGTAGGCGATCTGGGGGTGCCCAACGGCGCCCCGGGGGCTGCCACTCTCGAGCTCACTCTTGCCGTCGGCGGTGCGCAGCGCGGTGAGGGCGTCGCTGTTGCGGTGGGCTGCGGTGTAGAGCAGGCCAAGGCCGAGGTAGGGCAGGGCGCTGTTCGGCCGGGCGCGGCTGGCGCGCTGGTAGGCCGCCTCGGCTTCGGCGACGGCGGCGCGGATTCGGTGGGCGTCCCCGAGAGCGAGCTGCGCCTCGAAGTCGTTCGCGTCCATCGCGGTGGCGGCTTCGAGCTCTTCGAAGGCGCGGGCGCTGCGATTCCAGACGAGGTAAGCCCGGGCCAGGCACACGTGGCCGAGGGGTGACGTCTCGAAGCGGCTGAGAGTCCGGCAGGCCGCGCGGGCCGGGCGGAACTCGCCCCGGGCCGCGGTCACCCGGGTGACATCGAAGGCCCGGCTCGCGTTGTCCCGGTCGAGGCGGGCGGCGCCCTGAAGCGCCCGCTGGGCCTCGGCGAGCTTTCCAGCTCGGAGGAGGGCGAGGCCGTAGGCGCTCTGGGCGCCGGCATCCCGCCGATTTGCCCTCGACGCGGCTCGGAGGGCTTCGAGGGCCGGGTTCGCGGCTTCGTCGCGCCCCCGCCTTTGGGCCGCGGCCGGTGCCGGTGGCAGGACCAAGAGGCCCAAAAGAGCCAAAAGAGCCAAAAGAGCCAAAGGCCCCGCGGTGATTATTCGCAATCGCACGTGTTTGTTCTCCCGCCGACCCGCGCCAACGCCTCCCCGACCAGGCCGATCAGACGAAGCTCGCGTCGGCTTTCTTCAAACCCCGAGCCGCGCGCTCCCAAGGTGGCCTCTGTAGCGCAACATCGACCCCAATGGAAATCAGTACCTTGCCAGCGCCTATGGGCAACCGTACCTTCCCGGCGCCCATGGCCAACCAGGCCCCCATAGCTGTCCTCGCAGCGTCCCTGATAGTCGCTCTCTTCACCGCCTCGATCGGCTGCGGGGGCGGGTCGTCCAATCGAAATCTGTCCTATGGAGACAGCGCTGAGGCCGAGTACATGGCCGCGTACGAGGACTTCGAGGATGGGGACTGTCTCGATGCCGAGCCCGCCTTCCGGGCGGTCCGCCGTGAGTATCCCTACTCGCGCTATGCCGCCCTCGCCGAGCTGCGTATCGCCGACTGCCTCCTCGACCAAGACAAGGCCCCGGAAGCCATCGCCGCCTACAGGCGCTTCGTCCGGAACCGACCGTCCCACGACGAGGTCCCCTACGCGCGTTTCAAGATCGCCGAGGCGTACTACAAGCAGATCCCCGACGAATGGCTCCTGAGCCCTCCCTCCTATGAGCGAGACCAGGGCCCGACCCGGGAGGCTCTCCGACAGCTCCGGCGTTTCATCCTCGATTTCCCCGAGGACGAGCGCATCGAGGAGTCCAACGAGATGGTTCGGGCCTCCCTCGAACTCCTGGCCCGCCACGAGCTCTACGTGGCCGATTTCTATCTCGAACGGGACCATCCGCAGGCCGCTGTGATGCGCCTCGAGACCCTGATCAATTCCTACGAGGGCAGCGGCGTCGAGGCCGAGGCGATGCTTCTGTTAGGGCGCGTACACCTGGCCATGGAGGAAACGGAGAAGGCCCAGGAGACCTTCGAAGAGCTCATCGACCGCTACCCCGAATCGGGGCACGCGGAGCAGGCTCGGGCGTTCCTCCGGGAATTCTGACCCGCCTTTCCTTATCTTTGGAGAATTTCGAGGCCCCGCGCTAAGCTGCGGCCTCCCAACTGGCGATGGACGACTCTACCAAACAGATCCTCTCCCTCGGTCGGGAGCACTACGAAAAGCGCGAGTTCGACAAGGCTGAGCACTACCTCAAGCAGATTGTCGAGCGCTCCCTCGAATTCGCCGATGTCTTCAACATGCTCGGGGTCATCAACCATGACCACGGGCGCTTCGACGAGGCCCAGGCGTTCTTCGAAGAAGCCCTGGCCATCAACCCGAACTACACGGAGGCCGCTCTCAACCTGGCGGTCACCTACAACGACCTCGGCCGCTACGACGAGGCCAAACGCATCTACCAGGCCGCCCTCAGCCACGGAGAGGCGTCGGACAACTCCGTCGACCCCTTCGTAAAGGGCAAGATCGCCAACCTCCATGCCGAGGTGGCCCAGGCCTATCAAGACGCCGGCCTGCTCCGGGAAGCGATGCAGGAGTTGCACAAGGCGGTGCTCCTCTGCCCCCACTTTGCGGACCTCCGCCTGCGTCTCGCCAATCTCTACCGGCAGCAGGGTGACCTGGACGCGGCGTGCTTCGAGCTCGAAGAGGCGGTCAAGTCACGACCCGCCTACGCGCCTGCGCGGATCGCCCTCGGTGTCGTTCTCCTGAGTCGGGGCGAAGAACAACGGGCCCAGGAAGAGTGGCAGGCGGTCCTCGACGTGGACCCGGAAAACCGCACAGCGCAGATGTACATCCGCATGGCGAAGAACCCGCCCACGTCTTCGCCGCCCCTGCCGCCGGTCGATCCCGCGTCGGAAGACCTGAGCGACATCGACAGCGACTAGCCGTCTAGCCGTTGACGGCGGCTTCGGCGTCCCTCAGGTTCCCGGCGCCATGACGAAGTTGCGTTTCGAGCCGTCCGGATACGAAGTGGAGATCTCGACCGGGAGCCGTCTGGTCGATGTCACCGACGAGCACCCCCGAGCCGACGTGCCCTATTCCTGTCGTTCGGCGAGCTGCGGCAGCTGTCGGGTCAAAGTCGTGGAGGGCGCCGAGGGGCTCTCCGAGGCGGACGAGGACGAGATCGACGTCCTCGACATCTTCGGCAACGAGGACGGCGTCCGGCTTTGCTGCCAGATCACTATGGTCAAAGACGTGCCGAGGCTGGTCCTCGAGGTCGTCGACCCGGACTGATTCTCGCCCTGGACAGGTGAGCAGCGTCGCTTCTTTATACGCGCGATTGGCGACTACCCCGATCCGGTTGTACCATCCCGGCCCCACTCGGCTGTTCTTCACCGGAATTGGCCGCGTCCCTGACGGCGAAGTCTGCCGTCTCCACCCCCCGCATTCCCTTCGGGAAGGTCGATGAACGCTACCTCCGACATCCTTCGCGGCGAGCTCGAGCGCCTCTTCGAGCTCGACGACATGCTCCGCCTAAGCACCGAACTCCTCGGCTTCGAGCCGGACTCGGTTGGCAGTACGACCGGCAAGGGCGCCTTCGCTCGCGCCCTCGTCGATCATTGCGCCGGGGAGGACGCCCTCGAGGCTCTCGCCGATGCGATCTTGATCTCCAAGGGCAAGGGCGCGGGCGCTGGGATCGCCAAAGCCCTGGATGCGGCCGACGGTACGGAGCTCACGCCGGGAAGCATGGTGGCGGGCTTCCGGGTGACCAAGAGGCTCGGCGCCGGCGCGGTCGGCGTGGTCTACCTCGCCGACAGGAAAGACGACGGCGAAAACGGCGAGGCCGCGGGCCCGCGTCGCTTCGCCCTCAAGGTCATCAAGCGACAGCTGAGTCGCGACCGGACCGCGGTGCGCCGGTACCTCACGGCGATGCGCGCGATGAAGAGCTTGTCCGTCACCGGCATGGCCGAGGTCGCCCAGGTGGGTATGCTCGACGACGGGCGCCCCTGGGTCGCCACCGAGTTCGTCGAGGGGCAGACCCTCGCGGCTCGTGTCGGGCGCATCGGCGCCATGCACTTCAACGAAGCCCGCGGCATCGTCGCGAGCGTGCTCGTCGCGCTTCGGGACCTGCACGCCAAGGGGCTCGTGCACGCCGACATCAAGAGCGACAACGTCTTCATGGTGCGCCCCGAGGGCAAAGACGGAGTCCGCGGTGACGCGACCGGCGTGCTCGTGGATGGCGCCGTCGATCGCCTGATCGCCAGGGGAAGTGGCCTGCTCGCGGTCTCCGGGACCGCCAAGGCCCTCGACCCCGAGCTCGCCCGGGGTGGGGCTCCGACGCCTGCGAGCGACCTTTACGCCGTCGGCGTGCTTCTCTACGAGCTCCTCGCCGGGCGACCGCCCTTCGTGGGTGACAACGCCATCGAAGTGGTCGCCGCGCACCTCTCGGAAGAGCCCTCGGCCCCTTCGACCCATGCGCCGAAGGGTTGGGTCCTCGAGGCCCTCGACGCGGTCGTGCTGCAGTCCCTCGAAAAGAATCCGACGGACCGCTTCAAGGACGCTGCAGACTTCCTCGCCGCCATCGAGACGGTCGCGCGCGCGAGCCGCGTCCCGCAAAAGAAGGGCAGCCTCGACGAGAAGGCTTTCGACGCCGCCAAGGAGAAGTTGCTCGGCGCCCCCGGCGACGAGGACCTCGCGGTGAACCTCGAGCGCATCGCCGAGCCCGCCGGCGCCTGGGACAAAGCTGCCGCCGTGCTCGGTGAGGCAGCGGACAGCGCCGATGACGGCGAGGTGAAGAAGGCCCTCTGGTTTCGGGTCGCGCGCATCGAAGAAAACGAGCGTGAGGATGCCGAGGCGGCGGAGGCGGCCTATCTCAAGGTCCTCGAAGTCGACGAGGACGATGAGATCGCCTTCATCGGCATCGAAGAGATCAAGCGTCAGCGCAACGACATGGCGGGCCTGGTCGAGGTGCTCCTCGAGAAGGCCGAGCGCGAAGAAGACGTCGGCAGTCGCGCCGACGTGCTCCGCGAGATCGCCAGCATTTACGACGACAAGCTCGACGACGCCGAGAGCGCTTTCGTGGCCTACGTCCAGGCCCTCTCCGACGAGCCCCGAGACGAGCGCACCCAGCGTGAGGTCGCGCGGTTGGCGGCGTCGAACGCAGACAAGTGGAACGAAGCGATCAGCATCCTCAGCGAGTCGGCCCAGGAGCCCGACGAGGACACGGACACCGTCGGCCTCTACGTGCTGATGGGGCGCTTGTACGGCGAGCACCTCGCGCGGCCGGACTTCGCCATCCAGTGCTACGGCCAGGCCCTCGCCGTTGATCCGTCGAGTGACGCCGCGTATGCGGGCACGGCGGCGCTCTACAAGAAGAGCCAGTCGTGGCAGGAGTTGGTGACGCTGCTCAGCGGCCGAGCCGACAAGGAACAGAACCCGGCGAAGGCCCGGGACATCCGCGCCGAAGCGGGTGAGGTCGTCTACAAGAAGATGGGCGACTCGAAGGCGTCCGGTGACCTCTTCATGCAGATCCTCGAAGAGGACCCCGCCCACCCCCTGGCGGCTGATCTCCTCGAAGAGGTCTACACGGAGCAGAAGAACTGGAAGGACCTGGCGAAGCTCCTCGACACCCGCTCCCATCACGAGAAGGGAGACGCT